>JAKFFN010000105.1:0-7145 GCA_036675025.1 Candidatus Sumerlaeales bacterium | reverse complement strand
ACAAACCCCTCCTCGGCGTCTGCCTCGGCAGCCAGGAACTTAACGTGGCCCTTGGCGGCAGCATGATCCAGGATCTCCCCACGGAAACTTCTTCTACCATAGATCACCGCCCCGGCCACGCAGATATCACAGCCCATTCCGTGGATATCACCACCGGCACCCGGATCCATGACATCATTGGTACTACCACGCTGCAGGTGAACAGCCTGCATCACCAGGCCTGCGACCGCCTCGGCAGCGGCGTACTAGTAACCGCCCGCGCGCCGGACGGCGTGGTGGAGAGCTTCCAGGTGGAAAATCACGATTTCGCCCTTGGAGTCCAATGGCATCCCGAAGCCACCACCGCCACTGAACATCTCGCCATCTACAAAGCGCTGGTAGAAGCCGCCGAACAAAACAGCCGGGCGCGGCGGTGATTTAATTACTAATTACCAATTACTAATTACGAATTGTCGTGCTGCTTCGCAGCGAATATCAACAAGTGCTTCTTGCGAAACTACGTTCTTTTAAGACAACTGTAATATACAAAGGCCCGGACTCTCATTTCCAGGGCTTGCTCATTTCTCATCGGCGCAGCCGATTCCACAATTAGTAATTCGTAATTTGTAATTAGTAATTAAAAAAAACGGTTCCGGCGCTGTCGCCGGAACCGTTTTTTCTATTCTTCTTCGTCCTCGTCATCATCGTCATCATCCACGTCATAATCCATTTCGTCGCCTTCGCGGATGCGAAGCACGCCTTCCTGGTCGTGGAACCCGATGCAGACGGCACCTTCGGGATCGGGCAGAATATCAACACAGCGGCCGAAGGCAGCAATGGTGCGGGCAATCAGGTAGCCGTTTACACCGCGGTCTTCGTCATTGGTGTCAAAGGTGCTTGCGTAAAGCTCTGCCAGTTCCGGTGCAGCCGGACCTTCGATTTCTTCTTCGCAAGCCGTAGCCCAGTCATCGTCTTCTTCATCTTCAGGCGTGTATTCGGTGCAAAGAAAGTAGGCACCGTTCCACTGGTTTTCCATGTCATACTCAAAATACACAGCCATGGCGCCCAGCTCTTCGCCCTCTTCATAGGCACGCTTCAAGCCTTCTTCCAGCTCTTCCACATAATCGGTCAGGTCTACATCGGCTACTTTTTTCGCCTTGTCTTTGCCCGCCAGTTTCTCGCAGCGCTTTTTGGCAGCCTTTTCAAGGCCATCCCAATCGCCCTCCGCGATGAATTCCTTCATTTCCTCAATTTGATCATAAATACGCACGGTGCAGGTCTCCGTAAATCCAGTCGCTCGGTCTAACCGGTTCGCTATCCGGTTCCGAGAAAACAAGCGTAAAGAGCATGTCAGGAAAAATTTTCCATTGTGCCATAAATCCCTGCGAACACCGTTCCATGTTTATAAGGCACGACATTTGGTAAAGGCGATAGCATGAGCGAAAACTTTTCATCTGCCACGGGCGATCTGGGCGAACTACCCAGCCAGGATACTGAGCACGGCCAACTTTGGTATAAAGACGCCGTCTTCTACGAAATACATGTGCGGGCCTTTGCCGACAGTAACGGCGACGGCATCGGTGATTTCAAAGGACTGACAGGCAAGTTGCCCTATATACGGGACCTGGGCGTAACCTGCATCTGGCTCCTGCCTTTCTATCCGTCGCCCCTGCGTGATGATGGCTACGATATTGCCGATTATTACAGCGTGAACCCCGATTACGGCACGATTGAGGACCTGGAAGAATTCCTGGATGCGGCACACCATCTGGGGATCCGCGTGGTTGCAGACCTCGTCATTAATCATACCAGCAGCGACTGTGAATGGTTCCAGGAAGCGCGCCGGAATCCGGATTCTCCCTACCGCGACTACTACGTCTGGAGCGACGACCCCACCAAATACGCTGACGCCCGCGTCATCTTTATTGATACGGAAGCCAGCAACTGGACCTTTGATCCCGTAGCCGGCCAGCATTTCTGGCACCGCTTCTTCAGCCATCAGCCCGACCTGAACTACGAAAACCCCGCAGTTCAGGAGGAGATGCTTCGCGCCGTTGACTTCTGGATGCAGAAAGGTCTGGATGGTTTCCGCGTAGATGCCGTGCCGTACCTGTTTGAAGAGGAAGGTACAATTTGCGAAAACCTGCCCAAGACCCACGATTTTTGTAAAAAGCTACGTCGCCACTTTGAGGAGAAATACCCCAACGGCCTGCTGCTGGCCGAGGCCAACCAGTGGCCGCAGGATGTGGTGGAATACTTCGGCAATGGCGACCAGTTCCACATGTGCTTCAATTTCCCCCTGATGCCACGCATGTTTATGGCCATCCGCCGTGAAGACGCGACGCCCATCATCGACATCATCCGCCAGCTGCCTCCGATCCCCGAAACATGCCAGTGGGCGACTTTCCTGCGGAACCATGACGAGCTGACCCTGGAAATGGTGACCGATGACGACCGCGACTACATGTGGAATGAGTACGCCGCCGACCCGCGCATGCGCCTGAACCTGGGAATTCGCCGCCGCCTGTTCCCGCTGATGGACAATGACCGCCGCCAGGTGGAGCTGCTCCACAGCATGCTGTTCACGCTGCCGGGCAGCCCCATCTTGTATTATGGCGATGAAATTGGCATGGGTGACAACATCTTCCTTGGCGACCGCAACGGCGTACGTACGCCCATGCAATGGAGTAACGATCGCAATGCCGGTTTCAGCCGCGCAAACCCCAGCCGTCTTTACAGCCCGGTCATCATTGACCCGCTTTATAACTACGAAGCGGTAAATGTGGAGAGCCTCGTAAGCTTGCGTTCGTCGTTTCTGAACTGGCTGCGCCACACCATCCAGATCCGCCAGAGCCACCTGGCCTTCAGCCGCGGCAAGGTCCGGTTCCTCGATGTCGAGAACAAGAAGGTGCTTACCTACCTGTGCAAGTACAAGGACGACATCGCGCTGGTGGTGAACAACCTCTCGCGCTTCAGCCAGTTTGTCGAGGTGGACCTGTCGAAGTACAACGGCTACACCCCGATCGATCTCTTCGGCCACACCCGCTTCCCGCAGATCGGTGAAATGAGCTATCTGCTGACCATCGGCCCCTACGGCTTCTACTGGTTCCGGTTGGTGAAGAGCTAATCTCGTAAGATACCCATCTAATCTATGATAAAATCTCTCTTCCGGCACCAGCCCCGCGAGTGAGAAGGCTTTTTCTTAATGCTCCGGTGCGCGTAAAAACCTTATCTGCGGGAACGAATACAGGGCGGTAATCAACTCTCAAACATATCACATCCAAGGCTGATTTGTCGACGCAAAAGCTTCTATGCATTTCCCCGTCCGGGTCATTTTCCGTACTCCACATCCGCAGAGCAGGCACAATTTCTCCAGCGAGATATCGCTCACCTTCATCAACAACGGCTGCCAGTTCGTTCCAGATAAAAAATGTAAACCGCCGGCCCGGGAATTGATGGCTTAATTTGCATTGCCAGAAGGCCTGAACGCTAAGTGCCAGTGCCAGGTTGTTCTGCCACCGTTCGTAAGCGGTTGAGCCGGAGGCATAATCAAAGTGCTGATGATTTTCAAAATTCTCATGTTTAGCGCGCTTATGTGATTCTGTTGAGGAAATGCTCGTACGCGGGTTTCGCAAACCGGGAATAAACGCCAGAACACATCCCTCGATAAATTTAAATTCCGCTTTAAAGAGGTTGAGGTAACCGTCCAGCGCACAGGGCTGTCTTTGCGGTTCTTTGCGTCTTTTGCGGCTTTGCGTCAAAATCTCTTTGCTATTCCCCACTGTCTTCCAGTCCGCGCAGCGCCGGTATCCCGCTGCCGGGTTCCTTCAGCCGCATCAGACTTTCGCCCACCAGGATGGCATCAACACCATACTCAGCCATGATAGCTGCATCATCGGCATCCTTAATCGCGCTTTCACCGATAAAAATATACCCCGGCAGCGGCGCGCCCAAAAGCTGCATCACCCGCTGGGTCTGAGCGATATCCACTTCAAATGTCTTCAGGTTACGGTTATTGATGCCGATGATCTTTGCGCCACTCTCCGCCACCAGGTCGGCTTCCTTTTCCGAATGCACTTCGGTCAGCGCGTCCATGCCCAGGTTCCTGGCCAGTTCCCGGTAATCCACCAGCTGGTATTTGTCCAGCACTCCGGCGATCAGAAGCACCGCCGCAGCCCCGGCCTCCCGTGCCTCGTAAACCTGGTACTCGTTAATCGTAAAGTCTTTCCGCAGCAGCGGAACCTCGGGTAAAGCCTTCCGAATAGCGCGCAGGTAATCCAGGTTTCCCTGGAAAAACTTTTCATCGGTCAGCACGCTTATTGCCGACGCGCCATTTTCCGCGTAGCTTTCCGCAAACCGCACCGGTTCAAAATCTTCGCGTATGACGCCCTTGCTGGGCGACGCCTTCTTCACCTCGGCAATCACGTTCAGCGGCTTGCCCTCGCCCCGCCGGATTGCCTCAGCAAACCTGGGCGGCTGCGGAATCTCGCTCAGCTTTGCGCGGATATCCGCCAGCGGATGCTGCCGCACAACATGGTCTACGAACTCGCGTTTGTACGCGACAATTTCATCCAGGATATGAGCCATGAAGTTTTAATTCTCCGGCTGCGTGCGATATTCGCCGGAAAGGGTGCGCAGTCGCTCAAGGCAAGCCATGGCCGCGCCGTCCGCAATCGATTTTCGCGCCACTTCAATACCGTCTGCAAGCGAAGAAGCAAGCCCGGCCACATTGATTGCAGCCCCGGCATTCAGCAGCACGATATCCGTCTTCGGCCCTGGCAGCTTGCCCGAAAGGATAGCCTCCAGCGTGCGCGCATTTTCCACCGCGTCGCCGCCCAGCAAATCTTCCCGCGCCGCGAGATCAAACCCGAGCAGCGTAGGATTGAGCAGCAGTTCTTCAACCCGCCCGTCGATTACTCGGTATGCGTAAGTCTCGCCGGTAAGGGTAATCTCGTCCAGGCCGTCGCTGCCATGCACCACCAGCGCACCTTCAGAGCCTAATAGATTTAGCACCTGCGCTACCAGGTGCGCCTCATGCCGACCGAATACGCCAAGCAACTGATGACTGGCTCCCGCCGGGTTAGACAGCGGCCCGAGCAGGTTAAACATCGTACGGAAGCCCAGTTCCCGCCGGACCGGCGCCACGTGCTTCATGCTTCCGTGATACATCTGCGCATGCAGAAAACAGATACCAACTTCGCGCAGCGCACGCTCCATCGCCGCGGTTTCGCTCTCGATACAGATTCCCAGTTCCTGGAGAACATCCGTGCTGCCGCACTTGCTCGTCATGCTTCGGTTGCCGTGCTTGGCCACCTTAACGCCCGCACCTGCGGCCACAAACGCCGCCGTGGTGCTGATATTAAAAGTTCCGGAATGATCTCCGCCCGTACCGCACGTATCCAGCACAGTGCCTTCAACCGTGACAAATGGCGATGCCTTCTCCCGCATCACCCGCGCAAACTCCGCCAGCACCGCCGGTGATTCCCCCCGGCATTTTAAAGCCGTAAGAAAAGCCGCCATCTGCGCAGGGGTCGCCGCGCCAGTCATCATCTCTTCAGCAGCCCCGCGCATTTCGTCGGTCAGGCTGTCAATAGGCTCGTTATCGAGCAGGTGGATGGTCAGGAGTTGGATGTTCATAGGTAAGAAAGTTGTTTACTGACTCCTACAAGCGCAAACAGAAAATTAAGTGGGAACTTTAAAGCAGAAGGTAGTTGCGGGCTCTCAGTTCGCGGATAAAGCACTGGGTAGTCCCGGGCTCCCGGCCCGCGGACAGTGAACTTCTTCCTTCCGACCTGCTCTGAAACCCCGTTTTCTATGACTTTTGTGGAGCATGACATAAACTTGCCTAGCTATGCTCCGAGCTTTTCCGATCAAACTTCGCCTCCAGACAGTCGACCGTGACTAGTAAACCTCCCACCCTGCTACCCCCGACGGTATCGGATTCTGCAGACCGGGTGTAGCATCTTCGGCTGTAACTGTTTCTGATGGGCTAAAGTTCAGCGATTTATGCCCAGCATTCCAGTCGGCAGTGGGCCACGGGCTTTGGGAGCTGTACTGAAGCATAATATAGGGAAAACCGCCGCGGTTCGGAGTAGCGAGGTTTATACGATCTAAAGACAACAAAGGGAATCTACCCCAATCGAGGACCGGCACATTCTCAGGAATAGCGAACAATTGCTTTAGAGCAACGGGGTTCCGTGATATAACCAGGTAGCCATTGCCAGGAATGACACACGGATCAGGAAACCTGAAATCTTCCAGTTCATTGTTCCAAAATCTGAAAAAGGCCATATTTATAGGGCTCGAACGCGTGTTATAAAACTCCACGAACTCATATTTATCATCACCAATATGGGAGTGCATTATCTCAGAAATAACTATGTCTTCTCGAACCACCGGAGAATCAGTTACAACAAATACATTGAAGTCCATCGGCGCGTATTTAGGCAGCCTTATAACACCGCCATTATTATCTGCGGCTTCAATATAGTATTTCACAATTGTATCGTCAGGCATAGGATCGAGCGTTGCTGAGAACGAACCAGCATTTGAGAGTAGTGGCTTTGGAGTAAATCCGCTTCCAGTAACGACGTAGAGAGTCACTGACGTAACATTGCCGCCGATTTTACTAAAGGTAACGTTTAATTCAACTGAAGTAGTTGAACTGGGATCGGGAGGAATTTGACTTACGGTAGAGAACCACGGAGGTGTGTTCTCCCCCGCAGCTATTAGATCCGTTAAGCCTGGCGATTTTCGATGGGTTTCATAGTCAACCCATGTATGTTCCACCGATTCTGTCGATTCATCATGTCCTGTTGGGCCATTACCTCCCGATAGAACTTCGAACTCTTCGCGAGTTACGCTTGTACGCGTTTTTATCAGCGTATGCCCCGGAACCGACAAGCTAGTATGATTACCTGCATCGGGAAGATACTGGCTCCCGTTCGCGCCTTTAATGTGAGGCCCTTTTGGATCAAATGTATCACCAGCCCCATATAGATTGCTAAACGACCACGCAACCATATCCACATCCTGCACCAGATCACTGCTACCGTCCCAGTGGAACAGAACCACAAACTCTCGCGCCTTGGCCAGGTCGAAGTTCAGCCGATCGGATTCCGTGGTCTGCGTCGCATTAAAGCTGACCATATCCGGCACATCGCCAC
>JAKFFN010000267.1:0-7160 GCA_036675025.1 Candidatus Sumerlaeales bacterium | reverse complement strand
CCGCGTTCTTTGAAGGAGCCGGTGGTCAGAAGCATCTCGAGCTTGAAGAAGACCTGGAATCCCCAGGCGGCGTTGAGGGTCTGGGAGCTGGCCAGGGGGGTGGGCAGGCCGAGGCTCGCCTGGATGACGCGGCGGGCGTCTACGGGCGTGGGAGTTGGCATGGCTTTTTAAACGTCCTTTTGTCCTTTTCCAAAGCGGTGGCAAGCCACCGCAGTCCATAAGATCTTGCTAGCTGTCGATATGCATGCCGAGGCCGGGGCCGGTGAGGTTGGCTGATGTTACAGCGCCGCCTTTAAGGGTCATGGCTTCGGGGTGTTTTGCGGCGGCGCGCTGGTTGGCGGCGGGGCAGAACTGGCGGGCATTGGCTTCCAGGCCGTCCACACCTACGCGAGCGGCGAGGCTGGCGCTTTCGAGAAATGAGACACCCGGGCAGGTGAGGTCCTGCACGCACAGAAACAGGTTGTGGGCCCTGGCGATGGCGGCCATCTGGATGCTGAAGCCAAAGCCCTTGCAGGTCTTGAGGCAGATGCCGTTGTAGCCGTTATCGAGGGCGCGGCGCAGGGCGGCGGTATCAACCAGGCCTTCGTCGATGACCACCGGTTTCAGCTTCGCGGCGCGGGAAACGTTTTCATCCGGTGAGCCGGTAAAGGCGCGGGTGGTGGGCTGCTCCACGAAGGCTATGCGGGCGAACGCGCGGGGCTGTTCTGCGCGCAGGCGCTCGAGGAGGTTGGCCAGGATGTCGCCGCTGGGGCACTGCTCGTTGAGGTCGAGGGAAAAAACCAGCTCGCTCTCGGAGCGGCATTCGCGGGTGGCCTGTTCGCATACGGCGGCGTCAATGGCGGCCACTCGCTGGTAATCCCATTCGGGGTCTTTACCCTGCAGCTTGATCTTGAAATGGGTGAGACCGTCGCGCTCCATCCAGCCCTGCAGATGATCGGGCAGGTCGTCGCCGGCAGATTTAGTGACGTCGGCGGGGGTGAGGGGATCGAGGCCACCGACCACATGGTAAATGGCAAGCTTATCCTGGGGTGCGGGGGAGAGAACCTGGTCAAGCGGAGCGAGGTTAAAACCGTCAATACCGCGTGCAACATTTTCTGCCGGTTCTTTGCGGAGAAGTTCGTAGGTATTTGCGTTATTGAGGCGGCCCCAGGCATCGAACAGGGCCAGGTCCCAGGGGCTGAAGGTGACCAGGGCGCAGAGATCAGGGATTGGCAGCGCGAGATCATCGCGGCTGGCCTGCAACTCGCGGGCCTGGGTCATGGCCGTCTCGCGCAGCAGGGCGCTCATGGCGAAGATGTCGTCGGGGCCTTCGATACCATCGACAGCAGTGGCCAGGCGCTCGGTCAGTTCTTCCATCACGTTATGGCTGGTTTCGTAGGGCACGCCGGGATAGCTCCATGCGTTGCCCAGGGGCATGCTGCCCACGCCCACGGCTTCGCCCTCGGTTGATGTCAGCCGCAGCCGCACCACCGGCACCATCAGCTTGTCAATTACCGCGGCGCCGAACTTAAAAGGGGTTCGAAACTGTGCGCCCTGCATGTCCACATTTTCAACGTGAAGCTTCATCAATTACTCGTCCTCAAATTCATCATCATCTGCCGGGGCCTCGGCGCCGGGCAGATTGTAATAGTCATCACCATAGATGAGGGCTCCGCCCCAGTGGCCTGCAAGCCCAATTATGATAGCTGTAGAAAAAAGCAGGGCCCGGAATGGCCAGCGGAGAGCCAGGCGGCCGCGAAGGGCAGCCCAGCCGAGGGCGAAGGTGATAAGCGCCACAATGGTGCCGACCAGACCGGCCCATCGGTGCCACTCGACGATATGCTCTGCGCCGGGGTGGCGGACGTCGTCGGCGCGGATCCACCCGAGGGCAGATGCCACGACGGCTGCCAGGGCGCCGCAGCCTGCCATGATGACGGCGCAGACGGTGGGTGATTCAAACCGACGGAGGGCGCCCACCAGTTCTATGACGGCAGCGGTGATGAGCAGACCAATGGGGAAGTGAACCAGTGAAACGTGGAAGCGGCCGAGGTATTCGGTGAGGGTTTCCATCGATATGCCTTTTGGTAGAATATGCTAAATCACAGATGAGCGACAGACAACGGCAAATTTAGCGCTCCAGGTGGCCGCCAACGCTGGATTGCTGCGGACAGGAGTGTCCGCGCCACCCGGAATGCCACGTCCTCGGGAGAGTGATCCGGATGTGGAAAAATTACACTGCGGCGGCGACCGGCTCTGGCTTCAGGGTCTCGCGGTGCATGCCGAGGTTTTCCATCAGGCTGGCATCGTGGTCTTTACCCGGGTTTGGCGTTGTCAGCAGTTTTTCACCGGCGAAGATGCTGTTGGCTCCGGCGAGGAAGCAGAGTGCCTGGGTTTCGTCGCTCATCTCCATGCGGCCGGCGCTCAGGCGCACGCGGCTCTTTGGCATGAGGATGCGGGCTGTGGCGATGCAGCGGACCATCTCGATACCGTCAACGGGGGTGCGGTCTCCCAGGGGCGTGCCTTCTACGGGCACAAGGGCATTGATGGGCACGCTTTCGGGGTGCGGGTCCAGGTTCGCGAGTTCGCATAGCAGGCCGATGCGGTCTTCGCGGGTTTCGCCCATGCCCAGGATGCCGCCGCAGCAGACTTCTATGCCGGCCGCGCGCACATTCTGGATTGTCCTCAGGCGGTCCTCGTAGGTGCGAGTGGTGATGATTTCTTCGTAGTACTCCGGGCTGGTATCGAGGTTGTGATTGTAGGCTTTAAGCCCGGCTTCTTTCAGGCGCACGGCCTGCTCGGGCGAGAGCATGCCGAGGGTCACGCAGCTTTCCATGCCGAGGCCGTTTACGCGGCGTACCATTTCGAGTACGCGGTCAAACTCATCGCCTTCGCGGGGGCTGCGCCAGGCGGCGCCCATGCAGAAGCGGGTGCTGCCAGCTGCCTTTGCCGCCTGGGCCTGGGCGGTCATTTCGTCGAGGTCGATGAGGCGCTCGGCCTTTACGCCGGTCTTGTAGTGGGCGCTTTGCGGGCAGTAAGCGCAATCTTCGGGGCAGCCGCCGGATTTGATATTGCTAAGGGTGCAGTGCTGCACCGCCAGCGGATCATGGTGCTGGCGATGAATCGTCATGGCTTCAAAGATGAGATCGGGCAGGGGGCGTTCGTAGATGGCGCGAATGGCTTCGCGGGTAATGGCAGGTTTCATGGTTTCGGTACTCACAAGGGTGAAAATGGCAGCGCCGGCGGGGCATGTGCAAGGCGAAAATGGTCCGCTGGGCGGACGGAGAATGGAGAATGTAGAAAGGATAAAGTAAAAGGTAAAGAATATGGGGGGGCGGAAGACAAAGAATCTGGTTACTTGCCACCGAGCTCCTTCCAGCGGAAGCAATTCACCGTGTGGTCATTTACCATTCCGGTGGCCTGCATGTGGGCGTAGCAGATGGTGGGGCCCATGAATTTGAAGCCGCGCTTTTTGAGGTCTTTCGCCATGGTTTCGGCCTCCGGCGTGACTGCAGGTACATCGCGGCCTTTCCAGCGATTAACGATCGGCTTGCCGTTTACAAACTGCCAGATGTAGGCGTCGAAGCTGCCAAATTCCTCGGCTACCGCCAGGAATGCCTGTGCGTTGCTGACGGTTGAGTTAATCTTTAACCGGTTGCGGATGATTCCGGGGTCTTCAAGCAGCCTGGCTGTTTTCTTCTCGCTGTATCGGGCCACTTTTTCGGGGTCAAAGTTATCGAAGGCTTTGCGGTAGTTTTCGCGGCGCTGCAATATGGTGTTCCAACTGAGGCCCGCCTGGGCGCCTTCCAATACGATAAACTCGAAGAGCAGACGGTCATCATGCACCGGCACGCCCCATTCTTTGTCGTGGTATTCCTGCGCGAGCGGATTGCCGACCCAGGCGCAGCGGGTGATGATTGGTTCAGTCATCTGCAATGTTCTCCGAAGATTCGTGCGCGGGCACGAAATCCTATTTAAAAACCTGCCCGTATATAATCCGATAAGCCACCACCGTCGTCACTACGGTCCATACGGCTATGCCGGCGAGGTCGATCATCCAGCCGGGGTTGGGCACTACCGGGATACGGATCAGGTCGACAAGGTGCGACAGCGGCAGCCAGCTGGCCACGGCGGCTAGGGCGGGCGGCATGTTTTCGCGGGGGAAGAAGGTGCCGCTCAGGGTAAACATGGGTATCATGAAGAGAAACACAGGCACGTTGATCTGGTCGATAACCTTTACGTAACCGGCGGTCATCATGCCGATGCCGGCAAACATGAGGCTGCCGAGCAGGATCAGCGGGATCGTGAAGAGGAAGCCGAGCACGGAGATCTGGCCCAGCAGCAGCACTACGATGCCCGTGACCAGGCCGGCAATTGTGCCCTTGGTAGCGGCCCAGATAAGATCGCCGAAGAAAATCTCGCGAAAGCCCAGCGGACCCGTAAGAAGCGCGTGCCAGGTACGCTGAAACCGAAGCCGGATAAACGTGCCATAGGCGCTTTCGAAGAAACCCTGGAAACACACGCCGACCGCGATCATGGCCGGGCCTATGAACTTCAGGTAGCTCATTTCCTGCCCGCCGACGGTGAATTGCCCAACCATGGGCGACAACCCGAACCCGAAGGCCAGAAGGTAGAATACCGGCTCGGTAACCGGCGGAAGGAAGTTGATCAGCCACGTGCGGCTGTAGATAATGGCATGGCGGCGCCACACGCTGTAGACCCCGTAAGGCCATGGCGGGAGCTTTTTGATGATGGTGTCAGGGTAGGTGCTCAGGTGCAGTACTCCTCGTATACTTTTTCAGCTTCAGAGTCCAGAGCACGATAAACAGGAGAAAGCTGGCGCTAATCAGGTAAAGACCAGTGGAAAAGTACTTGGCAGGAGAAGCCTTGGAATCCCGATCACAGGTGACAGACTCCATTGTATCTTTCCGCCAAGCCAGTCTCCCAATTTGAGGAGCAGCGAATTCGGCAGTCCAAGTGCCAGGCAGATGCTGGTCAAATTTTGCCGTAGAAACTTTACTCTCAACAGAAGTAAGGTTGAAACTGAATCCGCTGACGGTTGAGGTTGGCATCATGAATACCTGGCCTACCTTCAATCCATGATCAGATCCCGCGTCCAGCAAAGCTGTACTGGTAGCGGTGTCTACTTTTAAAACCCTTACTGAAGTGCGGACCGGAGGCGTACTGGTCTTGCCAAAATCCAGCGTAACGGGATTGGATTTCAGTGGTTCGGTGCCGGGGCTCACGGTATAGCTCGCCTGAACGGTGTACCGCCCGGGTTCAAAAAGCCTGGGGGCGGTACAGATGGTCGTTTCCGAAGGCTTAATTCGACCGCATCTTTCGATCCACTCGACAGACATTGTTTCGCCCGGGTTCAGTACATGTTGCGGCTGATCTGATATCCTGCGAGAACCTGCAGATTGCGCTGTCATGATATACGTGGGCGGCTCAGTACTGAAGCCAACAGCGCTGTTAAAATACTGCCGGTAATCTCCCGACTCATGTTCATAAGTCCAGTTAGCAGTCAAGGTTATCGGGCTGGTGGTTTCATTCTTCAGACCCACCCGGGTATGGATGGAGTCCGTAGTATTTTCCACCAGCGACATCTCCAGGTGAAGATTCAAACCAGAAGATGTGGCTTGAGAGTGTGCGGCGGATGTGGCAAAAATACCAAGTATCAGATGACATATTAAAAACGCTGCCGCAAAAGGAATATGATCTGCGTCGGATGTAGGCGATCCTTTAATCGGGAGCTCCACTTTCATTATGCCAGTTTATCTCCCGTCAGGCGGAGAAACACGTCTTCCAGGTTGGCCGCGCGGATAGTCAGAAGCTGGCTGGGCAGGGATTCCAGCTTGTCGAGAATCTCCTGGCGGTTCTGCGGCGTAACGCTGAGCAGCCACCCGCGCCCAAATGGGCGCAGCCAGGCGTTGGTGCGATCAGCTATCTCCCGCAGCAGGGATTCATCGATTCCTTCGCATTCAATCACCTCTTCGCCAATGACGCGATGGATTAGTTCCTCCGGCGTGCCTTCATCCACAAGCTGGCCCTGCTGCATCAGAATGAGGCGGTCGCTCAGGCGCTGGGCTTCATCCATGTAGTGCGTGGTAAGGATCACGCCGCAGCCATCGGCGCGCAGTTCAGCCACCAGCTTCCAGAAGCCCTGTCGGCTGTCGGGGTCGAGGCCCGTGGTCGGCTCATCCAGGAAAACCAGCCGCGGCCGATTGAGCAGCGCGCGCGCCAGCACGAGCCGGCGCTTGAGGCCGCCGCTGAGGTCATCGGGCTTATGGTTACGATGCTCGGTCAGGCCGATGCGCTCAATCAATTCCTCAGAACGCTTCCGCGCCTGATCGCGGCTGAAGCCGTAGTGGTTGGCGAAAATCATGAGGTTGTGGTACACACTGAAGTCGGGATCGAGGTTATCGTCCTGGGTTACGATTCCCATATCCGCCCGGGCTTCGCGACCCTGCTTAGGGATGCGCAGATTTCCGAACAAAACCTCGCCGCGCGTAGGCAATACGCCGCCATACATCATGCCGACAGTTGTCGTTTTACCGGCGCCGTTCGGGCCGAGAAATCCAAGGATTTCACCGGCGTCCACGTGGCATGTTACGCCGCGCACCACGTCGCTGCCGTTGTATGTTTTCCAGAGATCGCGTGCTGTTAACAAAGTAGCTAGAAAGTAGCGGTGGCCTGCGGGGATTCTTCACCGAAAATGGCAGATATCAG
This sequence comes from Candidatus Sumerlaeales bacterium, assembly GCA_036675025.1. Classification (GTDB taxonomy): domain Bacteria; phylum Sumerlaeota; class Sumerlaeia; order Sumerlaeales; family Sumerlaeaceae; genus JAKFFN01. Next base: position 455 of record JAKFFN010000267.1, on the reverse strand, counting down.
ACTGGTCGGTCTGATCTGTCTGATGTTAACAATACTGCCTACCGGTAATACGACTTACTCGTCCCTGCCGTCTCAGGGTTGTACTCGTGATTGTCCGCCACTTCGCATGCGGGTGAACAGCTGCGGCGGTGGTCGAACTCGCAGTTCACGCAGCACAGAAACTGGTGATCGCAATCGAGGTTGGCGCAGTTTACATAGCGCTCGCTCTCGGTGCCGCAGTAGTGGCAGTGGGAGATCACGGTGGCTTCTTCGGTGCGGTTAACAGGCACCGTCACGCGCTCATCAAAAACATAGCAGCTGCCGTCAAACAGCCGGCCCTGCACCTCCGGGTCTTTACCATAGTTGACGATGCCGCCCTCCAGCTGGCAGACATCGCTGAAACCTTCTTCCAGCAGCATGGCGGAAAACTTCTCGCACCGGATACCGCCGGTGCAGTAGGTGAGTACGGTCTTGTC
>JAKFFN010000032.1:0-7224 GCA_036675025.1 Candidatus Sumerlaeales bacterium | reverse complement strand
GATCTTCTTTCCCTGATCAACGACATCCTCGACCTTTCCAAGATTGAGTCGGGCACGGTGTCCCTCGATCTTGCGGAAGTTCAGTTTGCCACTGTGCATGACTTCGTGGAGCGCACATTCCGCCATGTGGGAGAGCAAAAGAATCTGCCGTTCGTTATACAGACCGATCCGGACCTGCCCGCCACAATCTTTACGGACAACAAACGCCTTCAGCAGGTTCTCAAGAACCTGCTGGCCAATGCCTTCAAGTTTACAGAGGCCGGACAGGTTACCCTCCAGATTCAGCCCGCGCGTGATGGCTTCAGCTCACATCACCCGGTACTAAGCCATACCGAAAGCGTGGTTGCCTTCTCAGTAAAAGATACTGGCATAGGCATCCCCCTGGACAAACAGCGCATCATCTTCGAAGCTTTCCAGCAGGCCGAAGGTTCTACTAACAGGAAGTACGGCGGCACCGGATTGGGTCTCAGCATCAGCCGCGAAATTGCGGCGCTTCTTGGCGGCGAGATCAAGCTGCACAGCACTCCAGGCAAGGGTAGCGAGTTCGTACTCTACCTGCCGCTGCACTATGTAGGCTCTGCCGAGGTGGTGCATGAGGACATTACCGTAGTTGATGGTGAAGTGACTCAAAAGACCGGCGGCAGTCCTGCAAAGCCTGCGAAGGCGAAATCTGTGGAACAGCGCACATCGTACACCCCCTCAACCCGCGCCGAGTACCTGCGTCAGGTCGGCGTGGAGCTTGTGGACGATCGTGGCTCCATTCAGTCTGGCGATTGCGTAATGCTTGTTATCGAAGACGATGCCAGCTTCGCAAAGGTTCTGCTTGAAGTCGCACGCGATCACAAATTTAAGGGCCTCGTGGCAAGCCGCGGCGATAGCGGTATAGCCCTTACCCACGGCTTTCATCCCGATGCCATCACCCTTGATATTCACCTGCCAGATATCGACGGCTGGACAATTCTCGAACGCCTGAAAGCTGACTTCTCCACTCGCCACATTCCCGTTATTATCATAACCGTAGATGAAGACAAACCTCGCGGCATTAAGCGCGGTGCCTATAATGTACTGACCAAGCCCGTAAGCAAAGAGGTGCTCGACCAGGCTTTCGGCAAGGTCGGACACTTCATGTGTAACAATGAACGCTCGCTGCTGATAGTAGAAGATGACGATAAGCAGCGCAACGCCATCATCGAGCTTGTGGGCGGAGACGACATTCAGCTGAAAGACGTAGCCACCTTGGAGGAAGCCATTGATGCCATTCGCGAAAAGCGGTGGGATTGCATCATTCTCGATCTGCTTCTGCCGGGAACCAAGCGGTTCGAAGCAATAGAACAGATTCAGAAAGAGCCCAATGCTCTTGATGTGCCCATCATCGTCTATACCGGCAAAGATCTCACGCGCGATGAAGAAGTCCAGCTCAACAAACTTGCCAATTCCGTCATCATTAAAGACGTGCGGTCTCCAGAGCGGCTGCTTTACGAGACCACGCTTTTCCTTCATCGTCCGCTGAATTCGCTGCCTGAGGCCAAACGCAGGATGCTGGACCAGTTGCATGATCCAGCGACTGTCCTGGCCACAAAACGCGTTCTGGTAGTGGATGATGACCCGCGCAACGTGTTTGCCATCAGCAGCCTTCTTGAGCGGAACAAGATGCAGGTTATGGCTGCGGAAGATGGTAAGACCGCCATACAGATGCTGGAGCGTCAGCCGGCCGTGGATATCGTGCTGATGGACATAATGATGCCTGAAATGGATGGGTATGAAACGACCCGCCATATCAGGCAGATGGCACAGTTTAAAACCCTGCCCATAATCGCAGTAACCGCCAAGGCTATGCGCGGTGATCGCGAAAAATGCATCGAAGCCGGCGCATCAGATTACATTACCAAACCGGTTGATCCCGAACAACTGCTAACCCTGCTAAGGATGTGGCTACACCGGTAAACGGCCCGGCCATACAAGGCAATAATCTAGAAGCGCCGGCTCCAGTGCCGGCGCTTATTTCATTACATATGGCCTACACCACTGGCGTGTGCAGGTGAGATAACCCGCATTAGACTTTCAACTTGCGAATAAGCACGCAGCGTTCAGTGGTGGTAACGAATGGCTCAAGAGTTTTCCATAGCAGCCTCACAACCAAACCATCGCCGCGCTCTGCCGCTTTACGCCCGGCGGTTTCGCCGCTGGCATTTGTGGATCGTCTTGGCCATCTTCATCCTCTCGGTAATACACCGGATCGCCGGGTTGGGCGCTATACCCGCACCCGGCGAAACCAGCGACGAGATATCCCACGTATGGGCCGGGCTGTCACTTCTCTCCGGAGATCCGCCACGCTCCTGGACCCAGCTCGATCTTCCGCCGGATTACCTGTTGGGTCATCTCGATCCTGCCCACCAGGGATTTTCGATCGTGCGGCCGGCGTTTGATCATCCGCCCCTCTTCCACCTGCTTGTGGGCACCGCGGCCCACCTGTCAGGCGCCACACCGTTTTCCATCACCCTCACAAACCCGGCAAATACCATAACTCTGTGGGATGTCTCCCTCTGGCGGCTCCGCTGGCTGTCGCTCGTTCTCTACATGCTCTCCTTCTGGCTCATGTGGAAGTGGCTTCGCCTGGCGATAGGGCCCGCCGCCGCGTGTGTTGCGATCATCCTCTTCGCTTTCCTCGAGAACTTTACCATCCATCATCGCCTCGTCATAAGTGATAACCTGGTAACGCCGCTCTTACTCTTCGTGATGCTCAGCCTTGAGCGCTGGCGCCGCGGCTGGCTGAGCCCCCGCAAGGCAGGCCTATATGTCGCCGTGGCTATCGCTCTTGCGGTAACCGCAAAACTCATCGCTCTTGCCGTTGTTGCCGCCGTGTTCGCCTGGTCAGCAGCCAGCTTCCGCGGCGCCAGAGCATTGCGCCCATGCCGCTGGGCGATCACCGGCACCGCTGGCGGCATTATCGCCATCGTCAGTTACGCCGCCATCTACGGTTTCGACGCATTCATTCAGACCATGCGCGCCCAGTCTGGCAGGTTTTATGATCTCGGCGGACTTTTCGATCTCGTTCGCCACCAGCCCCTTGTTCACACCGACGCTACCAGCGAGTGGATCGTCGGCGCGTGGCTGCTCGTCGCCCTTGGCGCCGCCACCGCCCGCGGCAGCCGTCGTGGCGTGTTTGCCGCACTTATCGGTTACGTCGCCGCCTACATCTTTTTTGTACCCGTTGATTACTATGGCTGGTATCTCATGCCCATGGCGCCTTTTCTCTGCGCCGCATGGGGTTTTGCCCTTCGAGGGGCATGGCGACGGCCGTCAGCCGTGTCGTCGACTTTTGTTATACTGCTACTAATCGCCGCGGCTTTAAATCCTCTTTTTGCCAACAGCCCTGAACTCCGTACCGCCGGGCGTTACGCTTACCTGGCTGTCGCAGTGTTGATGCTCTTCCCCTGGGGCTTTAAGTTCGATGACCTCCGCAAGGCCGCCATTCGGATTCTCATCCTGGCCCTCGTCCTGATCGGCCTCAGCCAGGAGATTACCCGTCTTATCGCTCTACAGTTGCAAACCGACCTCTAGCTTGTAGCCCTGCCTCCGTTTTACTTTCTACTTTCTACGTTCTCCGCACTATCTAATATGTTTCGGATCCAGGGCGTCTCGCAGGCCGTCGCCTAAAAAGTTAAACGCCATTACCGTCAGGAAAATCGCTCCGCCTGGCGCCAGCATCAGCCATGGCGAGTGCTTCAGAATCGTCAGGCTGCGCGCCTGGTCCAGCATGTTGCCCCAGCTCACTGCCGGCTCCTGGATTCCCACACCCAGGAAACTCAGCGCTACCTCGCCCAGGATGTAACCTGGAATCGCGATCGTCGCGCTGATGATCACATAGCTCATCGTGTTCGGCAGCACATGCAGGCTCAATATGCGAAACGTGCTTGCGCCCATCGCCCGCTCGGCCATTACAAAATCCTGCTCCTTGATGCTCAGTACCATGCCACGGATCACCCGCGCCAGGCTTGCCCAGCCGATAAAGCTCAGGATCACCACAATGATCAGGTACATCTCGCCTGATTTAATGCTGCCGCCGCCGATGCCGAACAGGCCCTCTGTCTGAAAGTACGCCCGCAGCGCGATGATCAGGTACAGCGTCGGCACCGACATCAGGAACTCGACGAACCGCATGACGCTCGCGTCCCATACGCCGCCATAGTACCCGGCCAGTGCGCCCATAAACATGCCGATTGCCAGCGAGATGCTCAGCGCCACGATGCCGATGGACAGCGATACTTTGCCGCCCTGCAGCGTCCGCGAGAAAACATCCCGCCCGATGTTATCCGTGCCCAGCGGCGCGAACAGGCCGCCCTCGTCCACTCCCACAAAGTGGATGTTCGTATCGAATATCCACCAGAGCTTATACGGGTCGCCCTTTACAAAGAACCGCAGCGGATACTTCTCGGTGGTGTATTCCCATACCTGCCGTTCCAGGTCCACCATCTCCATCTTGTAAACGAATGGACGGAAATGAAACTTTCCGTTCTCATCCACAAACCGTGGGACAGTGGGGTGGTGGCTGGCGACGTTATAATCCAGTTTGGCCGGATCGCGTATGGCGAAGAAAGATCCGAACAGCGTAAGCGTGTAGAGAAAAAGCAGAAGAAGTCCGCCCAGCATGGCGGTGCGGTTTCTCCGCAGGCGCCGCCAGGCCATGCGCATTGGCGATGCCGGTTTCTTTGCGAAAACCTCGCCTGCCGCGGCGTTGGCTGGCTCCGCCGTCAGGTCCGTCGCCGTCTGCTGCGCCTTGTTCGTTCCCGGCTCAGTCATAGCGGATCCTCGGGTCGGTCCATGCCAGCAGTATGTCCGCCACCAGGTTGCCTGCCATCAGCATCACCGTGCCCATAAGCACCGACGCCGCCACCACGAACATATCCTTCATAAAGTACGCCTCGATGATCAGCCGGCCCAGACCCGGCCACGCCATCACGTTTTCCACCAGCACAGCGCCCGAAAGCAGGTCTGCAAATGCGAACCCGAACAGTGTAATCAGCGGGTTAATGGCATTGCGAAGCGCATGTTTGCCCACCGCCACCGGGTAGCTCACGCCCTTGGCTCGCGCTGTGCGCATGTAATCGGTGTTCAGCGTCTCCAGCAGGTTGCTGCGCATCTGGCGCGTGTAGATGGCCAGCCCGCCCATCCCCAGCACGATCGTCGGCAACACCAGGTGCCACATGATGTCCTTCATGCGGTCCCAGGTCGATGTCAGCTGCCAGGCGTAATCGCTGCGCATGCCCGTCGTGGGGAACCAGTTCGTCATCGCCGCGAAATACACCGCCAGCAGCGCAAGCAGCACGCTTGGTATCGACAACCCGATAAATGCTATGGCCGAAGCCAGTCGGTCTGTCCAGCCGTTATGCCGCACGGCCGCGATGATCCCCAGCGGCACCCCGATCATCCAGGCGAAGATCGTCGACGTAAACGCCAGCAGGAACGTGGCGTACAGCCGCTGGCCAATCAGTTCGGCTACGGGCACCTTCGTGCTGAACGACTGCCCGAAATCGCCCTCCGTCACGATGCCCCACAGCCACTTCGCCCAAACCACGTAAAACGGCCTGTCCAGCCCGAGCCGGGCCGCTTCCCGCTCAATCAGCTCCGTGCTGATCTTGGGGTCAAGCCGCAGCCGCGAAAGGTAGTCGCCCGGGCTGTGAAACAGCAGGAAAAAGGTAATGAACGAGACTGCCAACAGCAGCGGCACAGCCTGCAACAACCGGCGAACAATCAGCTTAAGCACGTGCGCTCCAGCGAGAGGAGATGGCAGCGGGGCAAATGGCACCCAAACCCATATGTGTGCAAAGGCTCATCATGCTTACAAGTTGTTGCATTGGGTTTACACAATCTGTGCCGGGCAACAAAAAACGGTACGGTAAGTGTCGCAGCGGTGAAGCATCCGGAGTTTTCCATAGGCTCAAAAAAATTTAATTCGATTATATGGTAAGCCTTGTGTTTCGAGAGCTACAGGTTGATCTATTAAGTACATAACTACTTTGATGGTTGATTGAGTTTGCGTTTCTGCCACTCGTGCAGACAGCGGCCTGATTGGGTTAAAGAGTAATGTTTTCATACTGAAGTTGTGGCACGGCGGATTGCGATGGGGTATTCCCGCATGGACCCTTGGGGGTACTTACGGGTACTAAAAGTGGGGAGCCAATCCAGAGCGTCTGCCGGTTTCGCCTCCTGATTCGGCGTGTGCAAGTTTGCGGATAGACTGCACGCGTATTTGGGGTCCAAGGAGGCCGGCAGGAGTAAGCAGAGCTTGCTGCTTCGCAGTGACCACTCTACCCGGGGCGGCTGATGATTTTTCGCATTGGCAGATTGGGTGTACGCGTTAAGGGGCAGCTGGGCTGGTGCTGCTTTTACCGCTTGCGAAGGATTGAGAGGAAGGCGGTGACGGCAGGGAGGTGGGTTCGTCCGGGGATCTGGATAACATAGAATGGTCGACGGATGACTTTGGCGTCGGTGAGGTTGAGCACTTCGAGGCGCTTCAGCATGACGTCGCCCGGGATGGTTAGTGAGGAGACAAAAGATACGCCGAGGCCGGCGGCTACAGCGCCTTTGACGGCTTCGTTGCTGCCGAAAGATTGGTACTGGCTGAACCCTTCAATAGTGCCGGCGGTTTCCTGGCCAATCGTGCTGGAAGCCTGTTTATTGGACCGGGCGGTGCTGCGAGTCTGCTGTTGGGACTGGTTGGTTCCGTGGGCCTGCGGCGTGGACTGGCCTGCGCCGGCAAGGATTTTTGCGGCGGGGTGGCCCTTGCCTGCTAGGAATTCGAGAACCGTCTGGCGGGTGCCGGAGCCGGGTTCGCGCAAGATCAGCGGGTATTTGAGAAATTGCCGAAGGTTGGGTTTGCGGACGCGTGTGAGGGGGTGATCCCACGCGGCAATGGGGACAAGCTGATCGTCGCGGAAAGCCTGCAGGGTCAGGGAGAGATCGAGCTTTTTGCCTTCAACGAGGCCGAGATCAATAACTCCGTCGACGAGTTGCTGCTGAATGATGGTGGTGTTGCCAAGGGTCATCTCGAGGGTGACGTGGGGCCATTGCTTGCGGAAGTCGCTCATGAGCTGGGGAAGGAGGTAAGCACCAATGGTGGTGCTGGCGCCGATGCGGAGACGGCCGGATTCAGTGGCGGTAAACTGCCGCATTGCCTGGTCGGCCTCGCGCTCCAGGGCCGTGATGCGCCGGGCGTACCTGGCG
>JAKFFN010000360.1:0-7262 GCA_036675025.1 Candidatus Sumerlaeales bacterium | reverse complement strand
CCAGCGCCGGATCGGCGCCAAGTTCCTTGGCAATGGTCTCTGCAAGTGCGGCGACGCGGAGCGTAGTATTTGCCGGCATCATCGTGCTCATTGTATCAACCATCGTGATCGGGTATGGCAACAAAATCGGCGAACCCGAAGCAACAGCCGCGGAAGAAACGGCAGTTGCAGCGGCAACGAAGTAAGTTACAGGTGAGGGTCGAACTGCGACTTTAACTGAGGCAGCGGCAACGCCCCGACAGTTCTGGCAACTTCTGAACCATTCTTAACGAGCACCAGGGTGGGTACGCCTTGCACGCTGTAGCGCCGTGCGATTTCCGGATCGCGGTCGATGTCCACCTTTACCACTTTCAGTTTTGTGCTGTAGTCGCTGGCCATTTGCTCCAGCCGAGGCGCCAGGGTTTTGCAGGGCCCACACCACGTCGCATGAAAATCTACCAGCACAGGCGTGGCACTGTAGTTGACCACCTCTGTATCAAAGTTTTCGGTAAACACAGAAGCCACTGAGCCGGTACCAGAAGTCGTAGGTCCGGATTCCCGCATCTGGAAAACCGCAAATGCCACAACGGCAAGAACTGCAACCGCGATCAGCATTATTTTGGTAAAGGAGCTTCCTGCACCTGCCCGGTTGACTCCGGGCGTATAGTAGTCGTTATCTTCATCGTCCCGATCCCGCGCCTTTATTTTGCTGATAAGCGCTCCGCAGGAGTCGCATGTCTCCGGATTCGATGAACTGTAGTCACACTTGGGACAACGTGTTCCAAAATGGCTGGCCATCAGGCTCGCCCCTTTGCTTTAAAGTCTCACTTGCACTTACACTTCTTTTGCATTTCTTTACGCAACGATCAAGGAAAACTGCAACCTCGAAGGGTAAGTGTGTTCCCGGTCAGAAATAATGTAGGGGAGGGCATCCAATGCGGCTTAGCCGGATCATGCTGTTGGCATCAAGCCTGGCGGTTTCTGCAGCCGGGAGTGCGGAGTCGGATATGACCAGCAAATCTGTTACTGCGGCTACCGGAACCACCGTGGCAGCCGCGTTAAGTGCCGTTCCTTTCACGAACGTCAGGATCGACGACAGCTTCTGGGCACCGCGTATTGAAACTAACCGCACGGTCTCGCTGCCCCACAGCCTCCAGATGCTGAAGAAAGCGGGCAATATAAAAGACCTGGAACTGGCTGCCGCAGGGACACGGGAAGGCTACCAGGGGCCGGTGTTTATTGACTCGGATCTGTACAAGGCGCTGGAAGCAGTTTCTTACTCGCTTGCGGCCACCCCCGATGCCCAACTGGAAGCGCAGCTGGATGAGATTATTGAGAAGATTCGTGCTGCACAAGCGCCCGACGGCTATCTGAACACCTGGTTCCAGGTAAACGCGCCCGACAAGCGCTGGACGAACCTCCGCGACAAACATGAACTCTATTGCGCCGGTCACCTGATCGAAGCAGCCGTGGCCCATCATGCAGCAACCGGCAAACGGACCCTGCTGGATGTTGCCATTAAGTTTGCAGACCTGATCGATTCCGTATTTGGAAATGACCCGGGAAAGCGCGAGGGTTATCCCGGGCATGAAGAGCTTGAACTGGCCCTGATCAAGCTGTGGCGTGTGACCGGCGAGCAGCGTTATTTTGACCTGGCGAAGTTCTTCCTGGAAAGCCGCGGTACTGCATTTTTTGCCAAAGAGCACGGGGTTGACCCGGCGAAGTACGATGGCAGTTACTGGCAGGATAATGCGCGGTTGCGTGAGCATAAGAAGATCGTGGGACATGCCGTGCGCGCCGTTTATCTCCTGTCAGGAGCCACAGATTATGCGGCTGTCACCGGTGACGAGGGAGTCATCAAGATGCTCGACCGCGTGTGGCATAACACGACTGGCGCAAACATGTATGTGACCGGAGGGATCGGATCATCGGCAAAGAACGAAGGCTTTACCCATGATTTCGATCTCCCGAATTTCTCAGCCTACCAGGAGACCTGCGCATCGGTAGCCATGGCGATGTGGAACCACCGTCTGGGCCTCTTACATGGCAACTGCAAATATGCCGACGTGATGGAGCGTGCTCTTTATAATGGGTTCCTGGCCGGAGTGGCTGCAGATGGCGAGAAATACTTTTATGTAAATCCACTCGCAAGCCGCGGTGATCATCACCGGAAAGAGTGGTACAGCTGCGCGTGCTGTCCGCCGAACGTAACTCGCACGCTGGCGCAACTTGGCGGGTATGCGTACGCTACGTCAACCGGGGCGTTATGGGTAAACCTCTACATCGGCGGCTCTGTGGATGCTGAGGTAGACGGTCAGCCAGTTACGCTGCAGGTGACAACCGATTACCCGTGGGAAGGCGATATCCGCATCAAGCCGCAGGTTGCTTCGGCTACTTCCTTTGAGCTTCGGCTCCGTGTGCCCGGTTGGTCTCGTGATGAGACGGTCGAGGTGAACGGCGAGCCGGTGGCGGCGCCGGTGAAAGATAATGGGTATCTTGTAATTAACCGAACATGGAACACCGGCGATGAAGTTGTACTGGATCTGCCGATGCCGGTGGAGCGCGTAGCTGCAGACGCACGCGTGAAAGAGAACGCCGGCCGATTGGCAATCCAGCGCGGGCCCCTGGTTTACTGCCTGGAGCAGGTCGACAATGCCGCGCCCGTACATGAAGTGGCACTTCCGGCAGACAGTACCCTGGCACCGCATAAGAACGACGACCTGCTGAGCGGGGTGGTTGTCTTAAAGGGAGAAGGCGCTGTTTTCGCCGACAACGGCGATGATGGCGAGTCGCTATATTCGCGGGCGCCGGAAGTGAAGAGCGTGGAAATCACAGCGATTCCGTACTATGCATGGGATAATCGCGAACCAGGTGGTATGGTGGTGTGGTTGCCAACTTCTCCGCCGGTCAGTCAGAAATTCGGCCTCGCGGGCAAGGCTGATGTGGCCATGTCTTTTGTTAATTCCAACTGCCAGCCCGATGGCTGCCGCGACGGCATCGAGCCGGTGAAATCTTCTGACCAGCCGGCGGCATCGTGCCATTGGTGGCCTCATAAGGGGTCGCAGGAATGGGTGCAATATTCCTGGAAGTTACCGCAGGCCGTCAGCAGCAGCCGCGTGTTCTGGTTTGATGATACCGGTCACGGGCAGTGCCGCGTGCCGAAAAGCTGGCACCTGGAGTACCTGGAAGGCACCGACTGGAAACCTGTAGAACTGACCGGTGGCAGCTACTCAACGGAACTGGATATGTGGGCTGAAGTTGAGTTTAAGCCGGTGGAGGCAAAATCGCTGCGGCTTGTGGTGCAGATGCAGGATGGATACGCTGCTGGTGTGCACGAGTGGCAGGTTGAGCGGTAAGGAACTCTCAGGCGGATTGTTCGGCCGGCTGCAGGGTCCGGTTGCGCCTCACAGTCCCCGGTGAGGCACCGGTGTGGCGCTTGAATGCCCGTGCAAAAGCGGCATCGGAATCGTAGCCGACCTGGGCAGCAACTTCTCCCAGTGTCTGCCCTTTTGCCAGCAGCTTTTCTGCGGAAGCCATCCGCCATTTTGTAACATAGGCGACTGGTGAAATACCTGCCAGGTTGGTGAAGCGCACTGCAAATGCTGTGCGAGACATACCCGCAGCGCGCGCCAGCGAGGCCACCGTCCACGACTCTCCGGGATTTTCGTGAATGAGCTGCACAGCGCGAAGCAGTTGCGGATCAAAGAGCACCCGCAGAATGTTTGCCTTGCCGTCATCCCAGTGTTTCAAGGCGCATTCTCTTAAGAATTCCACGAAGAACAGTTCCATAAGCCGCGAATACACGAAGGCAGTGCCGGGCCGGGGGGCGCTGGATTCCCGGCACAATAAGCTGAACAGATGCTGGTGACGAGCTCCTTCGCCATCATCAGCTTTTAATACGACGCAGTCGCCCAGTGCTGTGGCAAACGAACATCCCAGCATTCCGCTCAGGCTGAAGTTTTCAGAAATCAGCCAGGTCGTGCCGTCTTCGGATGAAGCGGATTCGCAGCCAGGCTCTTCCCGGGAAAGCCAGCAGGATAATGGACGCAGGTTTGCACGGGAGCCATCATGAACGATGTGAGGGCGATTGCGCAGCACGAGGGCCGCATCTCCCGCATGTAATGTTATCGGTTCCTGGTCAGCAATCTGGAGTATGCAGTTGCCTTTGCGCACGCTGTACATGTTGAATTCGCGATACGCTTCCGGCACGGCTATACCCCACGGCGATGACAGCACCAGCATGCGCGCCAGTCCGCGTGCTCGCAGTTCCAGCTGTGAGAAAAGCTGGGAAAGTGGATCAATCTGTACAGTATCTATCATGAACGACCTGCTAGTTTTTCTGAACTCTCGATCAAAGAATATGGCCGAAGATGCATTGAGGGTTCAAAGTATGTAGGGCCACTATGGAAAAAACACTCACTAAAAAATGGGGTTGGCTGGTCGGACAAACCGACAGGCCGACTTATATTAACGTAGACGCAGGACTGCTGGTCATGCGTCTCGGCCTTGGGGGAATGCTGATGTATTTTGGCATCCCGAAGATAACAGGCGGACCCGAAATGTGGCGCGGCGTCGGCGGCGCGCTTTCAAATTTCGGGATTAATTTTGCACCGGGATTCTGGGGCCTGTGCGCAGGACTCAGTGAAGCAGTCGGCGGCCTCTTCCTTGCGCTTGGCCTTTTCTTCCGGCCCGCCGCGGCGTCTATTCTTTTCACTATGATAGTTGCCGCTACCATGATGCTGAAAACCAAGGGCCTGTTTGATGCGGCACATGCCATTGACCTCGGTATCGTGGCGCTCGGCCTGCTGGTCACCGGTCCCGGCGTTTTCAGCCTCGACCGTAAAATTTTTAAGTAAAGCGTACCCCACACTCAATCTCAGACAACGAAGGGACTTATCAACATGTTCAACCTGGAAGGAAAAGTAGCCCTGGTCACAGGCGGTAGCCGTGGTATCGGCGCCAGCATTGCGCGGGTATTGGCCGAAGCCGGGGCTGATGTGGCAATCACATACGTGTCGGCTGCAGGCGCTGCAGAGAAAATTGCAGCAGAAATAAGCGCCACGGGCAGCCGTGCTTTAAGCATAAAGGCTGACTCAGCCGATCCAGCAGCGGTTGTTAATGCTGTCAACGAAACTGTAGCGCAGCTTGGCAAGCTGGATATTCTTGTAAACAATGCCGGCGTCTACGAAGGTGGTCCGCTGGACGAACTTACGCTCGAACAGATTGATCACTCGCTCGCAGTAAACGTACGCGCCGTAATTGTAGGTTCCCAGGCGGCGGCACGGCACATGGGCCGCGGTGGCAGGATCATCACCATCGGGAGTTGCCTCGGTGACAAAGCGCCTGATCCCGGGATGTCCTTATACTGCGCGACCAAGGCGGCTGTTTCAGGTTTCACCCGCGGGCTGGCAAGAGACCTGGGAAGCCGTGGGATTACCGCGAACGTTGTACAGCCCGGCCCAATCGATACGGACATGAATCCGGCCGATGGAGAATTTGCGGATCATCAGCGCAGCCAGCTGGCCCTGCCTGAGTATGGAAAAGTGGAAGACGTTGCGTACACTGTACTGCATCTTGCGTCGGAAGCTGGTCGCTTCATAACCGGTACCACAATTACGGTCGACGGTGGACATAACGCCTGATTGTTCGCCGCCTCGATTACAGGGCCGCAAAACAAAGCGGCTGGCCGGGGAACACCCGTGGCCAGCCGCTTAAGCTTGTTAGTAATTGTAGCGGTGTCCGCCTGTATCGATGAAAGGCTGGTTGGAATTGCCATTGCCTGATACCGTCGTATTTCCGAAGTCGTTCTCGCTGTAGCTGTCCATATTCAGGAACAGGCCATACTGGTAGTTCTGCGTGATCGCCATGGTTCCAGTAAACACGAAAGAGGAGTTATGCTGGGCCAGCGCGCCGATGGCGTTTCCGGATGTCTGCGATGCACCCAGGTACTGGATCGCGGTATAGGCATTGGCGCGAAAACCTGCAATGCCGTTGTTCAGAGCTTTACAGTCCCGGATGTGGGCAGAGGTTTGCCGGCCGATATAAAAGCCGTTGTTGACGTTGGTGTCGGCTTTGGTTGAAGTAAAATCAGCAGTTGACCCGCCGACCGCAAACACGCCGTCGAGGCTGTTTGCAAGTCTGCACCCGATAGTATCAACAAGGGCGCCTTCAAGATAGAGCGCGGGGTCAAGGTAGCCTTCCAGTTCCAGGCCCTTCAGCTCGATTCCCGATGACTGCACAATGTGAAAGCCGCTTTGCCGCACCTTAGGGGCATTGGCCGCAGAGCTGTCCTGACCCGTAACCTGCACGGTTGGATTACCGGCAGACGCCGCAGTCCAGGTCTCATCGCCAATAAATGTCAGGTTCTTTCCGGGTTCAACCGCCATACCAAACACGCGGACCGATTCCGGATAAATTCCATCTGCGATATCAATAGTGACGTTACACTTAATGCGATCAGGCAGGGTGTCTACTGCGGCCTGGATTGTCTTTTTGGCGGTTTCCGGTGTAAGGCCGTTGTCTGCATCGTTGCCGGTGGTGCCATTGACGTAGATCGTGAAGTCTTCATCACCGGTTTCAATAGTCGTAAGGGTGAGGTTGGTAAGCTTGTGGTCTGGGTTGAGCTGCTGGAAGCCATTGACCCCGTCATTAAACCAGACGCGCAGGCGAATGGGCGTCTGCGACTGGAACACTGTGGGATTAATTGGCTGCATGGATGCTGCCGGGTCACCCATCATGACGTTAAAGACACCGTCTTCAACCGGAAGGTTGATGCTGCCGTTGGGCTGCTCGCCGAGTTCGCCGGTGCCATCGTTGCTCCAGAGCGTAACCGTACCCGATGTATTTACGATAGAAAACTTGAACTGCCCAGTGCCTTCAAATGCCTGGCCGCCCACCTTCACCCGGCCCTGGTAGCTGAACATGACCTGCCCGGTACTGGCTGCCGCTGATGCCTGGGGCGCTGCGGCTAATACACATGCCGCCGCAGTCGTAACCGCTGCAAAGCTCCTGGTAGAAAACGCAAAATTGAAAAATGACATTGGTAAAATTCCCCCGCTGATTTTTGAACACCTCACCTGCGCACGGTGGCGCATTGACCCAAAAGCTACAGGAAATTTGAGTGGGCTCAAGAAAAAAATTGATTAGTTCTAAAGGAAGTATGGTTTAGCGCAGTTTGCTGCCGATTGAGCTTTGCGCTATCGAGCATAATGCCTAATAAGAAGCGACTCTTCTGGTAGATTCTCCATCATCACCAGGAGAGTTTCTAATGCCGTTTGTCAACG
>JAKFFN010000051.1:0-7371 GCA_036675025.1 Candidatus Sumerlaeales bacterium | reverse complement strand
TTTTTAGCGAAATCCTGATGCACTGCGCCTTCGTCCGATAGCACGCAATTCCAGCCTTACGCGGGTACTTTTCACTTTCCCACGTTTTCCGGAGACCTCACTGGATGTTCTCCTTAGGAGGGTGTGAAAGAGGAGAAACATGGAACCGCTCGACACAAACAACGCAGGCGACAACACCGGCAACACCTGCCCCAACTGCGGCCAGCCTCTCCCGGCGGATACCCCGCTGGGAGGGCTCTGCCCGGCCTGTCTTTTAAAATCCGGATTCTACAGCGGCACTGCGCCCGAACCGGAGCCGGCCCGGCGCCAGAAGTTTGCAGCTCCTACTGTAGAAGAACTACAGCCCCACTTTCCCCACCTCGAGATCATTGATCTCATCGGCCGCGGCGGCATGGGCGCCGTCTACAAGGCACGCCAGCCTAAGCTCAACCGGCTCGTCGCGCTCAAGATCCTGGCCCGCGATCCCGCCACCGATGCCCGCTTCGCCGACCGTTTCCAGCGCGAGGCCCAGGCCCTCGCCCGCATGAACCACCCGAACATCGTAATGGTTCACGATTTCGGCGAAGCCGGCGGCCACTACTACCTGCTCATGGAGCACGTCGACGGCCTCAATCTCCGCCAGATCGAACACGGCAACAAGATCACGCCGGAAGAAGCCCTCGCCATCGTGCCGCCTATTTGCGATGCGCTTCAATACGCCCACAGCCAGGGCATCGTCCACCGCGACATCAAGCCGGAGAACATACTCCTCGACAAAGACGGCCGCGTGAAAATCGCCGACTTTGGCATCGCAAAAATTCTCGGCACCGCCACCAGCCCCGAAGAACCCCTTACCGGCGACGAGCAGCGCGTGGGCACCCCCCACTATATGGCGCCCGAACAGGTCGAAAAACCCACCACCGTCGACCACCGCGCCGACATCTACTCCCTCGGCGTCGTCTTCTACGAAATGCTCACCGGCGAACTCCCCCTCGGTCGTTTCGCCCCGCCCTCAAAGAAAGTTCAGGTCGATGTCCGCATAGACGAAATCGTCCTCCGCGCCCTGGAAAAAGAACCAGAGCTCCGCTATCAGCATGCCAGTGAAATCCGTTCCCAGGTAGAAACGCTCACCACTGAAGCAAAGAGTGCAGCGGCCACACCCGGCGTGGCTCCACCAGCAATTTCGGCACCCGGCCACAATGACCAACCCGATCAAACCGGTCAAATTATTGGCGCCGTAGTAATGGTGCTCATGCTCGCCTTCGGCCACAAAATCGTCCAGGGCCCCGCCCTCATCTTCTGGTACATCGGCTTTGGCGTCGGCCTGGTATCTATACTAATCCAACTCTATCGCGCGAAGCAGGAATCTGCCACTAATCACAATTCTGCTACCATTACAAACTGGCAAACCCCTGCCGGAACCCCCCCTGACATTCCCGGGATCAAAGCGCCTGCCATAGGGCTCATCATTGCGGGTGCGGCCGCCATACTGCCACTCATCCTGTTGGCAGGTTTCCTGATCCTCGTTCAAACGGCCAGGTCAAACACTGGTGGGGTTGGAATTGCTCTCGGCCCCATAATAATAGCATTCCTGGTAGCCTGCATGGGCGCCTTTGTCATCTTCGGCGGCAGCCGCATGCTCAAACGCAGGAGCCACGGCCTCTGCGTAGCCGCCGCCATTGTCGCAATCATCACGCTTCCCATCGGATTACCCTTTGGCATCTGGGCCCTCGTCGCCCTCAGCCGCCGCGGCGTAGAAAAAAACTTCGACACGCTCGAAACCAATCAACAACAGGACACATCCAACGAGCCCCCAACTCTCAACTCTCAACTCTCAACTCTCAACTCAAATATCTCTCGCACGCCAGGCCTTGGCAGCATAAGCGTCGCCCTGGCCTCCACGTGGCTGTATACCCTAATCATAATAATCCTGTTGCTCGATCAAAGCCTGCGCACCGTGCATTTCACGTTGTTCCTCGCTGGCAGTCTGGTTTTTCTCGCACCGATGGTCGTTATGATCGCAAGAGGAGTTGCCGGACGATGGCTTACTTCAAGCGCCTCCGGCCGCGACTGGTTTATTACTTTTGCTTACCTCGCTTTCATAGTCTCGCTTGCCGTCATCCCGGCAGGTGGCTTTGCTCTGTTTGCGGTCGCAGCCGAAGAATTGACCAGCTCTCCTGGCTGGAATCCGGGCCCTGAAGAAGCCATTATCTTCGCACTCGCAACGCTGGGTATGCTACTCATGCCGTGGTCCACTTACATTCTGACCGCCGCTCGCCCCGCTCAACCGTCAAACATGTCCACGGCAAACCCATCTGCGTTATCCCCTTCCACCGCACAGCCCCCGGCTCCCGATTCACCCCCCGGCAGTCCGCTCCGCACTGCTGCCGGGGTTATTGCTCTCATACTCCTGGCTGTCGCCCTTGCTGCGCCACTCGGTATTGCAGAACGGCTCATCCTCGGTGGCATAATACTATTCCTGATTACGATCTCCAACCCTTTCACCCGCCGCCGTTCCACCCCGCCTGCAACCAGCGGGCAACCCTCAACTCTCAACTCTCAACTCTCAACTCTCAACTCCCCCGCCCGCCTTTCCCGCACCGCCCTCATCGGCGCGCTATGGGCCCTTCTTCTTCCGCTGGAGTTACTCTTCTTCGCCGGCATGGCCCACATCACCACACCCGATAGCATTATCTTCCCCATCTGGAGCTTCGTCGGCGCCATCGGAAAATCGGCTGTCATCGGCACAACAGTCCTCGGCTTTATAGCCATCAGCCAGATTCGCCGATCATCCGGACAGATCTACGGAATGAGCCTGGCTATCTTTGATGCCCTGTTCTTTCCCCTCATCGCACTGGCCGGGATAACCTGGTGGATGTTCACCCGCCTGCTTGATGTGTACATACAGTTCTACGCAAAGCTTAACCGCCCCGGCTGGCCGGTGGACGATTACATTGTCGAGTTCCGCCAGGAAATCGCCATTGTCGCCGCCGTATCTGTTGTCTGGCAGATTGCTCTCTGGCTCATCCGGCTCATTACCGGCCGCACCAATGTAGCATCTCCTGCAGAAAAAACATCCGTCGAGAATCTCGTCGCTGTCGCAATCTATTCGTTTGCCGCCATCTGGGGCCTGTGCTGTGCGACGTTTAATCTTTCCCAGTTCGCCGACAGCGCATTGTCTGAACGAGCCCTGGCAGGGGTTGCATGGATTGCGTTCGCCGGAGCCACCGGCATCGCCGCCGTCTACCATATCCGACGCTTTCCCGCCAGCCGCACCAGCCTGGGCGCCACTGCCACCCTTTTCGCTGTCGGCGCCGTAGCCCTGTGGCTGGCCAAACCCCACGCTCGCGATACCCTCGTAACCGGCACAGTTTTCGACGCCGGCACCACCAAACCTGTCGCCGCGGCGATGGTCACCCTTGAAACGCCCGACCCGGAAATTCCCGCCATAGCAAAGGCCTACACCGATTCTGCCGGTCGCTACAAGCTCGCCTATAAAAGCACGCACTACCCCATCCTCGATGGCAGGCAGATGGCTCACACCGCGGATGCTCTCATCCAGGTTAACGCCAACGGCTACGAAACCGCCGGACGAAACATGAGCAGTGTGCAGGCTGATGGATCAGATTTCCAGCTTCAGCCTAAGCTCAACGTGCCGAAACCGATCATCAGCAAAGACGGCTCAATTACTTTAGCCTCTGTCCATCTCCACACTCCCGGCGATCACTGGACAGTCATTCTAAACGTTCACAATAACACCACTTCCCCGCAAAACATCGGCATTCAAACCAGCGTCCATACGTCAGGCGCCCTGGGCGGTGGTTCTCTGAGCGAGCCACAAGTGTTCACAGCGGAACCCGGCATGAGCAACTTTACTCAGCATCTTGAGTACTCAGTCCTTCGCAAGCGACCAATTCACGTAAGTGTCGACATCGCGCGTCTGGATAACCCGACGCTACACCGCCAGGGCAGCAAGGCATTTCTGCCTCCAGAGGCCGAATACCTTCTCCAAAAAAGTATGTGGCTAAGTCTTCCAGGTGACGTCAATGAAACGCTGAACCCCGCGCCATCGAAGCCAGGCGACGAGTCTACGACTTCACCCGAACCTGTAACACCTGCCCACACATCAGCCTCCGGCAAAGCGCCTTCTTCGGCCAAAGCCACCGACGCCTACATGGCAAAAGCTCCAACCCGTGCCTTCGCCTCCGGTGTCCATGCACGGCTACTCGGGCTTTCAACTCATCCACGCGACGGCAAAATCTGGCGAGCCGACGGCTCCCGCATCTCCGAAATTCCCGCCGGCTTCGACTCCATAGATTTTGGAGTTCCCATTCCCGGAACCAGGATGCGTGAGTTTTTCTTTGAGCTGTCAAACCTGCCTGACGACCAGGATGTCCGTGTTGACACAAAAGTGTTGCATGGTAACGTCACAGGCGGCGGCGGGCATTTGGAAAAGGGAACTAAGTACTATGGCATAACCGCCGCTGTTCCCGAAGGTCTCAGTGAAACTTCCGTCAGCCTTAGAGTCGCAGCTGGAAGCTGGTCTGATGTTCATATGACAACACTGGATACAATCACAACTTTATCCACAGAAGATCAATCTGCTATGAGTTCAATTCACATTTCTCCCCTGCTGGAAAAAAATGGCAGACTCTACATTAACACAACCGATACACTTGCCCATCTTCAGCCATGGCTTGTGGTATGGGATTCCAGCGGGGAACAATATCGAAGCACTGGCAGCCTGGATAAAGTATCCAAAGACGAGCGCACCTCCACCTTCTTCTTCGAGAATCTTACCACAGGCGCCGTGATTGAGCGGGTGGAAGTGGAAGGGCGAAAGTACGAGTGGCAGGAGTTCAGTAATGTGCAACTTGATCCGCAGGCTTCTCCTGAAAAATCACCTGCGACGAAAGCCGACTCACCCCGTCCCGTTCAGTCCAGCAATGGCGCCATTACTCTTTCCTCCGCCCGTCTTCGCGCCGTCGGAGACCGGTGGACAGTAACCGTCAAAGCTACAAATCACACCAGCCAGACCCAGTACATCGGCCTCGATTCAAGCATCAGCGCAGAGCCCAATTATCGCGACGACTCTCCCGCTTACCAGGACACAATCGTAGAAGGTGACGAAGTTGTCTCGGGCATGTACAAGGTAGATAGAATTCGCTTAAAGCCCGGCCGGAACAGTGAAATACTGAACTTTAACGACGCGCTCTTTCGAAAGCGTCCCCTGGATGTGCGCCTGAAGTTTTTCTATCCGGAAAAAGGCAAGATGCCCGGTTCGACAATGCCCCCGGATAGCGAGCTGCTGGCAGAAAAAAAACTACGCATCGGCAGGAATCAGGAAAGCCTGGAGTTACTTGTACCGGAAGTGCAAGTTTCCACCAAAGTTCTCACTTCAAAAGAAGCTTCAAAAGCTCTTCGACGCCACTTCCTCCCCCGGTCCGCCAACCGTCGCGGAATCTTTGGAAGTATCAGCAATGCCTTTGATGATATGATGGGTACTTCCAATAAGCCGGCGAACTTGCCCAAGCCGCACCCGAGCGTGCTGGGAGACGACCTCGCCAGGTATGATCACACTGTAGAGATCGACCCCGATACCGGCGATGCCACGATCACCTTCCACGGCCCCGGCACCCACGGGATGCAGCCGATTACAGTGGCAGAGTTTTTCGCCGTAGCTAGGGATGAGGTGGCAGCGCATGACGACACCCCGGCCGGCCCTTCAGAAGAACCGGCTTCTGCCACCATCATCAATCCCCCCCAAACTTCTGCCGTCAGTACTTCCGACACCCACGCCACAGTTGGCTCACTCACCAAAAATGAACTAACCACCGCCGCCTTCACCTTCACGCCAAAGGCGACCGTATTCTTCCAAAATGAGGCCAGCTTCAATGTCGACACGGCTTCCTTCGTCCCACGTATTCCTGACGATCCCAACCATGTTTCTTCTGCTAATAACGCCTCCCTCCGTTTCCACATCTTCACCAAACGTGGGCCGGATGGAAACCTCACCTTCGCCACCAGGAACTTTTATCTACTACCCCTCGAGCCCGGGCGGGAGCAATCGCTCTCAGCAGATGACATTAATTCCCTCCGTACATCCGCTGCTCAGCAGTGGAATCACGAAGCCACTATTGATCCCGTGGATGAAGGAATATACGCATTTAGCACCGGAAAAAACTTTGGCCTGATACAGGTCGGAGACGGCGCCTTCGAATACAAGATTGCACTGCCGACTGGCGTTGCAAATCCCATCACCGTAGACAAACAGGTTCAGATTTCACCGTACCCTGATCGCGACAACCC
Organism: Candidatus Sumerlaeales bacterium; assembly: GCA_036675025.1. Taxonomy (GTDB): domain Bacteria; phylum Sumerlaeota; class Sumerlaeia; order Sumerlaeales; family Sumerlaeaceae; genus JAKFFN01. The sequence goes on along the minus strand of JAKFFN010000051.1, from coordinate 1,083 downwards.
TGTGTTCGAGAAAACGCGTGAGCAGATACTTCAAAGCCCAGCCATCGATGCCAACCACGCCTTTTTCGATCTCGACTCTGGCAAAGTGATCAACCCACCCGCCGAGCTCGACGTTACCAGTTTTGCCGACGTCTGGAACTGGGCTGCTCCAGCGGGGGTGGATATCGTCGCAGACACCAGCGGCACCCTCCCCAGTTTGAAAACCTTCGGTGCCAGCGAGCTTGTTCACATAGCTCCGTCCGCCTGGGACACTGATACCAGCACACCAGTTGCCAGCGCCCTGGAAAATTTCCAGTACTTCAGGTTGCCGTTCGGCGGAGGTACTCCGCAAAGCGAAGCCCGCACCTACACCGTCCCGTTCGATCCCAACGTCATACCAACCTACGCTTACCAGACCAGCGAGAACAACAAAGGCATTCTGCAGATACTTCTGGCAATACCCGAAGAGTCCAATCCCAACGAGGACGACGCACCGCCCCACATCCGCTTCCGCTACAAAAGAGTAGCCGAACCCGACACCACCACGCAGTCCGCAGCTTACGCCTGGCAAAGCACCACCCCATACCAGCCCCCTGCCTTTGAATCTTTCTTCCCCGACAACCCTGCCGGAGCCGAAAAACTGGAAGCTCTCTGGGATGCCTCAGACAAGGACTCCCGCCCCGATGACGAAATTTTCGATACCATCCAGGCCGGACTTCGCCGCCTCCGTGTTGATCGCCGGATGCCCGTCCTTCGCTGGATGGGCAACAAATACATCTGGGGCAAAAACCCGCAGCACCCGCGCGCCATCGAGATCATGTACCACGCCGCCGAAACCCGCCCCGACAATCTCGATCCGTATAACACCCGAGGCCCCGGCATCTACTTCGGCCTCTCCGTCGTAAAAGGTAAGACGCCTGCAATCCTTCGCACTCTTACTGATATCGCAATGCTGGTAGATGATCCCAATGATCTCGACCGTATCGCCTGGGGCACCGAATCACAACGCCACCAAATGATGACTCACCTTCAGCCCTATCTGGAATCCCACGATCAGGCCACCGGCGAAAAAGCGCAGATCGTAAAACAAATCTTCACCGGAGA
>JAKFFN010000303.1:0-7419 GCA_036675025.1 Candidatus Sumerlaeales bacterium | reverse complement strand
AGCAGGTTAAGAATGTCGGGGTTTTTGCTCTTCTTGTATAGTTTCGCCAGGAACGCCACCGTGCACGACTGGTAGCCCGGGTCAGCACCCTCATATTCCTGGAACCATCCTTCGTCCGGATGAAACCATTCTTTCACGATCGCCAGGTAATCGTCGCTGGCCTTGCGGAAGCGCTCTTCGCCCGTTACAATGTAGGTATTGTAAAGCGCCAGCGCGGCCAGTGCCTGGTGATTTGTCAGCTGACCAGTCTCGTTGTGATTGGTGAGATAATCCGCCCTGCGCGTAAAAAACTCCAGCCACTCCGGTCGCTTCGCATCCAGCACCAGGCAGGTTTCCGTGTTCGCATGCAGCGAAAACACCAGCGCGCCCAGCGCCCGCTCATAAGGAAAGTAATCGTCCGTCGAGCCATCTTTGTGGCTGCTCCGCATGGCATAGTCCACACCAGCCAGCGCCAGCTCCCTTACCCGGTCGCGGCCATAATACGGATTATCGGGAAACGGAAAAGCATACGCCAGTGCCAGCGGCAGCGTAAATTCCTGGTACATGCCGCAGGGAAAATCCATGGTGCGATAGTGCCAGTAACTGCGATCGAAGCTGCCGTAAGTGGGGCTATAGGGGTTTCGGTCAACCATCTGGAACAGGCGTGGCAGGTAAAGAAACGCCTCGTCAGTGTAGCGGCGGCGGAGGGACGCCAGGTTATCAGAGATTTCAGCTGTTTGCATTGTTCGTCATTTCTCTGCGCTGGGAAACGATAACGTCGAGAAGTATTCCAATCGCGCCAATTACGATTCCCGTGCAGAACAGTACTATTGTGCTTCCGGTCACAGGCTCGTTGGTTTTTGAGAGCAGGCCATACACGGCCCGCCCCGCCGCGAGAAGAATAAGCAACGACGCCATGGGACCGAATACACGCAGCGGCCGAAAATACGCGCACATCCGGACAACTGTGTTCACATAACGGATGGTATCCTTGATGGGGTGAAACTTCGACCGCCCGATACGCTTATAGTAAGGCGTGGAAACATATTTCACCGGGTGGCCGTTTGTAAGGAAAGCCAGGGTCATCGTTGTCACGCAGGAAAATCCATCGGGCAGAAGCCAGAGGTAGCGCATCATCACGCTTCTCTTAAAAGCTTTCAGCCCGGTGTTGAGGTCGGGAATATGCTGACCGCTGAGATAGATGGCGAGGCGGCGAATGAACCACTTGGCCGGACGCCGCAGCAGCGGCATCGTCCCCTGCTCGCTTGTTCGCGCACCGTTCACCTGGTCATACTCCGGCATCCACCGCAGCAGTTCCGGGATAGTAGTGGGCTCGTAGGTGCCGTCGCCATCGAGCATCACGATAATATCGCCGCGCGCCTCGCGAATACCCGTCCGCCGCGACGCACCGCTTCCCTGGTTAAAGATGTGGCGAAACACCCGCACACCCTTTTCCCTCGCAACGGCGGAAGTCTCGTCCGTGCTGCAGTCATCCACTATCAGGATTTCGTAACTCCGCCTCGTCGGCTCCATGGCCGAGCGTATCCCATCAATGACATGGCTGATGGCTTCCGCCTCGTTGTAGGCAGGAATCAGCATGGTAATTTCGATAGGCTCTTGGTTTTCCATGGGTGCGGGCGGTTAGCGTGTTGTAAATTCCACCGGCATGAAGGCCGGGTAAACATCAAAGTTCACGAATTTGCTCTCCACCGTAAACTTTGCCGGCTCGCTCACGCCCAGTACACTGTCCGGATTTTCCGCTTCTACGGCGGTGAGTTCGATAATGTAATCGCCGCCCAGCAGCATCAGCGGATCGAACGTGATACTCACTTCACACTTGTCGCGGCCCAGCTGCACCGGCTGAAATCCCCGCTCCGATGCGAAGAATTCTTCCACCACCGTACCAGTCTGGAACTCAAGAACCACCATAACGTCAACAGGCCGGGTTACCTGTTCAGCGCGCATCGTAAACGTCAGGATCAGACGGCCGTTGGTTTCAAATTTTTGAGCCGGGCGACCGGGCGCGTCGGCCAGGGTGACTTCATCGAAGTGAACCGTGTGAGGCCGAATGCCGATGACGCTCTGGGTGCCGGCAAGGCCTTCAACGCGGCCTTGGCGGCGCACCTGCTCCGTCAAGAAGCTGTTATAAGCTGACACCACTTCTGAAGCCGGCCCTGCCAGTTTAACGACGCCTTCATGTAACCAGAGCGCTTCTGTGCTAAGCTCGTTCACGGCCGACGAAGTATGCGATACCAGCACCATCGCCTTGCCCTGGTCGCGGAACTCGAGAAGCTTCTGCGCGCTCCGCGCCTGGAACTCCAGGTCGCCCACGGCAAGCACTTCATCCACCAGAATGATGTCCGGGTCGACAGATACGGCCAGCGAGAAACCCAGCCGCGCCATCATACCGGCACTGTAGGTACGCACCGGCGCTTCCAGGAATTTGTGATCGAGCCCGCTGAACTCAATGATTTCCGGAAGCATCTCACGCAGTTCATCACGGTGGATTCCGATGATGCTGCCGTTGAGAAACAGGTTTTCGTATCCACTAAGAGCAGGATGAAAGCCGGCGGAAAGATCCAGCAGCGGCGCGATGCGCGGCAGGCGCCGGATTTCTCCCGACGTCGGTTCGCTGATACCGGTAATAAGCCGCAGAAGCGTGCTTTTACCGGAACCATTGACGCCCAGAATGCCGAGCATCTGCCCGCGCTTAATATCAAAAGACACATCGCGCAGCGCCCAGAAATCGCGGCGGCGGGCGCCAGCGATCAGCCGGTTAAAAAATAGCGCCGACATGCGGCTCATGGGTTCAGTGCTGATGCGGAAGCGCTTGGAAATATTCCGCACTTCCACGCCGTTGTCCGGTCCCAGCGGCTCAAGCATAGGGTCTCCCAGGCCCGGCTCCAGCACATCATGGTGCACAGCGGCGGTGTGTTCACCGGGTTGCGGCGGAGTAAAACTCACGGCTTAGGCTGAAACCGCGCCAGGTTGGCAACACCTAGCGCCCGCGATGGCCTGTTGATATTTTCACCCGCAAACGCGTTGGCAACGCTGCCATAAAATTTCCGGGCTGTCTCCACGTCCAGGTGCACTATGATGCTCATCCAACGCCCTGGCGCCTGAGGAATATACGGGGCAATACTTCCGTCGGAGCCGTCCACGCGGATCGCCCATTTGCCGTTTCCTTTGTCCACCGTGCGCAGCCATGTCCGGGCAAACTTCTCTATGTCTTCAGCCGTGAAAACAATGCCGGCACTGGCGCAGCGCGAGGCGAAGTCGACGTTAAGTGAAGCGTGGGAAATGTCTTCGCCGGAAACGACCTTTTCGTCAGAAGTCTTGGGCCAGTAGCTCCAGTTATAGCCACCGTTGCCATTATCGCGCAGGCAGTTCTTAAAGTAGGTTGCTAGAGCAGTAGCTTTATCGCGGTAATCCGGTTTTCCTGTAACGCGGTACAGCTCAACCAATACGCTGCCCATGGCGTTGCTCATGTTTAGCGGAACGATGCCGCCATTGCCACCGATTCCCGGATCCTCGTACCATCCCTCCCCGGCAGCGTTCGTTTTAAGTTGCTGGTTTGCCTCCGCAGCGATGGTTTCAATCTCCGACAGAAACCGCGTTGCCGTCGTACCGTAATCTGATTGAAGGGCCGGATTTTCTTTTACCATCCGCACGAACTCAGCCGGACCCTGGCATACCATGCCCGTATGAACCACGAAGACGTGCCACCCCGCTTTATCATAAGTAGCGGTGCCCCACCCTTTCAGCGGCTTTTTTGCATGCACATCAACACGTCCGAGCTTATCATCCCGGCACTCTAGCGCACGATCGAATTGCACGGCAACTTTATCCAGCCATTTCGTCTCGCTGGTGGCGCGATACATCTGCATATACGCCAGCATCTGGTAGCTCTGCAGCCAGGCCAGTTGCCCATTAGTGTTATCCGCATCGCTTACGCCGCGGCCGTTGTTGAAATTACGGTCGTACTCGGTAAAGAGCGCGACGTAGCCAGGAGAAGCGGCAGGTACTATAACTTCGTGATTAGATTGCAGTTCTGCCGTCCCGGTGCTGCGTTGATCGGGCGGCGGCGCGGGTTGGGCCACGGCAATACTACAGCAAACGGAAAGGAGCAGGATGGCGTGGAACGGCAGGGTGGCGTGGACACTCTTGTCCGCGGCCATGGACTTTAAATATGTCGTCAGGCTTCTAATTTGATTCATATCTCTTACGTCTCCTCCAGCTTACTCGTCGAATTTTCATTAATCATCAACTGCTGCGGACAGGAGTGTCCGCGCCACCCGTAAGTGCGCGCCACCGTGTTTCTCAGAGACGCTCTCAGGTTAACTGGCCCTGTGCATATTCCGCCAGCGCGTTCAGCCGGCGGATTGTCTCTTCTTTGCCGAGGTTATAGATCACATCAAACAGCGGCGGCGATGCGGTGCGGCCGGTGAGAGCGAGGCGCACGGGATGAACGGCGTTGCCGAACTTAATGCCCTGGGCCTCGCACCAGGTGCGCAGGTGGGCGTCGAGCGTATCATGAACTTCGTCTCGGGTGTGCGCGTTGGCCGGCCACGCGTTCTCAACCTCTTCCGTCACCTGGCGCAGGCGATCAATGCCTTCCTGCGTGGAGAGCAGCTTCTTCAGCGGTTTCTCTTCATACTCCGTCGGCGCCACGAAAAAGTAATCGAGGTTCACCGCGAAATCCTTCATTGTCCGGCTGCGCTCGATCTCGAGATCAATGATGTTGCGAAGCCACTGCGCGCGGCCGGGTTCATCATGGCCGGGGCCGCCGGCAGCGCCGTAGGCCAGGTCCAGCTCAGGCACCACCACCTTGTAGACGTCTTCCTTCGGCAGGTGACGAATGTAGACGCCGTTGATCCAGTGGAGCTTGTCGTAATCAAAAACCGCCGGGCTCTTGTTCACCTTTTCGAGGGTAAACTTCTCGATGAGTTGTTCAAGCGTCATCACCTCTTCAAACTCTGCCCCACCTTCGGGCGCCCAGCCGAGAAGCGCCAGGAAGTTGATCAGCGCCGCAGGCAGAATCCCCTGCTCGTGGAACTGCATCACGCTGGTAGCGCCGTGGCGTTTGCTGAAACGCTTTTTGTCGGTGCCGAGAATCAGCGGCAGGTGCGCAAACTTCGGCATCGGCTTATTGAGGGCCGTATAAACCAGGATCTGGCGCAGGGTATTGCTCACGTGGTCTTCACCGCGACAGACGTGGGTGATGCCCATATCAATGTCGTCTACGGCATTCGTAAAATTGTAAAGAGGTGAGCCGTCGGCGCGGGCGATCACGAAATCACCAATGGTTTCATTGGGAGCCTCAATGCGGCCATACACGAGGTCATCGTAACCGGTGGTGCCGGCTTCGGGCGCGCTCAGGCGGATAACGCCGGGTTCACCGCCCTCTTTGAATGACTGCATCTCGGCATCGCTCACCAGGCCGGCGCGATAAACAAACGGGCGCTTCTCCTCCTTGGCCTTTTCCCGCAGCTGCTCCAGCTTTTCTTTCGTGCAGTAATCACGATAGGCGTGGCCGCTGGCCAGGAGTTGCTCTACATACTGCTTATGCTGCGGGGCGCGCTTGGTCTGGTACACGATCTCTTCGTCGGGTCCCATGCCGAGCCAGTTCAGGCTGTCAATAATCTGCTGCACGCTCTCCGGAGTGCTGCGCTCAAGGTCGGTATCCTCAATGCGGATGAGAAACTTGCCGCCGGTGTGGCGAGCATACAACCAGTTAAAAAGCGCAGTGCGGGCGCCGCCTACGTGGAGGTAGCCGGTGGGGCTGGGCGCAAAGCGCACACGGACATCGGCGCCGGAGGCGTTGATGGTCTCGGGGGAAGAAGCGTCGTTAGTCATGAGAAGATTTAAGGGACTCCGTAAAGTTGCGTGCAACAGGTGATTTGATCTGGCGTACAGGTGAGGCGGCGGCGGGTTCATGAGAAAACAACGCGAACAGCTTACTCCAGCTCTAAAGGTTATGAGAAGATTCACTTTTAAGTTGCGTGCATAGAACGTGCGTTCTATGCACGCATCTGTTCATTAAACAAAAGGAGGGTGTTCTGCAATGACTGTGAAACCGGTGCCGGATGGTTACCACACAATTACGCCGTACCTTGTTACAGAAAACGCGGACAAGGTTCTGGATTTCTTGAAAGGTACGTTTGGCGCGAAAGAAGAATCTATGATGCGCATGCCGGATGGGACTGTTGGGCACGCGCAGTTTCTGATCGGTGATTCGAAAATTATGGTGTGCCAGGCCAACGAGAAATGGCCGGCAATGCCGACAAATTTATACATCTATGTGGACGACAGCGATGCGATTTACAAGAAGGCGCTCGAATCGGGCGGCGAAAGTGTCATGGAGGTGCAGGATCAGTTCTACGGCGATCGCCACGGCGGCGTAAAAGACCCGGGCGGGAATGTCTGGTGGATTGCGACGCATATTGAAGATGTGTCGGAAGAAGAAATTAAACGCCGGATGGCGAGCTGGAGCGAGAAGGCGCAGGCGGAATGAGAAGTACGCTACTGTCTTAATGCCGATAGGGCACCTTCTTGGAGTGCGGTCGCTTGCTACCGCTATAGGAAAGTGGCACCGCGGCCGTGGCAGTGGGAGGCGAAGGATAAAGGGCATTGCGTAGCGGTAAAGGCAAGCCACAGCGAAAAGCGGCAGCAAGCTGCCGGCACTCCAAAGTCGTCGTCGATTTGGCTAGTGCCGGTGCGCCAGTTGCGGCGTGGTGCGGTTGCTTTTGCGGAGTTTTAGCCCGCCCTAGAAATCGAAGATATCGCTAAGGATGCTCTTTTTCTTCTTCGGGTAATACCCGCCCTGCTGGGGATACCGAAACTTATAGTCGGAATCATCCTTCTGCCGATATGGCTGCTGCTGGTGCTGGTTCCCATAAATAGGCGGCGGACCATAAGGCGGCTGCTGAGGCTGGTTGGGTTGGGGCGTTTGCGGCGGTGGCGGCGGCGCGCTGGGCTGCGGAGCGGCCGTCGGCATATCTACGCTGGCGCGGTCGATAATCTTGTCGAGTTCGCCGCGGTCGAGCCACACGCCGCGGCACTTGGGACAGTAATCGATTTCGACACCCTGCCGCTCAGTCATCTGAAGCTGGGTGTCGGGGCATACTGGACAGTTCATGGTTAGGGGCCTTTGATGGTTTCGTGTTAGACTAAAGGTAGCGAAGTGCCTGCCAGATATTGACTTCCTCGGCTTTAAACGTGGCATTTCGTGCACGTGCGCGCGACTCGTGCACGGGACGCGTGCACGGGACGCGTGCACCCCGCGCTGTAGAAAAACTCCCTACTGGAATGATAACGTTAATGACAAGTCCAACAAATTTGGAGTGCCGGCAGCTTGCTGCCGCTTTTCTGTAACAGTCCACTTAATCCGCATAACGTTAAGATCGCAGAATCTCTTTTGCCTTGAGTGCCGTAGCACCC
>JAKFFN010000188.1:0-7512 GCA_036675025.1 Candidatus Sumerlaeales bacterium | reverse complement strand
ATGTGGCCGGTGATCATCAGCTCGTCTGCCCTGGTGCTTTCGAGCAGCTTCTGCAGCTGGCGCCGGACATTATCTGGCGAGCCGATCGCAGAGCATCTCAGCATGCGATCAACAAGGCGCTGCTCAGCGTCCGATGCAATCTTCGTCATGTCATCGACTGGCGGCTGCAGCAGACCAGGTGTGTGACGCACCAGATTCACAAATTGCTGCTGCATGGAAGTGGAAATATAATAACCTTCTTCGTCGGTATCGGCAGCAAATACGTTCACAGCAACCATGGCATGGGGCTCCTGCAACTGCTCTGACGGCTTGAATCCGGCGCGGTAAAGTTCCAGCGCATGTAGCAGGTAATCCGGCGCGAAGTGTGATGCAAACGCAAAGGGCAGCCCAAGCTCCGCTGCAAGGCGCGCACTGAAATCGCTGGAGCCCAGCAGCCAGATGGGGATATGCAGCCCGGCACCGGGAACAGCACGCACTGGCTGGCCGGGCTCAGGATCACGCAGAAACATCATCAGCTCCGCGAGGTCGTGAGGAAAAGTATCGCCGCTGCCGAGCCTGTCTCGTCTCAGTGCGCGGACTGTCGGCTGATCCGTGCCGGGTGCGCGTCCCAGGCCCAAATCTATTCGTCCCGGATATAAGGACTCAAGAGTTCCAAACTGCTCTGCGATAATCAGCGGCGCATGGTTTGGCAGCATAACGCCGCCTGCGCCCACACGGATTGTACTCGTGCCCCCGGCGATATAGCCCATGACTACCGACGTAGCCGCGCTGGCGATTCCCGGCATATTGTGGTGTTCCGCTACCCAGAAGCGCGTATAGCCCCAGCGTTCCGCGTGTTGAGCCAGGTCCTGGCTGTGGCCCAGCGCCTGGCTGATGGTGCCACCTTCGATTACTGGAGCAAGATCAAGAAGAGAGTAGGGTACGGCCGGGGAGTCAGTCATATCGAAAAGTACATGCTCTCTCTCTATGTGTTACATCGAGCAAATTTAGAAGCAGCCCGTTCAGTGTTGATGCAAAAAAAGCGGGGGCAAGATCTCATCCGGCCCCCAGCTATATGGTGATGTTACGTTGTCGGTTTGGATTTCGTCCGCGAGCCTTTCATGGGCTTCTCGTTGAACTTTGTGTCCTCATCATTTCTACGAGTCGGTGCACTCATGGCTGGCTTGCCCCCGGCTTCCGCCTTGGCAACGGTAGCGCGCTTGCCTTCGCGTTTGGCCGTGGTAGTTGTCCGCTCAGACGGACCTGCGCCCGCACTGGCGTGGCGTTTCGAACCCGATGTGCTGGTCCGGGCTGATGACCCAGCAATATGATCCTGGTCGTCTCTGCGGCCCGTTGATCTGTTGGGCTGTTTATTAGCCCGTATCTCTTTGCTGTTGCCGCTCTTGTTCATTCCCTCGTGAAGTCTTTTCATATCCATGACGCCAATTTCTGCGGCTTCACGGCGCTTCGTTTCTGCGCGATCCTGTTGTACTCTATTCGGCATGATTGCCTCCGGTTGCTTCAGAGTTTTAAGTGCTGCTCTAATAGTAACAAACGTAGCAAGTATCGTGCGTCTGAGGCCGTTTCATCGTACCAATGCCAGGGTGCAGGAAGATTAATTGCGCAGCGGGCTGCGAGATGAATTGGGAGCCTTTCCTTTTATTAAAAAACCTACTTCCTTACCATCCAGAAACTGCCGGTCTCGCCATGCAGTTCAGCCTTGTACTGCGGGAAGATCTCCTGGAGTTCGGCGGCGTGATCGCGGCACAGGGCATAGCCAGCAGCAAGGATTTCCCACCTGGAGTTATCCTGCAGCAGGGCCTGGAGGAGATACTGTTCATTCCAGAACCACCGCTGCTTCAGCGCGTGGTGAGGCGGGTATTCGTACGGCAGCTGGATGTCGTGGATGTGGACCACTACCCCGGGGTGCAGTCGCGGCAGTACTTCAAGATAAAGGTACTGCACATCAGAGCCAATGCTGAGCCCGTGGCTGGAATCGATGAAGAGGATATCGCATTCTCGCAGTGCCGTCAGCTCCTCTACAGAAACATCTTGAACAGGCATGCGTCTGATGCGGTCTTTCCCCGTGATCTTTTCCAGGTACGCAGGCGGGTAAGGTTCGACACCGGTGTATTCGACGGGCGGATTTCCATTTGCCGTGTTAATTGCGGCGGCATTGTGAATGACTGCCGTAGACCACCCGCAGCCGACCTCAATGATCTTGCGTGGTTTGAAGTGGCGCACAAAAACGTGGGTGAACATTGCGCTGGAAAATCCAAAGGTTGAAGCATTCCACCCGTACGCCCCGTTCTGTTCGTCGCGCTCCTGTGGCCAGTTGCACTCGTCTGCATAAGGACGCATTAGCTGTAAATGCTTCAGCTGCTGTTCCAGGTCCCACGCAACCCCTGCCATATCCGTCTTCTGATCCCATACAGCGCGCTGCCGTAGTTCTGAAGTGGCAGGTACAGGATAATAAAAATGCACAGGACTCAGGACAAAACCCAGCCGCTCTGTGAGTGGACTCAACCGCCGGCAGGTTTCCCTGATAACCTTATCGTATAAACCCATGGGACGAGAGGCTGACCAGGGTGGGAGAAAAGCAACGACATAATAAAATGCAGCCGGCAGTTTTGGGAGGCGATTTGCATTAAAACTGCCGGCTGCGGATCAACCAGCGCTTATTTCGAAACCTTCTTCACCACGTCGCCCGTCTCTTTTCTCGGGGCGTTTAGGGCCACGTCGGCCTGCGCTACAATGCCAACCACGTTATCGCTTTTGTCTGTGACCAGGACGCGGCGAATCTGCTCTTTTTCCATCAGCGTGCACAACTCATCAACATTGGAATCCTTCGACACGCTTTTTACGTCGGTCGACATGCAGCTGCGGGCATCCAGATCCATCACGTTTTTGCCTTCAGCAACACCGCGCATCACGATATCTCTATCTGTTATGATGCCGGCGATTTTACCGGCTTCCATTACAGGAATAGCGCCACAATCCTTGTCGCGCATCGTCTTGGCGACGTCGCGAAGAGAATCATTGGGGCTACAGGTTGCCACGTTCGATGACATAATTTCCGATACTTTCATGGGTCTATCTCCAGTTCTGATCTTTTAAAGCGGGCCATTGCCCGATACCCCTGAAGTAGCACCATACATGCCCAAGAAGACCCTGAAAAACCTGCCGTATTGCAGGCGCTGAGGTTAGATCGGTATCTTCCAGTCAGCACCGGAAGAAGCTCCGTCCGTCGGGCCGCCATGGCCGGAAGATGAGGCTTCTCGCATCATTTGCTCGAGCCTGGCCGGTGCAGGCTGCCCCGGAGAATGCCTTTCAAAAATCGCCGCCGAACGCGCCCCGAGATCACCCGCCGCAGCGGACTTACGCACCCACACATGGAACCCGTTCATGGGCCATTCCGCCCGCACTGCTCCCGGCGCCACAAAGTAATAGACCAACTGCCATTCTCCCGACGCCAGTAAAGCTTCATGAAGGCGCCAGTGGTTTCCGTCGATTGGCCTGAAGACAATGAAGTTGACTCCATACCGCTTAAGTACGTCGTCCCAGTCTTCTTCCACCAGCTGCCCTTCTGTCGAGCCCGGCTCGTACGTGATGACATCGCCTTTATGAGCAGCGTAAAACACCGCACGCTCCTTCCGGATAAACTCGCTGCCAAACACATCGAACCGGTTGTCTGTAAACAGCTTATAATGCTCTGGCGCGAGCCGCCACATGGCGTAGCCGCAATAGTTTGAGTCGCTGAACATCTGCTTCGGCAGATCCGCCTCAATGATGTAGTCCATCAGCGGCACGGGGTAATCGGAAAGGTTCATGGTCTCGCCGCGAAGCATCTGCAGGTTTCGCCGGAAAAAGGTCTCCGGCGGCGGTTCGGCCACGATAAAATTAAACCAGGCGATCAGCCCCACGAGCAAAGCCAGCGCCGCCGGGCTTTCATAGCTTCTTTCCCGGTCAGCTCGTCGAGACATTCCCGCCGCAATCAAACTTGCAGCGGGCCCGGCCGCAGTAACCGCAAACAGCGGAAGCAGCCGCCAGTGCATGAAACCCTGGTACGTAAAGAACGCCAACAGCAGGTAATCAGCCCCGTAAGGCAGCCGGAGCCGGTTTCTCACCAGCAGCGCCAAAATGATAACCAGTGACATCCACGGCGTCCAGAATCCCGGCGGCCGCGCCGCCAGGTTATCCCACTTCCACCAGGGCAGGTTGCCATCAATTATAGCCAGCGCGCCGGGCGTGGGCTTCATCTCCAGGATGATCTGCTGGAGAAGCGGATCCGCTGTAAAATTGCGCCCGAGAAAAAACAGGTGATAGCCCGATGGCTGGGCCATCGCCGCCAGCACCAGCGCCGCCGTGAGAGCCGTGAGCATCCAGAACTGCTTAGAGAATATACCGTGCAGCGGCACCGCCGGACAGGTTTTGCTCTTTACCCACCACCGGCGCACATTCTCCAGCAACTCACCGCCGGCAAACGCTCCCGCCGCTACAAACGCCAGCAGCACCATGCCATGCATGTTCGCCCAAAGCACCGTCGCCGGCACAAGTACCCACAGCCAGCGACTCCGCACTTGCCCCCGCTTCCAGCCGTAAAGCAGCAGGAGGAACGCAGCCAGCAAGAGGTAGGAGAAGATCGGTGGACGCGGATAAATCGTTCTCCGTGAAACGTCTGCAGCAATGAGAGCAATCACGGCAGCCGTTGGCCAGCTTACCCCCCTCTGCCGCGCCAGCCTGGCAACCAGCAGAAACGCCCCAGCTACTACGATTGACTTAAACAGAATGAACGTAAACAGGCCGTCGCCCCCCAGCCACTCACCCACCCGGTAACTATTATAAAAGATAACCTGGCTCAGCCATTCATGATTATACCAGCGCATGTTTTCACCCGTATAGGTGAAGATGTCATTTACCGGCAGTCGGCCGTGTTCCCAGATCCACTGCCCCGCCTTCAGGTGCCACCACTCATCCTGGCTGCCCCGCAGCGGCACAAACGCCAGGCCGAAAACCGCGAGCGCCACGAGCACGAGAGAAATAGGACCGACCACGCTGTGGCGCCAGTGCAATTTCTCGGGACTGGTTGATTCTCTCATAGTTCTCAAGCTTCACAGTTCAGGTAGCAGATGCACCAGTTTTCCTAAAAGAATTTCTTGCGTGTGGACGGTCAGCTCATGCAAATCCAAAAAAGTCAGAGTGGACGCAACACCTGCAGTCGCAGGTTGTCCATGCTGAAGTAGAAAACAGCGAAGTACCCTGGGATGGGCAAACTCTCCGGATTGAGGTTCGGGGATATTTCGGGGAACCGAGCTTCCTTAAAAGCAGTATGGGCTTGACAGAAGCGGTGTCTCACTTCTCGATTGCCCTCTATATGGGTAGAGGGGTTGTGATGAAAGGTCCCGGACAGCCTTCAGGTTGGCGCGGGGTGATGAATCAAAGGCCGCAGCCGAGTGACTTCGGACTGTCTCAGCTTGCGGATAATGTTGATTCCATCACCCAGCGGCAGCGTGTACGCGTATCGCGCATCAGCCACGGCATCGGCGGCGGGATGCGAATTACTGATGATACCGAGCTTACTCGCTCTGTCACGTCTCACTTCTCTGGCGAATTCATGGGCCGCCGCCTGTCCCTTACCAGCGGTCGCGTATTCCTTGGCGTGTATGCCACCATCCTCACCACGCTACTCCTGATCTGTCATATTCACCTGCGGTTCGAGATCCACGACATGAATACGCAGCAGCATGCCCTGCAGACGGTGCACCAGCGGCTGGAACGCCAGGCATCCATGCTCGACCGCCAGATGGCCACCCTTATCGACCTCGGCCGCCTGCGCGACTACGCCACCACCGAACTTAAAATGGTGGAAAACGACCGGCCAGACGAACTGAAAGTCGCTGTTCACCTGCGCCAGAAATATGATCCGCAGCAGATCGCCGCAGATCGCCAGCGCAAAGCCGAGCAGGAAATTGCAGATAACAATCGCCCGGTTAACGGCTTCTTCAAGTTCACGCAGGTCGCACTGGCTTTTGCCGGCAGGCAATAGCTGACCCGACACTTCGTACCTCCGCGCTTCCTGAATTCCTTTTGCTCACGGTGGTTGCCTATCTGAGCACCCGCCCCACGAGGTATCATGAAGATATTTGAAAACGACCCTGAAACACGGTCAGCTTTTCAATCCCAAACCCCTGTAATTTCCAGCGACGGCAGCATCTCGGCCTTTCGGTCGGGAGATACCTCTGCCATGCGCGCCCTCGAAACCATCGTTGAGCCCGGCACCATTATCCATGGATATGATGTAGGCAGGCTGATAGGCAGGGGCGGTATCGCGGCAGTTTACGAAGCTCTCCACACAGAGACAGCGCAACCGGCGGCTCTCAAGATCCTCGATGCACGATTTACGGGTACTCCTGAAATCGTCGCGCGCTTCATGGCCGAGGCCGACACCCTCGCGGCCTTTGACCATCCAAATATCGTAGGCTACCTCGCCCACGGTCAGGACGATGAATTCGTCTACCTGGCCATGGAATATGTGCAGGGCATTACTCTCGATCAGCTTCTGCACGCCATTCCGCTGGAGAGCCGCCATTTCCTTCAACTGGCGCGCGAAATCAGCAAAGGCCTCACCTGCGTTCATGCCGCCGGCGTTCTTCATGGCGATATAAAGCCGTCGAACATCCTCGTTACCCGGCCAGGCGAGGTAAAAATTTCCGACTTCGGCGCCTCGGCTCGCTCCGCAACATTGGGACTGCGGGCTGCCGGCAACAAAGTATCAGGCACCAGTTCCTACATGGCGCCAGAGCTACTGAAAGCCGGCCAACCGGTCGACTACCGGGCTGACATTTTCTCTCTGGCCGTCACGTTTTACAAAGTCTTCACGGGCAAAGTCCCCACAGACCCCTACATCCCGCCGACAATGATCAACCCGGCGCTCCCGCCGGAACTGGACGTGGTACTAGCACGCGGCCTCCGCGAGAACCCCGAAGAGCGCTATGTAACTGCCAAGGAATTTTGCGACGCCCTGGCAGCCCTGTTTGATGAAAATCAACAGGTGCAGGTGCCCATCAGCCTTGATCCTGTGGAACAGGAAGCCGCCGCCGCCGCAGCGCAACAAGAGGCGATCAACGCCATCGCCAATCAGAAAGAGCCCGTCGATTGGAAACTCATCGGCCTGTGTCTCGCCATCACTCTTCTTATAGGTGTCGCAGCGCTTCTGATACTGGTATAATGGTTACGGCGCCTGGTTTTCTGCGCCGGGAGGCACCGGCGGAGGCACTTCTATCCCCAGGAACACCCTCAGCGGCTTCTCTGCCGGCCCGTCAATGCTCAACGGGAAATTCGCATCTGTCCATTGCTGGGGCACCAGGTAAACCAGGACCGGCGTACGAATCGTCTCCACGGATTTCAGCGCAAGCCCGCTTAGCACGGCCGCCTCATCCGGTTTAAGCCCGTTGCCTGCCAGTGCTTCGTTCAACTGTGTCCTCAGTTCCAGGGCAGATAAAGTCGCCAGGGCTCCAAACTCCGCAGATGTAC
>JAKFFN010000175.1:0-7577 GCA_036675025.1 Candidatus Sumerlaeales bacterium | reverse complement strand
CGATCCGGGCCGCCACCTCCGGGATAATCGCCGCATCAACCTGCAGCTCCCCATCAATCAGAATCCCCGGCGCCCGCTCCCGCACCAGCGCCAGCGTGTGGCGGATCTTATCAATCCGCGGATGGCTGGCACTGCCATGAGTGGAAAAACTGAGAAGCGCCACCGCCGGCCGGCAGCCAAGCAGCCCCTCCGCCGTACGCGCCGAAGCAATAACGATCCCCGCCAGCACCTCGGCGTCCGGCTCAATAGTAGCGCCGCAGTCAGCAAAAACAAAAGCCCCTTCATAACCAAACTGAGGCTGGCGGCCCAGCATCACAAACGAAGAAGAAACATCCGCCACACCATCGCTGAGGCCAATAATATACTTCGCTGCCCGGATAACATCAGCGGTGGTGGACGCCGCCCCGGCGACAACGGCCTCCGTCTGGCCGGTCTTCAGCATCATGGCCGCGAGAAACACAGGGTGGCCGAGTAGCCGCGCGGCTGCTTTAGTGTTAGGCGCGCGGTCGCCATCTTTGGCGCGAAGCTCGGCGTAGGTAAGGCAAAGACGGTCAAAGTCAGGATTGTCAGGTCCGGCGGGAATGACCGGCGGCTTATCGCCCGTAAGACCCGCCGATTGCCAGGCCTGGTCGATAATGGCAGGGTCTCCCATTACGTGGGCCCGGCAAACGCCAAGGGCATTCGCTTCCGCCGCCGCCTGCAAAATGCGGGGGTCATGCCCTTCGGGCAGCAGGATATGCCGCGGGCGGGTGCGCGCTTTGTCGGTCCACTGCTGCAGGAAATCCGTCGGCGCCGGAGCCGGGCCGGCGGGAGTCGTCATGCCTGCTCACCCATGCGGCGGAAGATAGCTTCGGCCACCGGCGCAGGCACAAAATGGGAGATGTCACCGTTGTAACGGGCAATTTCTTTTACCAGGCTGCTGCTAACGAAAGAGTATTCCGGAGCTGGCACCATGAACATGGTGGTGATCTCCGGGTCCAGGTTTTCGTTCATCATGGCCATCTGGAATTCGAATTCGAAATCAGAAACGGCGCGCAGACCGCGCAGGATGACCGTCGCGCCGATGGAGCGGGCAAAATTAACAGTGAGTCCGGGAAAACTGCGGACGTCAACGTTGGGCATATCGGCCACGCATTCCTGGAGCATGGCCACGCGCTCGGGGATGGAAAACATCGGCTGCAACTTTCCAGGGTTCTCGGCCACGGCAACGGTAACGCGATCATAGTGGCGACTGGCGCGACGGATAATTTCAAGGTGGCCGAATGTAACGGCATCAAAAGACCCGGGATATAAGGCAGAGCAGCTCATGGACCGACTGCTCAACATGAAACCAGAGGGCAGGGCAAGGGAAACCAGAAGGGCGCGGCGCAATTTCATGGCAAGTTCGGCTCGGTTGGTGCTTTGGCCATAGCAGTATGAAACCACAAGCACGCCATAAGCTGCCTTACCTGGTGCGTCTGCTGATGCAGACGGGCGAACAGTGGTTTAACGATGAGGCGCCGATGATGGGGGCAGCGCTGGCGTATTACTCATTGTTTTCCATCGCTCCCCTGCTGCTGGTAGCGGTTACGATTGCGGGGATAATCTTTGGTCCGGATGCGGCGCGCGGCGAGGTGCATGATTACCTGATGGATTACTTTGGTTCCACAGGCGCGGCATCTATCGAATCTATGCTGTATGCCGCGCAGCGCTACCAGGAGAAACGTTCGAACGCGGTAACCATCAGCGTGAGTGTGGTGGTGCTGGTGTTTGGCGCGAGCAGCGTGTTTAACCAGCTGAAGCTTTCGTTTAACCGGATCTGGAAGGTGGAGGAACCGCGACACACGGGGCTGAAGGCTATGGTGTTTAACCGGCTGCTGGCAATTGCGATGGTAATTGTGATTGGGCTGCTGCTGATATCGAGCCTGGTGCTGAGCACGTTTATCAATCACGTGAGCGCGGTGGCCACGGAGGTGTTACCTATATCTGCGGGCACGCTGCAGTTTCTTGATCTTGCGGGCAGCTTTTTCCTGCTCTACCTGCTGTTTGCGATAATCTACCGGTTTATGCCGGATATCCACATAGGCTGGCGCAGCGTGGCGCTGGGGGCAATGGTTACGTCGGGTATGTTTGCGATTGGGAAGTTTGTGATCGGGTATTATATCGCGCGGTTCGGCATCACATTTGGCTACGGGGCAGCGGGGTCGGTCATTATTATTTTGATCTGGGTGTATTACTCGGCGCAGATATTTCTGTTTGGGGCAGAGTTTACGCACGTGTATTCGCGGGCGAAGCATTTGCCAGCTGAGCCGCTGGAACATGAGGAAGCGGGCAAGGCGCCCGCGACGGGAAATTAGCGGCGGGGCGGTTGGTTTGGTATGGGTAGTTGCGAGCGCGGAAATTTAGAACAGGTGTTCTGTTAACAAATTGCCTAATTAATTTTGCTTGAATAGTCGGCACGGGCCTTGCATAGGAATGGCACGTAGTTCAAAATCAGTGATTTCCATTTGGAGGTTTTACCATGAAGAAGTTTGCTGCAGTAATCGCAATCGCAGTTTGCACCTCAGGCGCTTTCGCCCAGTATGGTCCGGGTTATGCTCCGGCTCCGGCCTGTGCTCCGGCTTGTGCCCCGGTATCTTGCGGCACGCCTTGCATTGATCCGCTGGCCCCGGTTGTTGGCGTGGTTAACGGCGTTGGTGCTTTCATCGGCTCGACGGTTAATGGCTTTGCCAACCTGTTCGGCTGCAACCCCTGCTAATTAGCTGCTATCGCTAGCAGATAAGAAACGTCCCCGGTCGGGCAATCCCGGCCGGGGATTTCTTTTTGTGGTTGAGTTGGCAGGTACCGGGATTCACAGGTAAAGAAATTGCGTGTGGATGTGGAATGAAAAAGATCGCATTTATTGGTGCGGGCAGTACGGTTTTTGCACGAAACCTGATCACAGATATCCTGTCTTTTCCTGAACTGGCAGATTGCCACCTTGCGCTGTTTGATATTGATGAGGAGCGGCTTCGGGTGTCGGAACTTGTGGCCCGGCGGGTGGCAGAAGTGCTGGGGGCATCGCCGCACATTTCTGCGACTACGGATTCGCGCCGTGCGCTGGAAGGCGCTGACTTTGCGATTAACATGATCCAGGTAGCGGGGTACAAGCCTGGCACTGTCGCGGACTTTGAAATACCCAAGCGATATGGGCTACGGCAGACAATCGCAGACACACTGGGGATCGGCGGCATTATGCGTACTTTACGCACGGTGCCTGTGCTGTGGGATTATTGCCGCCAGATGGAGGAAGTGTGTCCAGATGTCACCTTTCTCAATTACACTAATCCCATGGCCATGAACATGATGGCTATCCTTCGCAATACGCAGATAAAGAGCGTGGGTCTTTGCCACAGTGTTCAGGGTACGGCGAAGCAACTTGCTGATGACATCGGCATACCGGTCGAAGAAATTTCGTATGTTTGCGCCGGGATTAACCATGTGGCGTTTTACCTGCGCTTTGAGCGAGACGGAGAGGACTTGTACCCTTTGATCCGGCGCGTGATTGAGGAGGGCCGGATACCGGAGTGGAACCGGGTGCGATATGATATGTTTGCGCGGCTTGGCTACTTCCCTACTGAAAGCAGCGAACACTTGAGTGAGTATGTTCCGTATTATATCAAACGCGATCGGCCCGATCTTATTGAGCAGTTTAACATACCGCTGGATGAGTACATCCGGCGCTGTGAGGCGCAGATTGAAAAGTGGGGAACTCTTCGGGACGAAATGACAAAGCCGGGTGCGGCCCTGGAGACCGAGAGGAGCTGCGAGTACGGTTCATTAATCATCCACAGCATTGTGACGGGCCAGCCGCGGGTAATTTACGGCAATGTGCTGAATGACGGCCTGATCGATGACCTGCCCGGCGGGTGCTGTGTCGAGGTGCCATGCCTTGTAGACAGGATGGGCATCCAGCCGACGCGGGTCGGGACGATTCCGCCGCAACTAGCCGCACTGATGCAGACGAATATAAATGTGCAGGAACTGACTGTACAGGCCCTGGAGACGGGCAACCGGGAACACATTTATCATGCTGCCATGATGGACCCGCATACGGCCGCGGAACTGAGCCTGGATCAGATATGGAACCTGGTTGATGATTTGCTTGAAGCACACCGGGAATGGGTACCGCCGGTATTTTATCCGGGAGAAAAAATGCGTACGCAGTAAATCCCTCTGAGCGGGAAGCGTAGTTTCTTCCATGACTGATATGCCACCTGACGAAAATTTACGGCGCGCGCCGAACGTGCTAAAGTGCCGGTGGGGACTGTATCCTATTATTGATACTGAAATAGCCGGCCGCCCGCATGCAGAGATCTGCCAGGAACTTGTGGATGCAGGAGTGAGCGTGCTACAACTGCGCGATAAGAAATCCACTTTTGAAGAGCTGATGGAAATCGGCGGCGAGCTCCGGGAGATCACGAAACGAGCCGGCGTAACGCTTATCGTAAACGATAATCCTTACCTGGCGCGGGAGATTGACGCAGATGGAGTACATATCGGGCAGGATGATTTCCCCGCAGATATCGTTCGTGAAGTGATGGGTCCGGACAAAATTATCGGCCTGTCTACGCATTCGAAGCAGCAGGCAATTACAGCGACTTCGTGGCCTGTGGATTATATTGGTGTGGGCCCGGTCTTCGCCACTACCAGCAAAGCTTCCAAATACGTTCCGGTTGGGGCATCTTTAATCAGGTGGGTGAAACAACACATCCCTTTGCCTACCGTAGCTATTGGCGGAATTACAGCGGAGACAATCCCTGACGTATTGGCAGCCGGAGCTAGCAACGTGGCAATGATTGGAGAGCTGATGCGTGCGAAAGATATACGCAAACGCGCGGAAGAGCTGCGCAAGCTGGCGGAGATGTATGTAGATTGGAAATGAACCAAACCCGCACAGTAGGTGAAGTCGGAGAAAAGGAATTAATCCGCCTCCTTGAACCTTGGGTCTTTTGCGGAGCCGGCGATGGGGGGGTGCTTGGTGTCGGTGACGATTGCGCGGTACTTCACCAACAGCCATCCGGCGCACGGTCTATAATCACAACCGATTTGCTTGTGGAGGGGACGCATTTTCTCTGGCATGAAGGTACGAACTGGGACTGGGTGGGACGGAAAGCTGCTGGTGCCAACATCAGCGATATAGCGGCAATGGGTTCAAAGCCTGTGGCCATGTTTGTATCACTGGCAGTTCCGGCGCATTTTAAAGTGCAGGATGTTCTAGCGCTTTACCGGGGGTTGCATTGGGTCGCGGAACAATACGAAATACAGATTAGCGGCGGAGATACCACCCGCAGTGACCGGGCAACAATTTCTATAACCGTAGCAGGCATAAAGGAGCGTGACCGAGCGGAATGCCGACGTAGCGATGCTCGTCCGGGCGATTTCATTTACGTAAGCGGAGACCTGGGAGGCAGCCGCGCGGGACTGGAGCTTATGCTGCGGCCGGAAGCCCAGATGCTTGTATCGCCCGAGCTTTCGTCTGCGTTGGTAGAACGGCATTTTACGCCTACTCCGCCTGTTGACCTCGGATTGGCTCTGGCAAAACTGTATCCACGAGTGGCCGCAATCGACATCAGCGACGGCTTATATAACGACGCGCGGCTGCTGGCAGAAGCTTCTGCTGCGGAATTGGAAATTCACCTGGAAGCGATTCCACTGCATACCGGCGCTGAGGCACTGTGTGCAAAAACCGGAAAAGATCCGGCTACTTTTGCCCTTTTCAGCGGAGAAGAATATCAGCTGCTTTTTGCTTTGCCAATGGCCCCAAATCATCTTTTTGAGGATTTGCGCCATTCTGGTGTAGAGTGTGCTGTTACACTTGTGGGAACAGTGAACTCCGGTAGTGGCCTCAGGCTGCTGAAGGATGGACATCCTGTGGACCCAAAGGACGAAACTTTCGTTCATTTTCCATAAGGAGCTCTCGTAGATGCATATCCCGGACGGATTCCTGAGTCCCCAAACGTGTGTGGCATGTTATGCCGTTACCGCACCTTTCTGGCTTAAGGCCTGGCGCACGCTTAAAGCGAAGTTTGAAACAACCACTGCGGCGCACGTTGGCCTTGCAGCGGCTTTCGTGTTCCTGTTACAGATGATCAACGTGCCTATACCAGGAGGGACAAGCGGCCATGCCGTGGGCACGGCTATCGTTTCCATTGCATTAGGCCCTGCAGCTGCAATAGTGGCAACGTCACTTGCGTTGCTGCTACAGGCGGTTGTATTTGGTGACGGCGGCATCTGGGCGTATGGCGCCAACGTGTTGGTGATGGGTGCTATACCGGCGATAGTTGCCTGGGTGATCTGGAATCTTGTGGGGGCAGGCGGAAGTCCAAAGCGCATGGGTGCAGCAGCTTTTGCGGCTGGATACCTGGCTGCGATATGCGGTGCATTTACTACGGGGGTGCTGCTGGGAATACAGCCGCTATTGCACCGGAGCGATGCAGGGATACCGCTGTATTTTCCGCTGGGACTGAACGTGAGCATTCCGGCAATGGTTGGTGCGCACGCGCTGGTGGGCATTGTGGAAGGCACCGTTACATTGGGAGCAGTGCTTGCCTTATCTCGCATGCCCGACTTTCGAATTGCGGAGCCGAGTGCACCGCGCACAGGCTGGACCCGCGTGACTGCAGTTGTTGCGGGAATGGTTCTGCTGGTACCAATTGGAGTTGTGTTACCGAGCATGACAAAGGCCGGTGATCCCTGGGGTGAATGGGGTCCGGATGAAGCTGCCGAAGTTGCAGGTATCAGCCAGGTGCCTGAAGGACTGGCGAAGTACTCAGAACTTTACGCGGCGCCCGTACCGGATTACCAGTTTAATGAGAGTGAGAACCTGGCTGGAGAAAGTCTCCAGTATGTGGGCGCGGCGCTTGTTGGGGTTTTACTGGTCGGCCTTATCAGTCTGCCGCTTCACAAGCTACAGCAATCCCGGTTAAGAAAGATGCGCGCCGAAAGGTTGAGCTGAGTGAGTAAGGCTCTTGTTGCTGTAAGAGTGCCGGGGCCCGCTTGAAGCGTATATTTGAGTGCTATACCTCGACGAGATCTGCATCCATCTCGTTGGACAGTATGCCGAACTTCTCGAGTCGGTAGCGCAAGGTTGCACGGCTTATGCCCAGGAGCTTTGCCGCGCGGCTCTTGTTGCTGCCTGACCGGTCAAGCGCCTGCATAAGTAGACTCTTTTCATGGTGCTCCAGGTTGAATCCCGACGCCGGGATCTGGAATTCACTGTTGTTTGCAGAAGTACCAATTGCGCCGCCAAACATGCCTGAACCTGTTACGTGAGCGAGGTCAACTCCGGTGAGCGTATCACCCTGTAACAGGATAATCGCACGCTCGATGGTGTTTTGAAGTTCACGCACGTTGCCCCGCCATGATTCGCTGAGGAGGATACGTTCTGCATCGTGATCGAGGTCTGGGGTTCGCTTTCCCATTTCGCCGCAGAACTTCTTCAGGAAGAATCGTGCGAGTGGTAATATATCGTCTGAACGTTCACGCAGCGGCGGCAGGTACACGGGAAAGACATTGATACGAAAGAAGAGATCTTCGCGGAACTTACCGTCGCGGAC
>JAKFFN010000385.1:0-7679 GCA_036675025.1 Candidatus Sumerlaeales bacterium | reverse complement strand
ATAATAATCTGCCCCAGGCTCCACTTACGAGTTACAGTACCGACGTCGTCAGTATGGCAAAACTCCCACTCCAGACTTACTTAAACTCCACCACTGTCACTCCTCCTCCGCCTTCTTCTGAGGTGGCGAAGCGGTAGTTTTTTACTATGGGGTGGGTGCGGAGGAACTCGTGGAGTCCTTTTCTGAGGGCGCCGCTGCCTTGGCCGTGCATTAGCTTTATGTTGTTGAGTCCGGCGGCGAGGGCTTCGTCTATGAACTTATCGGCCCTGGTGATGGCTTCTTCCACGCGCTGGCCGTGGAGGTCGAGGACGCTGCTGGCGAACTGGGGACGTTTATAAAAGACGCCTTTGGGTTCATCTTCGGGGCGACGGGGGCGCTGGCGTTCTTCAGGTTTACGTTCGACATCGGTCATCTTCAGATTTACCACGACCTTACCCACGGCGACGCGCAATACGCGGCGCGCTTCGTCCACCTGCTGAACCGTGCCGTCTTCACGCAGGGTTCGCACGTGAACTTTGTCACCGGGCGCCAGCGGACGCAGGTTGCCGCGCACGGGCAGTTCGTCCACTTCGGTGCCGCGGTCTTTGGTGGCGCGCTTTTGCGCTTCTTCCAGTTCGCGCTTTGCGGCCAGCAGGTCTTCCTTGGGCGGAAGCTTAGCGATCATCTTTTCCACCTGTGACCGCAGCTCGCTGAGTTCGCGCTCCTTGTCCTGCATCATCTTGTTGCGGTAGGTGCGTTTGTCTTCGCGGAGGGTAGTTTCCATCTCGTCCAGCTCGGCAATGCGCGCTTCGGCTTCGTCGCGCATGCGTCGGGCCTCTTCCAGCTCGGTCTGAAGCTCGGCATCCTTGTGACGCAGAGACAACAGCAGCGCCGTCGCATCGCCTTCGCCTTCGGGGCGCAGTTTCAGAGCCCGGGCCAACACTTCTTTGGGCAATCCGGCCTGCTCTGCCACGACGAGGGCTTCAGAAATACCCACCATATCCAGGGTGAGGCGGTACGTAGGTTTACGGTCCTGTTCGCCCAGGCGGAAGGAGGCGTTCCTGGCGTTTTCGTGGTTGTGGGCCCAGTTCTTCAAGACTCCAAGATGGCTGGAAACGATGGTCAGCGTTCCCTTATCCACCAGGTGCTCAAGAATGGCAACGGCCAGTGCGCCGCCTTCCTCGGGATCGGTGGCGGTCCCGAGTTCATCCAGCAGAACGAGACTGCCGGGGCCGCTTTGTTTCAGGATCTGGCCGATGCGCCGGATGTGGGCACTGAAGGTGGACTGGCCTTCGAGGATGTTCTGCTCGTCGCCGATGTTTGCCAGCACGTCTTCAAACACGGGAAGGCGGCTGCGCGGGTCGAGGGGAGCCGGTACAGCCGACTGAATCATCAGGCTTGTGAGGCCGAGGGTTTTCAGTGCGGTGGTTTTGCCGCCGGCGTTGGGGCCGCTGATAATGAGCACGCGGTTTTCCTGGTCGAGGCCGAGGTTTAGCGGGCGGCTGCCGGCCGGGTTGTGAGCGTACAGCAGCGGGTGGTGAGCATCGACAAGAATCGGCGGCTTATCCCATTCTGTGAGGGACGGGAACGCCGCGTTGTGCTTCTGGCCGAAGCGCGCCTTCGCCAGCACGAAATCCAAGTCCGTCAGCAGTTCCAGGTTTGTGAGCAGGGCGTTGAGCTCTGACCGGACGTGGTTGGCAATCTGCAAAAGGATGCGGTAGATCTCTTCGCGCTCGCGGAGGCGGAGATCGGCCAGGCGGTTGGTGTGTTCCAGGATTGCGAACGGTTCGATAAAGACTGTCTCGCCGGTGTTGGACGAATCGTGGATGATGCCGGGTACTTTGCCGCGGTTGCTGGTTTTTACGGGTAGAACGTAGCGATCGTTGCGCAGGGTGAAAAAGTCGTCCTGCAGGTCGCCGGAGTCAGTGAGGTCGCGCACCATGCGTGAGAGGTCGCGCTGGATGGAGGTTTCGGTGGAAGTGATTTCGCTGCGGAGCTGGGCCAGGAGTTCGCTGGCGTGGTCGCGAACGGTGGCATTGGGTGCAATCTTTTCATCGAGGGAACGCACAAGCTGCGACACGGGTTGAAGCGGCATGGCGAGGGCGTGGAGGCCAGGAACTTTATCGCCAAGCGGCTCGAGGAAACGGCGCACGTGGTAGGCTGTCTCGAGGAAGTCTTTCAGGTCGAGCAGTTCCTGTGCTTCCAGCACGGCACGCTCACGGCGCACGGTGGCCAAGTGATGGCGCACATCGCGCAGGCCATGGAGCGGCGGCTCTTCGCCATCGCGCAGGATGGACATCATCTCGCGGACAAGCTTTATCGCGCGGAATAGTTCTTCGCGGTCCGATGTCGGGCGCATGGCCTGGATCCGCGCCCGGCCAAGATCAGAGATGGCGTGGCCAGCCAGCAGATTGCGTATGGAGTTAAACTCAAGGAGCTGTTCGTCGAAAATCATGTCAGGAGGCTACCATGCAACGCGGATGCCATGCGGCAGCGCTGCGCGTAGAACGTAGAATGTAGAACGGAGAAAGTAGAACGTAGAAAGTAGAAGGTAGAAAGTAGAAGGTCGAAAGTGGTGCGGAATAGGGAGACTGGATGCGCTTCTTTGGACTGTTGTGGCATTGGATAAAAGACTGATCGGCTGGAAGGCAAATTTGCGAGTTATCCACAGGGTGAGATTATTTTATTTTAGTTTCTCTGCAAGTCTTGTAATTACAACGTTTCATACGGAGAAACTCGAAATAATTGTTTTGTAACTCGTTTGATTTCAAGTCTTTATGAGGAGAAAATGTTTCGCGAATTATGTCTTGGTTCATTCGGAAATGGACAAGGCGCCCGAAAAAGCCCGTGAGCTTTGTGGTGTCCTGCCTAAGTTGGAAGTGGACTTTTTGACCGGGAAATGTTTCCTGTCTCAGAGGGAATTGATGGGTTTTTATGCCGGGTGTAGCGGTCACGATTCCTGATCCTTTCTTGTAATTAGGAAGAGGAAACCATAGGTTATTTCGCAGCGCTATTCCCGCATGGACCCTTACGGGTACTTGTTGACCCATAAACGCCGGGGGCGCTGGGACGATGAGGATTAACACGCGCAACCGCAGGCGTTATCGAGGCGTACTTAGATTGCACTTCTGCTTAATAGAGCGTCCGTTTAGTAGAGCGTCCATGCGGATACGGATGCCGGAGATGAGAGAGTCCAGCTTCCGTTGCCGACGACTTTTTTCACGACGACATATCCTGTCTCGGTGACGCCCGGCGTTGTATTGATACTTTCATCGGTGCCGAGACCTGCCGAGGTGGCCGATGCCAGGATGATCGGGTTGCCGTAGATATCCGGTTGTCGGCGATAGATATAAAGATCGAAATCGCCGCCAATGGGGACATCAAGATTGAGCATCACCGGGGAACCCGACACAAGATTCAGGCGGCGGGCCCAGCTGCGCCGTGAAAACGCATCCACTCCGAAAGTGTCGGCTGCGAAGACGCCGGCGCCAGATAGTGCCGGATTAATGATAGATTCCACGGCGGCATCACTGTTGACGATCCCATAGCCTTCGTTATTGTCTTTCGTGCCCCGATTGAGCACCGGGTTTTCTGATAGCCCCGCTTCGCGTGAAAGATTGGTTTCGGTTGCCGTTGCGAGCAGCAGCATTTTCACCTGGAGCACATTTTCCAAGGCTGCGGGTCCCGCGAAGTTCCACGGACCGATATGCTGATGCATGGCATCGATAATAAGGGCGACCGCCCCGGCAACGAACGGCGATGCCATCGACGTACCCTGGATGTTATAGTAATCATTGGGGACGGCATCGGTAAAGTTGGCTCCTACGTTCGTGGTAGAGTCGCCGGTGTTGCTGTCTACCGAAAGGATAGACGACTGGAACCCCTGGGAGCCGCCGGGGGCCAGGATATCGGGTTTGGTATCTTCATCGCCGAGAAATCCATCACCCGGGCCAAAAAAGCCGTGGCTGGTGTAAGCTGTCAATTGGTTGATGTCGCTGGTGGAACCAACGGCAATGGAATAATGGGCCCGGCCCGGATCATCCATTTCTCCGGTGATACCGCTGCCGTCCTGTCCCGAATTACCGGCGGAAATCACCATGACAACGCCATTGGCTGCGGCCGTGTTTGTTTTATCGCGAAGGGCAGTGCTAACGCCGGGGGTGCCGATAATGCCAAGGCTCATGTTGGCTACCTTGATCTGGTGCGTTATTCTATTGGCCACGATGTCATCAATGGCTTCACCAATATCGAGGCTAGAGCCGCTGCCATTGTTCTGAAAAACCTTGAGGCCCGCCCAATTGGCTGCCGGGGCTACACCGCGAATGATGGGAAAGCCATCAGCAGGACCGGCATAGTTAACAGTACTGGAGACGGTGTACTCGGGTTCACCGGCGACAGCATTGTCTTTCGTGGGGTAAGTGCTATAGCGGTTAACGTAGCCGGGGAGTGGATTCGGAAATCCGGATGTGGCAAGAGGAACAGGGCTGACGGCGGTTCCGGCTGATCCATTGAGAAGCGCCCAGGCGAAAGTGGCATCGGAAACGAGGTGGCCGAGCTTGGCCGTTACCCCGCCGCCAGCGCTCCAGCGCATGGTGCTCGACCATACAATCTGGGAAACAGACGCCGGAATGTGGATAGGGCTTGGGAAAAATGAACCGGCGGTGGCTGGCATCTTGCCAATATCTGTGTAATTGAGCACAGTGCTGCCTGCTGGTGACGCTGCGCCTGAGCCAACAGCTATGCCGGCGACATGGCTGCCGTGGTGGCCGACATCCTGGGAAACCAGGGAATTATCAGCGGTCCAGTCTTTCCAGTACTGCATGCGGCCAACGAGGTCTGTATGCGTGCCGTCAACGCCGGAATCGACTATGGCGACGGTAACAGACTGGCCGCCGGTGGGACCACCATCTATACCGTAGTTCCATACGGTGGGGCGCACGCGCCCATTGCGGGTGGCTTCGTCAAGGTGGAGTTCGGCGTCACGGGTTAGGATTATGCCGAGTAGATCACTCCCCATTTCAGCAGGAAGACTGGTCGCCGCTTCGCGGGAGATCTCGCCCGTCCAGCCGTAGCTGACATGGGTGTAAATTTTATCAATGGAGCCGCCAGCTTTTAGGAAAGCATCGATCTGCGCCTGGGTGATCTGCTTCTGGAATATCAGCTCAACCGGGACCCGCTCCTGCAGGTTCTGGGTGGCCGACGATACCTCTGCAGCCGTTGCGCTGCGCGACCTGAGAACCTCTCGCGCGCGCAGCACGGCAGTTTCAATGCGGTCATCTACCCTGGTTGCATTTTTATCAACGTCAGCGGGTGCTGATACAATAGGCTTAACAGCTGGCTCTGGCGGAGGTGTGGGGCGTGGCGATTGGGCAAAACCCTGGCTAACGACTGCAAGGATACTGCCAAGCAGTATCGACGACTTAAGCATCTGAGTGCTCCCTTAAAAAAGCAGACAACTTTGAAATCAACCGCATGCAGATACTTTGCCGCATAAGCAACAACTGTTTCTGGAAAACGAATGCGATGAAAATGAAAATAGCCCGGCCAGGGGTGTAGGTCTCGTCATGTCTCGTACCCGTGTTCTCTGTTCGTGCCTGTTTTGCAGTGCTGTTTTTGTCAATGCTCAGCCGGTTTCTGACCCGGTACCGGGGGCCCAGATTCCTGCGCAAGTGCAACCGCAGGCTCCGGTTGTTCCGTATGTGGCTCCTTATGAACATCCGGCGCCCGTGCCGGCTTCGAGCCTGATCGACAAGAAAGAGCTGAGCGGCGCTGGCTACCGCGTGGGTAGCACGGCTGATCCCTCAGGGATGCTTTACAGTTTCACGATCCAGCATGATGCGGGGCCGATATCTGCGCAAAGTCTGCAGATGATGCGGGTGCGGCTGACGGAGCTGGAGGCGATTGAACGGCTTCAGGCGCTTTCGCAGCAGGAGCTGTTTCTGCGGGGGATGGGAAAGCAGCTGGAGAACACCGTGGAGGCGACGGGCAAGGCGATTATGAATCCGGTGAAGACGCTGAAGCAGGTTCCGGTTGGCTTTAAGAAATTTGCCGGCGAAATCCAGGCGCAGCAGATGGTTGGGGAAGTTTATGGAGAGTCGGGTTCGCAAAGCTATGCGCCGGTGAAGCGGCAGTTGGCCGCCAAGCTAGGCGTGGACCCGTACACAGATAACCAGCCGCTGCAGGCTCTGCTGAACGAGGTGGCGAAAAACCAGAACCGGGGGCAGCTGGTGGCATCGCTGAGTACGCTGGTGGTGGGCGGCGGCGCGGGATGGGCGCTGGCTGGCGTGGAGATGAACGACGAGTTTCACGAGGTGGTGAAAAACAAGTCGGCGGCGCAGCTTCAACTGGATAACCGGGGAAAGCTTATGGAGCTGGGCTGTAGCCAGTCGAAGGCGGATCATTTCCTTACGACAATCGGTTATACGGCAAGCAACTGTACGGCTATCACGATGGCACTGTCGACGCTGGGGCACATAAAGGGCGTGACGGGTGTGCTGGATGTTCTGCCGCCTTTTGCCGGTCCGGAATCGGTGCTGTTCGCACAGACGCAGGTGCAGATGGCAGCGCAGTTTCATAAGACGCAGAAGCCGCTGAAGACGGTGCGGTTTGTTAACAACACGGCTGTGTGGGGCGACGGCAGCGGCAACTGGTATGTGTTCTCGCCGCTGGAGTATTTGTACTGGAACGAAGAGATCGACATTGGGATGTCGAACCTGCGGCGGGAAGTGGGCGAGGGGACGTTGGAATTGTGGATCAGCGGAACGGCGACGCCGACGGCCCGGCAGGAACTGGCGGGGCGGGGCGTGATGGTGCAGGGGGATGGGCTGGCGCGGTTGTGGTCGAAGCGGTAGGCGCGGTGGGTGCGGTGGGTGCGGTGGATTAGGTAGGGTAGGTTTAGGTTCAGGTTTTAGCCGTCCCTTCAGGACGGGGATTTTAAAGACGCAGGTAACCCAGGACGGCGACGCTCTTGCGGCGTAACCACAGGTTATACCAACTGGGCGTTTACGTGTGTCGCCCCTGCCGGGGTTGGGGGTGTGGGGGTGATGTGGACCGGAAGCTGCGGAGCGATGGCCGCTGCCGCGCCCATGGCTCCTTGCATCCGGCTACCGCTGTGTTCTCCCTCCGGGAGAGGTTGGCGGGTGAGGTTGCCGTAGTATGAATGCTTGTTGAGGTTTCCTTATTTCGGTAGATGCTTGTTGTAGTAGAGACGTGTCAGAACAGTTGGGCAGTAGTACGGACGCAAAATCTTTTATTTAGGTAGGCCTTGTTTGGGAGTTTAGCCGTCCCTTCAGGACGGGGATTTAAAAGATGTAGCTTACCCAGGACGGCGACGCTCCGATCCTGACGGATCGGGACGTCTTGTCCTGGGCTTTCTTAGGGGTCCCTTCGGGACAAGTGGTTTTGGGGCCGTCGTGGTTGATTGGGATCGATGCGTTTTGTTGTTGGCTTTCTTAGGTGTCCCTTCGGGACAACGCGTTTTGCGGCCGCCGTGGTTGCCTGGGATCGATGCGTTTTTGTTGTTGGCGCTTTTCCGCGTCAGGTTAGAGTGGGCTTAGTGCTCATGCAGCGTAACCACAGGTTATACCAACTGGGCGATTACGTGTGTCGCCCCTGCCGGGGCGGGGGGTGTGGGGGGCGGCGCAGACCGGAAGCTGCGGAGCGATGGCCGCTGCCGCGTCCATGGCTCCTTGCATCCGGCT
>JAKFFN010000245.1:0-7704 GCA_036675025.1 Candidatus Sumerlaeales bacterium | reverse complement strand
ACCCGACATCACGATGACGAAGAAGAAGACAATGCCAAACTGGTCAAAGCCTGAGGCAGTCACAAGATACAGCGCCAGAAGGGTCAGGAAGATGCCAAAGAACATGAGGAATTTCGCGATGTCAGACATCCCGCCACGGGAGGATCCGTTGCCGGTGCCCGGGAAGCTGTTCAGCTTTATGTCCTCTGCCTGTATCCCCTGCTCGCGTGCCCACTGGGTGGATGCCAGGAATTGACGCTGCATTCCCCTGATTATGGGAATAGCGACGCCAAAGAGTACGGCGAACGCTGCCACGGCGACCCATGGTGAGATGGTGCCGTTGACCGCGGCGAAGACGGGCAGGAACGATAGCGTTGCGCATAAGATACCCCAGACCAGGCCGCGTCGGGCGGTTTCGTTCTTTTCCTGCTCTGTCATGTGCTGGCAGATTTCGCGCGTCTTTGGCGAGAGGAAGGGGCCCCATGTACGGGTATCGAGTCCGGAAGGGGGAGCGTTGGAGCCGTAGCCTTTATCGTGCGCCGTGCCCCGGTCTTTTGTCGTAAGTGATTCTACAGAGGTTCGAATCTCACTGGCATGCTGGTAGCGGAGTTCGGGTTCTTTCTCCAGGGCGCGGAGGACGATCTCGTCGATACGGACGTCGATGTGAACTTTTTCTGATGGCGGGGCGAAGCGGCCGAGGGGGAGTTCGCCGGTGAGCATTTCGTAGAAGACGACGCCGAGGGAATAGATGTCTGCGCGGTGGTCGACGGTGGTAGGTTTTTCTACCTGCTCGGGGGCCATGTAATGGGGAGTGCCCACGCGCTGTTCATCGCCGGTGAGGGGTTCTTCGGGGCTGGTGGCGGTGCCGAGGATTTTCGCGATGCCGAAGTCGGCGATCTTTACGCGGCCGTCTTTGTCGAGAAGGATGTTTTCGGGTTTGATGTCGCGATGTACGATTCCCTGGCTGTGCGCGTATTGAAGCGCATCGCAAATAGGCGGCACGATGGTGAGGGCTTCTTCCGGCGTGATCTTGTTGCCGTGTTCGATCTGGCGGAGGTTGAGGCCGTCCACGTGTTCCATGAGCAGGTAATAGTGGCCGCCGGCTTCGCCGAAATCGTAAACGGTCACGATGTTCGGGTGGTTCATGCGGGCCAGGGCCTGGGCTTCGCGCTGGAAGCGGTCGGCGAAGCGGGCATCGGTGGCGGGATCGCGGGCCAGGATCTTGAGCGCGACGAGCCGGTTGAGCTTAGGCTGGCGTGCCTTGTAGACGGCGCCCATGCCGCCGCGCCCTATGAGTTCGAGTATCTCGAGGTGGGGGAAGTGGGGTTGGAGTTCTTCTACGGTGGGAGCGGCAAACTTCTGGCGACGGGCAGGCTCGGGTTCGGGCTCGGGCACAGTGCCGCTGTAGAAGCCGGATTTTAAAAGACAGGCCGGGCAGAGCCCTCCCAGCGGGGTATCCGCCGGGAGGGGCTGTCCGCAGTTGGGGCAGGTGCTGCCGGTGTTGTCGCCTGCGTTGTTTGCGTCGAGCGGTTCCATGTTTCTCCTCTTTCATACCCTGCTAAGGAGAAAAGCGAGAGAGGTTTCAGCGAGAGATGAGAAAATGACAAATTGTGATAAACTTGATATCCAGTTGGGATATGGTCGAATGGCGGTCTGGTGTTTTGGGGCAGGTTTTTGAGTTTGGGCGGTGCGTTCTGGGTTGGACTTTACGGAATAAATTCCGCGGTACCCGGCACGGTTCGCATCTTTACTGAGTAACCAAAAGAGTTGTTCGCGTTTGAGACTCACGGAACCAAGTCTTGGGTTTTACGGCAAGTGTATAACTAGCGGCTGAGGACTGTTAGCAGGTAGGTGAGTTCTTCGTCGATTTCTTTGGGAGTGGCCACGGTGTTGGCAATTTCCTGCCGGAGGAGTTCGCGGTATCGAGTGCGAAGGCGGTGAACGGTGGTTTTGATGGCGCCTTCAGTGAGGCCAAGGCGGTCGGCGAGCTCCGCGTAGGGCTGGGCGGTACGTTCGCCAACGAGGCACGGACTGAGCGCCGCAAAAAGGTCGGCTTTGCCAGATTGTTCGTGCTCGGCCTTAAGTTTCTGGAGCACGTTATCGAGCAGGGTGAGGGCCCAGCGGCGTTCGAAGATCTGCTCGGGGGTCACGTTGTTGACGGGCTCCAACTCATAGGTGCGTTCGCCGTCGTCGAACTGGAGACTGCAGGGCTGGATGCCGCCACCGCGTTTTTTGGCGTGGGCCTTGTCCCATTCGTCTGACAGGAAGTTTTTGAGGGAACTGAGAAGGAATGACCGGAATTTTCCGCGGGATTGATCGGCGCGGGCGAAACGGTTGTTTTCGAGGAGGCGGGTGAAAAATTCCTGGGTGAGGTCCTGCGCGTCGTCAGGGGAGTGGCCGCGGCGACGTACGTAGCTATAGAGGGGCTGCCAGTAGTTTTCGCAGAGGGTCTGCATGGCGGCGCGGCTGCGCGCGGGATCGGAATCGCGTCCGGCGGAGACAACGAGAGACCAGTGGGTAGTGGCAAACCACCCGGGATTAGCGGGGGTGGTGGGATTGCCGGGGGTGCTGATGGGCGTGGTGTTCATTACTGCTAAGAGAAAGCAAGTGCGGCGCAAAAAAGCAAGCAGGTAATGCGCTGATAACGCAATTGGCAAAACGGCGGTACTAATTGAGTGAACATTAATAGCAGTTCTTAGAACTAATCAGCCGTCCCCAATAATGGTTTTTACCACTTAGCGGGCCGGACTAAAATGTAACCATCTTTTTTCAGAATCTCACTTGGCAACTGATTCCGCATGAACTTGTTCTCGGTAATCTTAAAACTATAATCTGCAGCAGCTTTAAGCTCTTTTGAGCGAAAGTCAGCCGGAGGAAACGCTACGGCAACCCGCTTTGCGCCCTTTGTCAGTTCCTTAATCGCGTTTATGGTTGGTATCTGGTCGCTGTCGCCCGAAACTAGCAATGCAACATCATACTTGTCCTCCAGCGCATCCTTTATCATTTGTACGCTGATGTTAACATCCGTCATCTTTTCTTTCAGCCCAGTGGACATCCCGCAGCGACAGCAAAGGTTGTCCTCGCCCTTAAACTGCCCGTAGATGATTTGTGCCAGAGGAAGAGTCTCAAGGGCCTCCAGGTAAGCCTGCTGGTTTCTCCGCTTATGTTCCGGTTTCGAAATACGAGCAGAAAAGTACTTCACGGCAACTAACTGCTGATTGGAGTTTATTAAATCACGAGAAAGCCTTACTAGATCCAGCCAATAATAGCGGTACCACTGTTTCCGTCTCATGGAATAGTAAAGATTAAAGCCGTCGATGTATACTGTGACTCGTTGCGTGAACATCGGGCTACTGGGAACTTTCCACTTGAATAATCAAGTTAGAACATACTGTATTTCACTATAGATACATCCCCGGAGATAGCATCTCCGGCCCCCCCCGGCCCCTCTGCTTCGGCAAGGGCCACTTTTTTTTAAGACGATGTTACATACCCAGGCGTTCTTCCAACCTTTGCAGGCGCGATGTGGTGGCGGGGGTTGCTGGCACTACCTGTTTTGCGTAGAGGTAGTAGAGCTTGGCGTCGGTGTATTGGCCCTGGATTTCGTACAGTTCGGCGAGGCGCAGGTAGAGTTCGGTTTCATCCGGCGCGATGGTGAAAAGGGCCTGCTTTACGTGGTAGGTGGCGAGGGGGTAATTGCCCAAACGCTCCAGCTCGCGGATGAGCAGCAGGCGCAGAATCAGCTGATTTGGGTTGGTCTGTACGCCTTCTTTCATAATATCGAGAGCATCACCCTGACGGTTGATGTCGCGGTAGAGAAAGTAGAGCTTTTCGTAAAGATCAGGGCGGTAGGGGTTGAGTTCCATTGCCTGTTTGTAGGCGGCTTCGATACGGTCTGAGTACTGGTAGATTTCCAGTGGCTCGCCGATGCGTGCTTCGTAGTGAGTGGCCAGGTTTGACCAGGTGTGAGAATCCAGCGGATATACGCGAATGGCGCGCTGGAGGTCTTCGCCATATTCCTGCGACGCCAGGGCCTGTTTGCGCTGTTCGGATGTGAGGTCTGGGCGGTCTGCTTCATGAAGCGTTGCAAAATGGCGACCCAGGTAGGGGGCGAACTCAAGCGCTGTGATTGCGAGGAGTAGTGCGGTCAGAAAGATGGTAAAAGTCAGCTGCGTAAGACCAAGGCGGCGGAAGATGGAAATCTTAGGGCGCGGCAGCTTGGCCAGGGGAGTGCGGCCGAACCATCCGGCGCCGGTGGAGTAGATCACCCGGCGGTGCGCAACCTGGGGATCACTTGCGCGCCCGGCGGGTAGCAGCGAATCAAATACGCGGATGGGATCGCGCACCATCACGAGACTGATAAATGCACCGGTG
Organism: Candidatus Sumerlaeales bacterium; assembly: GCA_036675025.1. Classification (GTDB taxonomy): domain Bacteria; phylum Sumerlaeota; class Sumerlaeia; order Sumerlaeales; family Sumerlaeaceae; genus JAKFFN01. The sequence continues at coordinate 3,351 of JAKFFN010000245.1, read as the reverse complement.
ATGGCCCAGACTGGGAACCAGACGGCCGGGTGGAAAATATCGGCATCATGAAAACCCTGGATGGCGAACAGGATAAAGAAAATCAGGTGAACTGTAACGGCCAGGCGCAGGCGCGGATTCGGGAACAGTTTCCAGCGGCGGGCCACATGCAGCGGCAGGCGCAGGACCAAGTAAAGCAAGAGGAGTACACCGATGACGCCGGTTTCTACCGCGGCGTAGACAAAGGCGTTAAAACCCGTGCCGTAGGGGGCGGCGGGAGTAAGGCGGTAGGCATCAAAAAGTGCGGGGAACGTGCCGAGTCCGCCGCCGGTTACCGGGTAGCTTTTAAATATGCGCATGGCGGTGCGCAAGCTTTCAAACTTGGCGTTTCGCGTGACGACTTCGCCGACAACCTCTTCGCCGCCTAGCGCCCAGGCAAGACGGCCAAGTGCGTAGAAAACATACAGTCCGACTATGCCGCCCGTGTAGATCAGAAAGGCAAGGCGCGAGGGGCGCTCGAGCCAGAGGAAAGGCAGCGAGAGCACCCAGAAAATCATCAGGAGCAGGTAGGCGCGCTTGATGGGTTCATAGCGGATAGCCACGCCGTCCTGGTATTCGGCCTTCTGATAGAGCGCATCGGCTGCGCGCTGTGCTTCATCGGCGTCCATGCCCGCCGGCGGGCTGGACTCCAGTTGGGTTGCCTGCGCGTGAAAGCTTTTTTCCAGTTCCCGCGCCTGATGGCTGTTTGCATATAGCCCCAACCACGAAATCAGGAGGGCTGCGGTGAGCACAAGGGCGTAGCTGCGTACGCGATGGTAAAACAGCATTCGGCCCATAAGGTAGGCTGCAAGGGAGTCGAGATACAAGGCGCTGGTCTGCCAGCTGATCGCGCGGACTTCGCTGTAATAGACGTTGGCGATAAAATAGAGGAAGATGAGGGCTACAAAGAAGTCGAAATGGTTCCAGTACATGGCCGGGCGCCTGAGGAGGCGATGGCGAGCGATCAGAGTGACGAGCACGCCATTGCACAGGATATGCGGGAGCATGGCCCAGGCGCTTACGATGGTTTCCAGGTTGGCGATTACGTAGAGAGAGACAGCGAAAGCCACAAATATGGCAATTTCGGTCAGAAGCGCGAAGGGATGTTCGCGCCAGAGTTTTAGGATTCGGCTGTTCACAGGGTCGAAATCAGCCTTTGGGTGCGCGGGGATAGCAAGGAAAAGGTGGGGGGCGGGGTCTGTGCCGAGTTTAAACCAGGGGGTGCAAAGTTTTTGGTCAGAAACCGTGCATGTGCACGAGACCCGCGCACGTGCACGAAAATATCATAAGCGGCTGTTTTCGCTTTATAGTCTGTTCGGCTGTGGTTTTGCATAGTAAGTGACATGGTTTACGACGATATTACCGATCCATTCCGAAGACTTGTGCGCATAATGGAGCGCCTGCAGGAGCCCGGGGGTTGCCCGTGGGACCTGGAGCAGACTCATGAGAGCCTGAAGCCTTATATGATTGAAGAAGCGTATGAGGCATTAGAAGCCATTGATTCCGGTGATGATACGGCCTTGGCCGAGGAACTTGGCGACGTGCTCTTGCAAGTGGTGTTCCATAGTACGCTGGCGCGGCGAACTGGTCGATTTACCATAGATGACGTGAGCCAGGCGGCGGCCATGAAAATGGTGCGCAGGCATCCGCATGTGTTTGGAGAGGTGGAGGCAAACACGGCCAAAGACGTGCTGGTGAACTGGGAAAAACTGAAGCACGCGGAGCGGAAGGCGAAGGCTAGTGAGGCGGGAAGTGATGAGAAGCCGAAGGGACTGCTGGACGGCGTGCCTAAGGAGCTGCCGGCGCTGCTGAGGGCTCAGCGGATCCAGGAGAAGGCGGCTCGGACGGGGTTTGACTGGAAAGAAGTGGGGCCGGTTCTGGACAAGGTGGCGGAGGAGACGCGGGAACTGAAGGAGGCTGTGGCGGCGGGGGACAAACGGCACGCGCATGACGAATTGGGTGATCTGCTGTTTACGCTGGTGAACGTGGCGCGGTTCCTGGAACTGGACGCGGAGGAGGCGCTGCGCAGCACCTGCGCGAAGTTCCAGCGACGGTTTGCCAGGATCGAGGAGAGCGCGCGGGCGGAGGGTCGGCATGTGCATGACCTGACGCTGGAGGAGATGGACGCAAGGTGGGAACATGCGAAATTGGATGAGGAACATTAGATAGAAGCAAATGCCTGACACATAGGCACAGAGGGCTAAGAGTAAGGAAAGAGGAAGACCAGATATGGTCGTTAACTGTCGTTTGTAACCTATCTAAGTTTCTGGCTAATGAAGTCTGAAGGAAAAAACACTTGCGCGGCTTTACGCGTGACGTATGGGTTGCTTATTGCCTTTCTGGGTGGAGGTTGTTTTTTCTGCCCTGGGTTGGTTTGTCCCGCTTTAATGCGGGGATTACTATTGTGGAGTTTTCCCGATAATGAAATTGAACAGGATGATGATTGCCATGGGCTTTTCGCTGGCTATGGCCGCTGCGCACGGTGCGGAGTGGGCTCCTACCTCGGCACCTTTAATGACGCGGTGGGCGAAGGATGTAACGCCGGAGAACGCCTGGCAGGTGTATCCGCGGCCGCAGCTGGAGCGCGAGAAGTGGCAGAACCTGAACGGCCTGTGGGATTTGGCCGTGCGGGAAAATGCCTTTGCAGAAGAGCCGAAGTATGATAAGAAGATCCTGGTTCCGTTTGCCGTGGAGTCTGCGCTTTCGGGAGTAGGCGAGCGCGCCAACCATCTGCATTATCGCCGGACGTTTACCGTGCCGGCCGATTGGAAAGACCAGCGGGTGCTGCTGCATTTTGAAGCTGTGGATTGGCAGACCAGTGTAACTGTTAACGGGCAGGTGCTGAAGACGCTTGGCGGTAATGAAATCCACCAGGGCGGTTATGACCGGTTCAGCTATGATATCACGGATGTGCTGAAAAGCGGCGATAACACGGTAGAGGTTTCAGTTTTCGATCCCACCGAAAAGGGTGATCAGCCGCGCGGCAAGCAGGTGACCAAGTCGCATGGTATCTGGTACACCCCGACAACAGGTATCTGGCAGACGGTGTGGCTGGAGCCGGTGCCGAAGGAAGGTAACATCTATAAGGTGTGGTTTACACCTGATGCGGCTGCTGGCAAGGTGACTGTAAAAGTTGAGGCTGCAGGCGACGTGAAGCAGGCGGAGGTGTCAATCAAGAGCAGCGAAGGCACGCCGCAGGTGGAGACCGTAGCGGTTGGCAAAAACAAATAAATTGCCGTCAATAACCCTAATCTTTGGAACCCTTACAGCCCTCATCTTTATGATGTGGAATTCAGCCTGAAGAGCGGCGACAAGGTTGTCGATTCTGTGCAG
>JAKFFN010000011.1:0-7712 GCA_036675025.1 Candidatus Sumerlaeales bacterium | reverse complement strand
GGCATCACGACCTTCGTCGATGCCATCCCACGCGCCATAGTAAACATACCATCCACCCTCTGGCCGAGGCACGGCCGATGGTGCGTAGATGTTTCGAAACTTGCCAGGTCGCGGCTCCAGCAAAGGATGGCGCACATCAGCCACCAGGTGCGGAGGACCCGACGTCCAGTCGGCAGCATCAAACGTCCCTGCGCCAACTCCGCGGATATGCACAGTGAGAGGATCCGATGTCTGCTCACCCGTATCGCGCAAAGAGTACTTTTCGGCGCAAAAGGCTGACTGGGTAATCCCAGCAACAACCCACGCCTGCAGCACCAGTCTTAATAATTTCCCGTACTTCATAATGACTTAACAACTGCAGCCACTATCATAAGCAAGAATCTTTGCTCCACTGGCCGTACCCGGCATTTAAACCTGAATGGAACCACGTCGCGACACCCGGTGTCTTTAGCAGTGCGGTCTATAATCTTAGGGAGCAACCTCATGAACGCTCGCAACAAGATGTTACGCAACTTAACCGTAATCGGATCCTCTGCCATGCTGGCGAGCCTCGCCTTTGCCGAGGACAAAAAAGTGGATATCTCACAGGTACCGGCAGCCGTCAAGGCAACCATCGATGCTAATAGTCGCGGCGCAACCGTGGAAGAAATCGAACTCGAAGATGAAGATGGCAGGCAAATCTACAGCGTGGAGTTTGCTGCCAAAGATGGCAAGGAACGCGAACTGGAAATTTCCCCCGACGGCAAGCTGCTGAAAGAGGAAACCGGTGATGACGACGCGGCCGACGACACTGATGACGATGCCACCAATAACGATGATAACGACGCCAATGACGATGACGACGAAGTAAAAATTGATCCGGCCTCAGCGCCCGCAGCCGTAACGGCCGCCATCAAACCACTCCTCGGCGGAGCTACCATCAAGGCAATGACCAAAGAAACCGACGATGGCAGAGTGGTTTACGAAGCCGAGTACGACGTAGACGGAAAAGAGAATTCTATCGAGGTTTCAGCCGACGGCAAGGTGCTCGAAATCGAAAAAGGAATCGCCATCAGCAGCCTGCCAACTGAAGTACAAAATGCCGTGAAACAGAAGTTCCCCAACGGCACCATCAAGGTCGCCGAAACCGTAGAAAAGAAATCCGATGCCACCGCGAAACCCTACTTTGAAGTCAAAGTACAAGACGCCGGCAAGATGCACGAACTGAAACTAGACTCCACCGGCAAAGTACTAAAAACCGAAGACGACTAAAGCACCGGGTGGCGCGGACACTGCGAAGCAGCAAGGTCCTCTTATCTTGTCCGCAGCAGTCCGACCCAAACCGCCCCCCACCCGCTCAATCTCACAAAAACGCTGACGCACAAGGTGGCGCGGACACTCCTGTCCGCAGCAATCCCACTCAAACCGCCGCCTCATTTGGCTAACCTACTCCCTTACCCACGCACGCTCGTAAAACCTCCCTCGGCCAGTTAGCTCGCACAACCTAACTCAACTGCAATCCTTTAGTGATGGACTTTTCTTTCTTTGCTTTTCCTTCGTGCCTTTGTGTCTTCGTGTCAAAATCTCCGCTATAGCCATCGCTGCATCTCAGCTCTTGTGTCTTTCGCGCACGTAGTTTTTTGTGTCTTTTGTGGTTCCGCTTCCACCCTCGCATTCCCGAACCACCAAATCTCCAACAGGTCCCCTCACCATGATCGACACAACCTGGTCCACCAACAGACTAACCATCACAGATACCCACCCCAACGATCTCCCCCAACTGGAGCGCGTCCTTCTCAGCAACAGCAGCACACTACTCCTCGACGGCATTCAAAACCCCGACCCTACCGAACTCCAGCGCTGGCTCACCAACGGCGACCTCCCACCCAATGGCCAGAAAGACAATTATCGCCTGCAAACCATCACCCGCCGTGACACCTCAGAAGTCATCGGATACCTTAGCGTCTACCACGGTCACCCCACCCCCGACACATTCTACATCGCTTCCCTTTTCATCCGTCAAGACTGCCAGAAAAAAGGCTTCGGCAGCGAACTTGTAAACCAGCTGCCTCTGCTCCCGGCCCTGCGAGATTACCCGACGCACCGCCTTGTCGTAACCGTTCGAAACTGGAAAGCTGTACGGTTTTGGGTTCGGCACGGATTCACAACCATCGCACAGGTCATCGGAACCCTTGACAACGATAGCACCACGGACACCGCCAGGCTGGAACTCACCCGAAATTCCGCCTCCATTTAGCCCGGCCCCGCCCCTCACGGCATCACACAGTTCAGAATAAGTCTCCCGTTTCACAACAATTATAAATTGCGCCGAATCGCTAAATGCGAGCGGGGGACCCAAGCAGTTGGGGCGAGTCTGTTTCTTCGGAATCAGTAGGGTGGTTCTCACCCGAGCCCGTCAGCTAACCTCGCAGGCGGGAAAGTGGTGTTCAGCGGGACCGCACCTCGTACAGGTGTACGGGCGCCCATCCTTTCCATTGGGAGAACATGAACGCGTCTGCGGATAATCGCAAGTACGTGGCTGCTTTGTCACTGGCAGCCCTTGGTGTCGTCTATGGCGACATCGGAACCAGCCCCCTTTACGCCCTTAAAGAAACATTTCACCACGGCCATGGCGTTGCTGTCACACCCGCCAATATTATGGGTGCCATTTCCCTTATTTTCTGGGCGCTGGTCATTGTCATCACCGTAAAGTATGTCGCATTTGTTCTGCGAGCCGATAACCGTGGTGAAGGAGGTATCCTGGCGCTCACCGCCCTGGTCACGCCGGTCTCAGCATACCGCGCCAAGAGCCGCGGATTTATCATCCTGCTCGGGCTCTTCGGTACGGCCCTGCTTTTCGGCGATGGCATGATTACCCCTGCCATTTCCGTACTCAGCGCCATCGAAGGCCTCAATGTCGTAACCCCCGTTTTCTCGCCCTACGTAGTCCCCCTGACAATCGCCATCCTCATCGCGCTGTTTTCCGTACAAAGCCGCGGCACCGCGTCCGTCGGAAGAATCTTCGGCCCTGTTACCCTGCTATGGTTCATTACCCTGGCTGCCCTCGGCATCGGGCAGATTGTCCAACGGCCCGAGGTACTGCAATCCCTCTGGCCCGGCTACGCCATGCACTTTTTCCTCGATAACCAGTGGTTCGGATTCCTGGCTCTCGGATCAATCTTCCTCGTCGTAACAGGCGGCGAGGCGCTCTACTCTGATCTCGGCCATTTCGGCATCAAGCCCATCCGCCTCGCCTGGTTTGCCGTCGTCTTTCCCGCGCTGCTCCTTAACTACCTCGGCCAGGGAGCACTCTTGCTCCGGAACCCCGCCGCGATAGAGAACCCGTTTTACCACATGGCTCCGCAGGTTCTGCTCATCCCCCTCGTTATCATCGCAACCTGCGCCACTGTCGTCGCGTCCCAGGCACTCATTACCGGCGTATTCTCCCTTACCCGGATGGCCGCCCAGCTTGGCTACGCACCGCGCGTGGCCGTACAGCATACCTCGCCAAACGAAATCGGGCAGATCTACATCGCCCGCGTAAACACCCTCCTGCTGATCTCCTGCATCGGCCTCGTACTCGGTTTCCAGACATCCTCAAATCTGGCCGCAGCCTATGGCGTCGCAGTCACAACCACCATGGTCATTACCACAATCATCTTCTACATCATGTGCCGCGAACGCTGGCACTGGCCGCGCTGGAAGGCGATTACGATCTGCGGGTTCTTCCTCATAATCGACCTTGGATTCTGGACAGCCAACCTCGTCAAAATCCCCCACGGCGGATGGTTCCCGTTGCTGATAGGCTTTATCGGGTTCGGCATCATGACCACCTGGAAAGATGGCCGTAACCTCCTTGCCGAGCGCCTGAGGGAGAAGATACTCACCGTCGATGACTTCGTAACGCTTCTGACCCTCATGTATCCAACCCGGCTGCCCGGCGTCGGCATCTACCTGTCCAGTAGCACAAGCGGCGCGCCGCCCACCCTGTTCCACACGCTCGACCATTTCCAGGCCGTCCACGAGACGCTGGTCATCCTCTCCATCAAAACCCTGGAAGTGCCCCACGTTGCGCCCGAAGAGCGCCTTGCCATTGCCGACCTCGGCCAGAACGTTTATCGCGTATCACTAAACTACGGGTTCATGGAAGATCCCGACGTACCCATCGCCATAGAAGGCCTGCGCCTGGGCGACACAAAGATAGACGCACAGACTGCCACCTACGTACTTGGCCGGGAAAACCTGGTGCCAACGCGCAGAAAAGGCATGGCCTTCTGGCGCGAACACCTGTTCACCATGATGTCCCAGAACGCCCGCTCCGCCGCAGACTACTTCCGCCTCCCCACCGACAGGGTAGTAGAACTAGGCATCCGCATTGAACTTTAAAAAGCGAGCGTGCGGGTATAATACTAGGCAATTGGGAAAATGGTGGGCAATACTGGGATCGAACCAGTGACCTCCGGCATGTGAGGCCGGCACTCTAACCAGCTGAGCTAATTGCCCACGAGTAATCCCAAACTACGGCGCGCCAAGCGCAATTATTCTGCAATCCCATTCCCACCAGCAACCGCCGGGGTAGGATGGACACTCCTGTCCGTCTCAGACCAACCCAAACCGCCACCCCATCCGCCAAACCTCCCAAAAACGCAACCCGCCAGGTAGGATGGACACTCCTGTCCGTCTCAGCCCAACCCAAACCGCCACCCCATCTGCCAAACCTCCCAAAAACGCAACCCGCCGGGTGGCGCGGACACTCATGTCCGCAGCACCCCAACCCAAACCGCCACCCCATCTGCAAAACCTCAAAAAAATCGCAACACGCCAGGTAGGAAACGCACCCCATGCTACTTCTATTTGGGCCTGCGAATAACCCAAAACTCCCAACTCCAGCCAATGCCGCCCTATTTTGTCTCTTGCCTGCACCACCAGCACGCGCACGTATATCTTAACTGCAACACCTGCACAACCCGCACTCACTGTAACTTTCAACGGAGAAACCACTCATGAAACTCGGCTGCTCATACTTCGGAAACCGCATCCCCCGCCATGCCCGCACAGACCTGCAGGAACTCGCCGACATGGGCTGCACCTACGTCGTTCACACCTTTAACGAAAACGACTGGGCCTTCTACCACGACACCATCGGCGAGCTGGTACACATCACACACGAGCTCGGCATGGAAGCACACATTGATCCATGGGGCGTGGGCAAAGTGTTCGGCGGCGAGAGCTTCTCCAACTTTGTAATGCAGAACGTGGACGCCATGCAGATGGTCAGCGATGGCAAACCAGTCGGCTCCGCCTGTCCGAACAACCCCAAGTTCCGCCAGTTCATGAAGGAATGGACCGATGCAGCCATTAAGACCGGTGCCGATCTGCTCTTCTGGGATGAACCCCACTTTTATCTGCCCGGCTGGGCCGGTGGTCGGCCAGACACCTGGGGCTGCCGGTGCGAAGTCTGCCAGCAGCTTTTTGAAGAACAGACCGGCACCCCCCTGCCCGAAACGGAAACAGACGAAGTACGGGCGTTCAAAGAACGCAGTATCATCGAGTTTCTGGGCGAACTCGTAGCCCACGCCCACGCCGCCGGAAAGCGTAATTGCCTCTGCGTTCTGCCGCTTCGCGACGAAAGCCACAGCACCGCAAATTGGGAGCGCCTGGCATCAGTGCCGCATCTCGAAATCTTCGGCACTGATCCGTACTGGTATGCCTTCAAAAAAGACATGCGGGAATTCGTCGGCGATGCCTGCGACCTGATAAACCAGGTAACGGCGCAGCACGGCCTGGCGTCGCAGATGTGGCTGCAGGGATACAAAGTACCCGCCGGCCGCGAAGAAGAAATGGTCGACGCTGTGAAGCTAATGGTGGAAAAAGGCATCCGCGACATCGCCGTCTGGGGCTTCTTAAGCTGCGGTCACATGTCCTACATAGCACCCGACGATCCGGAAAAGGCCTGGAAAACCGTAAAACAAGCCTTCACCTGGGCCCGCAATAACGCGAAATAACAAGTGTCCACGCCACCCTGTTCTCCACGCTACCCGGTACTCCCCGTCCACCTGCAACGTAAAAAAGCAGACCCGGTTTCCCGGGTCTGCTTTGCTCTTTCTCTCTTTAAACTTACACCAGCCGACGACGCCCGTGGCGCGTCTGTGTTACTGTTTCGCCGGCAACTCCTCGATCAAGCCGACATCGATCAGCTGCCCGATGTCTTTCTTCTCGTTGGTGTCCGCCACGTGTTTGCAATGTACGGCAATCACGTTCTTCTCGCCCGGCTTCAGCGCAGCCTTAGCTTCTGCGCTCAAGTCACGAGGCTCATAGCCCGTAATGTACTCATCAAACGCACCAGCCTGCACGCCGTTAATGTAAATCTCGGCGTCATCCGCGTGCACAAGGATCAGCTGCACGTACTCCGGCTTCACATCTGCCGGCAGATCAAAGCTGCGACGCAGCCAGATGTTTTCCGTTGTCCAGGTCGTGCCAACGGGACCAAAAATCCGCTTTGTCGTAGCGCCGAATCCGCCCGCGCTTGTCTTCCAGTCGTTCGCATCAAACTCGGCCTTCATCCAGTCATCAGCCGGCTTCTCGAATGTGTACTGCCACTCGGTATCGGGATGCGTCAGCGCCGTATGCGCCACTTCGCGCAGCTTGCCCATGTTAATGATGGAATCATTAATCGCCTTCACCTTGGCCGACTCGATCTTCTTGTGCTCGCGCTCATACGTCACAATGCCGTTAGCTTCAATTTCCACGTCGGTAGTCTGCGTGTAAACAGAAGCGTTAAGTCCGCGGGTGGCCCGCAGGAACCGCAGCCCGTCCATGATTCCCTTAAACCGCTCATAGAGTTGATCCGCCGTGTCCATGCCCTGGTAACCCCAGGTTTTATCCGCCCAGGCATTGCCTTCTACAAATAGACCAAGTCCGCCGAATTCACCCAGCACGCTCGCGCGGGTCGGGTCGGGGTCCGGCGCACCGGGGCCCGGGTATTTATGCATATCCAGGATATGCCCCACGCCCTTGTCAACCCAGCCGCTCGCATTCGTCACCAGCCGCGTCGGGTCCATCTCCATTACCTTTTTGGTGATGCGCTCCGTATCGAACTGGCCCCATCCTTCATTAAATACTACCCAGAGCACGATCGACGGCGAGTTCCAAAGCTCCTCAATCATCCGCTCCTGGTCTTTTTCAAACTGCACTTTGCTCTCCGGAGTCTGCATCACACCGTTCACAGAATCCTGCCAGACCAGCATACCGGTTTTATCGCAGTGGTGATACCAGATGTCCGGCTCCACCTTGATGTGCTTGCGGATCATATTAAAGCCAAGCTCGCGGGCATAGTCGATATCCCAGACCAGTGCCTCCGGCGTCGGCGCCGTCATAATGCCGTCCGGCCAGTAGCCCTGGTCCAGCGGACCGGACTGGAAGATTTCTTTGCCGTTCAGGAATATACGCTGGAAGTCGCCGACTTTCTTTATCTCGATATCGCGCAGTCCGAAGTACGTCTGTACAGAATCGACAACCTTGTCGCCGCTCTTCAGGCTGACTTCCACATCATAAAGATGAGGGCTGTCCGGGTTCCAAAGCTTCGGGTTATTTACGGCAATTTCTTTGTCTTCGCCAACGAGAAGCTCCAACGGCTCGTCTTTCGACATTTCGTCAAGCGTTTCCGCGCCGACGCCGTAATATTTCTTGAGCGACTTTTCGATCTCAGCTTTCGGCGCGAGCGCGAACTGGAC
>JAKFFN010000195.1:0-7722 GCA_036675025.1 Candidatus Sumerlaeales bacterium | reverse complement strand
AGGGCAAAAAAGTTCTCGCTGAAGGCGCCCAGGGCATTCTGCTCGACGTCGATTTCGGCACCTATCCTTTCGTCACCAGTTCCAGCCCGTCTCCCGGCGGCGTTTGCACCGGTCTCGGTGTCAGCCCGCGCGAGGTCAGCAAGGTGGTTGGTGTGGTCAAAGCCTACAGCACCCGCGTTGGTGCCGGACCCTTTGTAACGGAACTCGACAATGAACTTGGCGAGAAGCTCCGCGAGTGGGGCGGCGAGTATGGCTCGACCACTGGTCGCTCGCGCCGCTGCGGCTGGTTTGACTGCGTGCCGCTGCGCCGAAGCCTCCAGCTGGGTGGAATCACGAACCTGGCCCTTATGAAGCTGGACGTACTCGATCAGCTCGATGAGATCAAGGTCTGCACCCACTATATGGTCGACGGCGAAAAGGTAGAACTACTTCCGTTTGGTCTTGAGGACCGCACAAGCGTCGAGCCAATCTACGAGACCCTCCCCGGCTGGAAGACAAACCTCAGCGAGACCCGCTCGTTTGATGATTTTCCCGAAGCTGCCAAGCGTTATGTGCTGCGCCTGGAAGAGCTGTTGGAAGCCAAAATGGACTTCATCTCAGTAGGCCCCGACCGCAAGGAAACCATTTTCCGCAACGGAGACCTTTTTAAAGGCGCGGTTGCAGAGTAACCCTCTCTAATATAAACCAGTTCAGCTGGGCAGAGCCAAGCGTTCAGCCCGGCTTTTTTATTATGAGGCCCTTACGCACTTTCGTGTAAAGGACGCTTTCAGATTCCACCCGTTTCTCCACTTTGGCCCAGCGGTTGCTTTATACCCTGTCAGAAGCAAAATTTGCATTTCAACAAACGGGTCAATCCCGTTTCTGACTCGGAGGCTCAAGATGTCCAATGTTACAGTAAATAAAGGTACAACCGGAAACAGCACCCGCTCGCAGAACTTTTCAGGCTACAAACACATCGGCCAGAGCGAACGCATCGTAAGCCTGATCGCAGGCACCACGTTGGCCTCATCCGCCATGCGTAGCCGCAGCATTCTTAGTGCCGCTATCCTGCTTGGTGTTTCCGCTGGCCTGATTCAGCGTGGCGCTACCGGCCGCTGCGGATTCTCAAAAGGCGTTGACAAACTCAATAAAATGCTCAATAATGTAACTACAGAGCTTGCTCAACGGACCGAACCCCGTGATCGCCGGCACGACGAAGTTGCTGAAGCCAGCGAGGAATCTTTCCCCGCCAGCGATGCCCCTTCGTTTACCCCGGTAACGGGCGAATCCAGCAGCCATCTGAACATGTAAAAGTTTTTCTCAACCCCTCCTCTCAACGGATCCGGCAGGCACGCGCCCATCGGCCTGCCGGATCTCCTTCTTCAGGCGCCAGCCTTCGTGCTGGCGTCTGATTTATTTAGGAGATGCCGAAGCTGTATGCCTCTTATTTTGTCCCAATGGGGCCTTCCGCCACCTGCCCTGCTGCCACATTTACTGTCGCACTGCCGATCTCGCCCCTGGCGTCCTCAGCCCTAAGCTGATGATTGCCAGGCTGAACCCGTGCAAAAGCGTAAAAACCAGTTCCGTCAGTATGGGTCCAGCGGCTGCCCAGCCTCACAATTGCCCCGTCCACAGGCTGTCCGTTCCGTGATACAACCCCTTTAATCAGCCCCTCAGATGGACGGCTCAGCCAGGGAGCATCCGGTATTTCTGCCTGACCGGGAAACACTTTCTCTCCGATAGTCTCGAAGAAGCTCTTATCCGGGATGCGGCTGCTCCCCGCCCGGGGCTGCGCGTAGGCATAAGTTGCAATCCCGTCGATGCCGGGCATATCGCGCGTTGCGGCGATCTGGGTAAGAATCCCTGAAATTGAGTTCAGTTCCTCGCCGTCGACAATATTGACCCCGTGCCTGCCCGACTGCTGGCTCACCTGGCCAAGAAACGCTGCCCAGTCACGATGATCCCGTGCCTGGTCGCTTCTCCCTTCGCGCTTGTAGTTCATAGGCAGAACCACGTCCAGCCACCCATCAACGGCCATCGTCTGCCAGTCCTGGAAGATCGAGGCATACGTTGAAGTTTTGGTAAAATCGCCTTTGAGCCCGCCCCACGTAATTGTGGCGGCGCCGATCTTCACTCGCGGGCGCCAGGCGCGCACATGGGCATAAATTTTCCGCATATGGTCGTAGATCTGTCGGCGGCGGAATTCTGCAAACTCCGGATCCGACACCTCGGGCTTACCCGATTTGTTGTACAGGGCATTAAAACGCTTCAGGGCAATGGGGTTATAGCCCCAGGCGCTTGCCGAACCGTCCGTTTCAGGGTAACGGATGTAATCAAATACGATTCCATCCACATCATACCGCGACAGCAGATCGCGTACTACCATCAGGTTGTAATCGATAACCTGCGGCACTCCGGGGTCCAGGTAGTACATGCTGCCCGATGACTTGTTGCCGTTGCGCGTCTCGCTCAACCACTCCGGATGCTGAGTATACACATGCTGGGGATGCTTGTAGGTGGTGTCGCTGCCGATACGCGCGCGGTAGGTTACCAGCCAGGCGTGCACCTCCATGCGCGGCTCTTTGTGGGCCTGCTCAATGATGTAGCCCAAAGGATCAAACCCATCCTGGACCGCCGGATTCTTAGGCTCCATGCCTGAATTGTAATAGGCGTCGCAGGCCTTGCGCACCTCGATGATCAGGGTATTGTACCCAGCTTCACGGGCAGTTTGCAGCATGGTATCTGCCTCGGCCTTTGACCTCAGGCCGTCATGAAACACATCTACCCACAAGGCCCGGTATTCGGCCTTGGAAAAGACAGTCTGCGCGAGTAAAAAGAGGGAAAGCAGAAGCATTGCGCGGCCAGCGCCGCGGCTCCAGATCGTCAACACGAGGTGTGCCTCCGTAATAAAATAATCGGGTGAGTCTATACGCCCGGGCGCAGTCTTATGCAAATTCCGGCCATATCCCCCCGAACCGGCTCCTCAATCAAAAGACCTTGTGATCGGATTATGGGAGCGCTAGCGGCGTATGCCAGTAGGTAATCTGACTCCGGAGCCCCGGCCATCGCACTGTCACCTAACCAGGATTCACCATCAAACCAGTCACAACCGCAGCCCGTATTTGCAGTAACCGGCGCCGCGGGAATGCTGGGTCATGACGTTGTGGCGGAGCTGCACCGCCGCAGCCTGCCGGTGTTACCACTGACGCGCGCTCAGTGCGATGTTACTGACGCTGCACAGTGTGAAAGCGCGATTGTGGGGATCGGGGCGAACGTTGTTATCAATTGCACCGCCTATACCAACGTAAACGGGGCTGAGAGCGAAGCTGACGCCGCCATGGCCATTAACGCTTATGGTGCGGAGAACCTCGCTGCAGCGTGCCGGCGCGCCGGCGCCCGGTTGATCCACGTAAGCACTGACTATGTTTACGACGGCACAAAGTCTGAACCCTACGAGGCTACAGACCAGACAAATCCGCTGAACAGCTACGGACGGTCAAAGCTGGCCGGCGAACACCGGATTGCGGCGGTGCTGCCGGCTGACTGCTGGGCGGTAGTTCGGACTGCCTGGCTTTATGGCGCGCAAGGGAACAATTTTGTGAAGACGATGCTGCGACTCGGTCGCGAGGGCAAAGATCTGAACGTGATCAATGACCAGGTTGGCTCCCCAACTTATACCGTCGATCTGGCCACAACCCTCGTGGAACTGGCCCTGCGAAATGCTTCAGGCATCATCCACGCCACCGGTAGTGGAGAGTGCACCTGGTACGAATTCGCCGAGGAAATCTTTCGTCTATCCGGAGTGAAGCCGGCATCGCTGAAGCCGTGCTCCAGTGTCGAGTTTCCCACTCCAGCGGTGCGCCCGGCCAACAGCCGCCTCTCTCCGGGCAGCCTGGTAGCTGCAGGCGTACCCCGGCTCCCCCATTGGAAGGACGCCCTGGAGCGCTACCTTGCAGAAACTGGCGAGCTGAAGCCGTGACGGAAAAGCAAAACCCTTTTGCTCACCTGCGACCCAGCACGGTCCCTGAAATGCTTGACCGCGCCCTTGTGGCTGCCATGCGTTTTGGGCCGCTGCTCTGGTTCACATCATTTATTTTCGCTGCGGATCATCTACTTCCCCTTTTTGTCGGACACCTGCCGGAAGGCGAAGCGACCACGCCAGCAATTGCGGCCACCATCCTTGGCCTGATGCTGCTGGGCGAGTATTCTTCGGCAGTGGCTTACCTGGCTCTTTTCCAGGGAATGCTGTTTCCTTTGCGTCCGCTATCGCCAAAGGCGCTGTTACGCACTGGCCTGCGAAAGCTGGCGGGATATTTTATCGCACACCTGCTTTACCTGACTGCCGTGGCCATGGTTATTATGACAGCATACGGGTTTTTTACAGCCCGCAATGGCATCGGCGGAGCCGGCATGCACTGGGTTTCGGGGGGTGTCGCAGCGTTGTTCGGCCTCTGGCTGATGGTGCGCCTTTGCCTGGCTCCAATCGCTTCATTAATTGAAGACTGTAATCCGATGAAGGCATTTGCCCGGTCGTGGCATCTGACATCCACCCGGTCAGGCTCCGGCGTTTCAAAGCCCGATATACCTCCGCTGCGGTGGCTGGCCATCAGCGCGCTGCCGCTCATGCTTTCAGCGGCCCTTGCCGCGGCTGTATCGGCCTATGCCTACTGGGCCCTGGGGGTACGGTGGCCGGTCGACTGGAATTCAGAGCCGGTGGCGTGGGCGCTGAACCTTTTCCTGTTTCTCGTCATGCTGATCTCGGGACCGCTATACTGGGCTGGCATAATGTCGCTTTATGTAGAGTACCGGATGCGCCACGAAGCGCTGGATTTTTACCTGCGCCTTAGGGAACGCCGCCGGGAAATGAAGGAACCAACCGGCATATCATCTGCAAAAACCCATTGAATCCCGGTTTCAACGCATTCAGAACCTGCTAACTTCTTCTCAGAATCAGTTTCCATGGCACATCCCGGCAAGATTATTGTCAGTGATGCTGGTGGCAAACGCCAACTAACAGAGGTATGATAACCATGAGCAGCTCCCCCAATAACAATAACCCTAACATTGAGGCCGACGAGGATTTTGAGGCCATGCTGGAAGAGCATCTTCCGGCACGTATACCAAAGAGCCGCGGGGAGCTGGTAGATGCCACGGTTGTACGTTTGACCGACGACGTTGTGCTGCTGAACTACGGCAGTAAGGAAGAGGCCAGCGTACCGGCATCGGAATTCATGGATGCTAAGGGCCTTCTGACCGTGAAGCCGGGTGACACTGTTCGCCTGCAGATGACCGGCTACGATGATGAGTCTACGCCACAGTTCAGCTATCGCAAGGCGCGCCAGGCCGAGGCCGTGGGCATGCTGGCCCAGGCGGCGAAAGCTCGCGTACCGGTGCGCGGAACCATTACGCGTATCCTTAACACCGGCGTAATCGTAGATGTTGGCGTTCCAGCGTTTATGCCAGCCAGCCAGGCAGATGTGCGCCGCGTGAACGACCTGAACTCCCTTCTTGGCCAGACCATCGAAGCCTATGTTTTGGATTTCGATGAGAATCAGAACCGCGCCGTACTGTCGCGGCGTGCATTGCTGACGGAGCGCCTCGACAAGGATCGCCAGACATACCTGGAGACGTTGATGCCGGGTTCCATTGTAAAAGGCAAAGTGCGCGAGGTGCTCGACTTCGGAGCCTTTGTTGAGCTTGGCCCGGTGGAAGCCCTGGTGCCTCGCAGTGAAATCTCCTACGAGCGCAGCAGCAAGGGTGAGGATTACCTGGTAGCCGGACAGGAAGCAGAATTCAAGGTGCTGGAAGTTGCGCGTGACACCGGACGTGTTACGCTCAGCCGTAAGCGTATGGGTGAGGATCCCTGGCAGAACATTCGCGACAACTATGGTGTTGGAACAACCGTTTCGGGCAAAGTTGTATCCATCCAGCCCTTCGGCGCTTTTGTGCAGCTTGAGGAAGGCATCACGGGCCTTGTACATGCCGGCGACGTAAGTTGGGAACGCGAGCGCAAGGCCATGGATGAAGTTTTCAAAATTGGTGACCAGGTGACCTGCCAAGTTTCTGAGGTGGACGCAGACCAGAAGCGCCTTGCCCTCAGCGTGAAGCACCTGAGCCGCGACCCATGGATCGACATTGCGGACAAGTACCCGGTCGGATCGCGCCATAAGGGCACCGTGACGAAGCTGCGGGAATTTGGCGCCTTCGTAAAACTGGACGAAAACGCAGAAGGCTTGCTGCATATTGGGGACCTGAGCTGGGAAAAACGTCCAGCGCATCCATCGGAACTGGTGAGTGAAGGGCAGGAGATAGACATCACGATTCTGTCCCACGACCTGGAACGCCGCCGCATTGGTCTCGGCATGAAACAGCTCACGGGTTCGCCTTACGAGCGCTTTATCAGCGAACACCCTGTAGGCAGCGTCACCACGGGTACGGTAACCCGTATAGTACCTTTTGGCGCTTTTGTTGAACTGCTGCCAGGGCTCGAAGGCTTGATTCACATCAGCGAGCTGGACGAAGAGCGCGTAGATATGCCAGAGCGCGTGGTTCGAGTAGGTGAGGAAGTGCGGGTAAAGATTCTGGATACCACCCGCGAGAAGCAGCGCCTGTCCCTGAGTCGTAAGGAAGCCATTCGCGATGAAGAACGGGAAAACATCCGCCAGTACAGCGGGGCCGATGCACCTGCCGCCGCCGGTTCATCTCCATTTGCCGCAGCTCTTCAGGCTGCGATGAAAAAGAAGGAGCAGTAACCGGTACGGACGGCGTAATTGATGTACGAAGAATGCCCGGGGCATTAGCCCCGGGCTTTCTTATGCCATTGAAGCCATTTGATTGAGCCGCGCGCTACAGAGTGGCTGCCACGTCTGCACGCACGAGTTTTATCCTTTTCTCAACGGCAAAGCCGGCAATCGATGAGAACGGCACATCGCGCCTGCGCATGTCGAAGTGCATCAGGTACTCTCCCGGAAAGTCTGGCGTAGGCAATTCCATCGACCACACCGCGCTCTCACCCGGTTGAATTGTCTTTTCCAGCGGCAGGGTTTTCTGCCAGATGACGTCACCCGCGCCATAGCGGATCACTTCAATCTGAAGACTGTGTTCGGCTGGCTGCCAGGCATTCCAGCCGTCATTGCGCAGACCAACATCACCGGCGATGACATCACCGGCGCGCGCCTGTTTCGGAAGCGCATTGAACAGCAGGGAGTACTGGTCATCATTGCTGGCGCCGAGCTTCGCCCGGGCAAGTTCTGCGAACGTGTGCGGATCACAGAAAACAGGCTCGATGCCACTGCCCGTACCTTTAAGCGCCGCAAGCAGGTCGAGATAATACTGCGGCGACTTGAGTATTTGACGGAACACCAGGAATCGTGGTCGCTCGCCACATTCTTCCGCCTTCTGGCGAATGACAGGCAAACCGCTTTCGAGAGTATCAATATCAGACAGCATGTCGAAAACCGGCATTTTGCCGGCAACCGCGTGGTAATAGCTGCCGCCCCGCCTGTGCTGATTTACAATACCATCCGGCGACATGGTCAGGTACATACGTTCTGCGGCGGCGGTCAAATGCCCTGCGCTGCCGTTGATAAGGAAGCCCGTAAACTTCAGACCAAAACGCCGGTACCATGCACGGCAGTGATGCACCCACACATGACTGGCATCGGGCAACTGCGAAGGTTCACGCGGTGGCAGCAATTGCGTAGGGTTCACATATCCGGCGCCGCTGTCGCCTGCCATAAAGTG
>JAKFFN010000065.1:0-7856 GCA_036675025.1 Candidatus Sumerlaeales bacterium | reverse complement strand
TCTGCTGCAGGTTGCGCGGGTTCAGAGTTTCAAACCCGACAAAGATCGAGCGTAGACCGGCAGTTGCGGCTTTTTCTATTAAATCACCTTGGAGAATGGCGTCGATTGTGGAAGCACCCTGGAAGACGCGGCCCATGCCGCGCATGCCGTCAAACAGCTGCGACGCAAACTTCTGGTGACCAAGAAGATGATCATCGAGGAAGTAAAGATGCTTGCCGGGAAGCCGGTCTATCTCCGCAAGGGCATCATCGACAGCCTGCGTGTAAAACGAACGGCCGCCTTCGTAAAACGCATCTTTGTAACAGAACGTACAGTGATGCGGACAACCACGGGAAACGACGATGGAGTTGGGCACCAGGTAAAGGTGGCGCTTGATAAGATCTCGGCGGATCGCCGGCACGCCGATAAGAGTGCGGACGGAGTTGTCGTAGCGGCGTAGCGGCTTGCCGGATCGGAAATCAGCCAAAAATTTTGGAAACGTATCTTCGCCCGGGCCAATGAAGATGGTATCGGCGTGAACGGTGGCTTCATCAGGAAGCGACGAGACATGGAGACCGCCGAGACATACATGGGCGCCCTTCCGGCGGTAGTGGTCGGCGAGGGCATAGGCACGAAACGCATTTGTGATGTAAACCTGGATGACTACAAGATCAGGCGCATCATCGGTCCGCAGTTCTTCAACGTGTTCGTCCTGCAGTTCGATATCGTCGTCTGGCGTACAGTAGGCGGCTAAGGTGGCCAGGCCAAGGGGCGGAAAGAGCGAGTATTTAATGGGGCGCCAATAAGGACTTTTCGCTTCGGTAAGAGCCGGCAGTATCATTTTGATCTTCAACGGAGCTCCTTGCCACACGAGAGGCGGCGGACAACGGGGGGATGAGTACGGCGTAGTGGGAGTATATATTACTTTGCATTGCAAAGTATTTTGCGGAGTCTGAAGAATGTGAAACTTTATCGGAATCTTACTGCGATCGGGGGAAAATTGCAGGCCGGGCAGCCGGCGACCAACTATTTCTTAGTAGAGTTCCCAATCAGCTACGGCTGATGGATTAGTAAAGGGAACCAGCATCAGGTTGACCGGAAGGTTCGAGGCGCCGGGCGGCATGTACTCGATAACCAGCGTTTGCGGAGTCGCCGTTGGCGTTATCCTGGCGCAGACGATTGCCTTGGTAGTGTCGTCAAGGTTCAGCTGGGGATCAGGCACGAGCTGGCCCACCGGGTTACCGCTTTCAGGAAAAGTTGTGCGAACGTAGCCAGCGTGGGATCCGCCGCGAGGATTCAATAAAATCGCGAGCCGCCGGCCGTCGGTACTGGCTACGCTCACCCGGAACTTGTAAGCGATGCCGAAGTTGCCATAAAGCTCTTTCGCCACCTGTCGTTCCTGGTCAAACCCCGGAGCATACGTGTCATAAAAACTTACGCCGTCGCCGACGCGAAACCGTCTGATCCCGCCTCCCGTAATGTAACTGTAGGGGGTTACGTTTTCCTTTGCCCAGGACTGCGTAGTTGTCTGGCGGTTGAAGCCATCTCCAGCTAATATGGGAGCGGTGGCGTGCGCGGTCAAAGTGTTGGTGCCTGTTGGAAGCATCAGCGTCGTAACTCTCAGCGGCTGATCGCTCTCAAAATCATATTTGCCGCTAAGCAGCTGGTTACCTGAAACCCGCAGACTGTCCATTGCCGGGTCTAGCAGCGTGGCTCCTCCGACAGGTATAACAAAATCTGCGGGCAGTGCGGTGTTTTCATAGAACTGTTTAACGGCGTTTTTTCCGACGCTGATATAGTTTCCAGAAGGTGCTGGAAGGGATTTGCGCAGATAGGTAATAGTGGCGGGCGCCGTGCTGGTGTTCTCAAGAACAGCCGTTACTTTTGCGGCCGACGCAGTGCCGTTTACATGGTACAGGTACACGCGGGTAGGTCCCGCCGGCACGGTGGTTCTGTATAATACGCCGTGACCGCGGGCTGTCTCGGGGTCGTCGCTGTAAACTACCGTGCCCGGAACAAACGACTGCTGGTTCGGGCTCTGGTTCAGGTAACCTGAGCCGTAGGCGCCGTAGAGGTTTACGATGCCGCCCGGCTGAACTGATTGCAGTTCAGCATCGAGAGCTGCAGGCACAGTTTGCCCACTTGCCGCCATGCCCCACGCGACAATTGCCGTTATTAATAGAGCCGGGGCAAGGCAGCGCCTCACCCCGGCTGATATTGTGAAGCCTGGTTTCATTAAAACTTAATACAACGTCCAATCGGCAACATTGCTGCTGGTGATGTCAGAAACCTTCGGCAGGCCGAGCGAAGTGATGGTCTTGATCTCATCAACCTTCAGCGTGAAGCTGTGGGGATAGCCGGCTGCGTTGCTATCAGTAAAGGTGACGGCCAGGTGGGTTACATAGGTATGATCAAATGGCACGGTGCCGCCATCCCATTCATAATCGTGAAGCGGCGCCACCCAGTACTGGATGGGCGGTGCGGAGAAGTTGTTCACGAGCACCATGCCTGTTCTGCCCTTGTCCAGAGGCGAACTAAAATACCACAAAGCTTCATTCCCTGACCCATCGCGCATGACAAGGCCGGCGTAGCGGGCAACTGACGAAGGCAGGTCCGTGTCGCCTTCAAGAATTATTTGGAACGCGTCAACATTTGAAAAATCGCGCGGAGCCGGAAGCTGGTAAAGTGCTCCCATACGGTCATACTGGTGGCCTACGTTAAAGGTGAGATCAAGGGCGCCGCCAGTGCCGTCCATGTCAGTGCCCAGGGCAACGGATGCCGTGTTATCACCAGTTGCAAGGGTGGGCTGCCACACGGCCTGGAGCGCGTTGCTGTCTGGATAGTTGAAGCTTTCAAGGACATCAACGGTCTGGCGACTGCTGGTGGTATGGGCAACGAGGTTATCGATAGCGATCATTGCAGAACCCGCTGACGAGACCGTGCCCTGCGCCTGCATGAAAAGGGCAATTTCGGTAATACGGCCGAGATCAACCTGGTTCAGGTGAGTGTTTGTGTAGTAACCGCCCCAGCGGAACTCTGACAGAGAGAAGGACCAGCGTTTGAAATTATCCAGGGGTAGCTGTTCATAGTCTGCGTCGTTACCGCTGTGCAGCATCTGAATGGATTGCCCGTTGGCAGAACGCAGGCCGATAAACCACACGACGTTGCTGGCCGCGGCGTTACCTTTCAGGTCCACATCAAACTGCACAGCATCGCTGAGGTCGAGGGGCGTAGCAAAGTTTTTGGCGATCTTTATCTCGTAGTAAGGCAAGCCGCTGTAATTGTAAGTGAACTCAACCGATCCCGTGCCTTCCGTTGCCGCGGCCGTCGTTGTGGCAGAGGTCACCGTGGCGCCGTTTGCCAGGTCGTTTCCGGTCACAACCCACTCGCTGGCGTTCTCAAATTTCTCGACGACAGTCTGCCCGTTGGCGGCAAATGCTGCAGTGCACAGCAAGCAACAAAGTCCAAAGACTTTAGGTGATCCAAACCTCATGTTTTTCCATCCCATTTTAATAGTCGCTGCCCGCGGTTTTGCGGTACAGCAGAGTCTTTCAACCTGCTTCCGCACGGCGGAGCAACGAGTTGCACGAACATGCCGGTGCAAAATATTGCATTGCAAGATTTTTAGAAACCGAAACCGCGGGTTTCGGCGGGTCAGTGAGAACTTTCTCCCAGTTCTTTCTCGAACTGCTCGCGGGTCATAGTCTTGTCGACATACGGCAAGAGAACTTCGTCTTCTTCCTCAAAATGAGCCCAGAGAAGACCGATCAGATTATCAGTGCGGCGTGCAAATGCCACGTAGTCAGGTGAAGCCTTTTTACTTTCTTCGGACAATTCGGCGATCCAACGTTCGACGATCCTGTGTTCGTGTCGCATGGTACTTGTAAACCTGTTCTTGCCGGAATCGGTGATGCGGTCAATTATCGGGTAGAGGTTCTGCTCCTCCCACTCTGCATGGGGCTTGATATGATCCTGGAAAAATGCGACGATCTTTTGCGCAGTTTTCTTCTGCTCTTCTGCCGGCTGACCGACTAGATTTCCGGCCCACGTTTTCACGTGATTCATGTGTTCCAGCACTTCCTTGTGCTCATCCCTGAATGCCTGGGTTGGAAGTTCTTTTGTGGCCGCAGCTTCCGTTGTTGATGTCGTTGCAGCGTGATGCGCATGCTGTGCAGCAACGGGAGTAATCGAAGTAACCAGCGCCAAACCCAGTGCGATTGAAAGTTTTTCTGCAAACATATCAAATCCCCTTACAATCGGATATTTTTGTCCTATTTACATAAGGAACTCCGCATAGCCGTGAAAATTCAGCTTTGCCACGGGCCAGGCAGGCGGAGCGTTATGATCGTAGTTTGCGACCGTTGTACATTATCATGAGAAGAATTGCAAGCATGCCCAATGCTGCCATTGCCAGTGAAGCGGTAAAGCCGACAGGCCGGTACCGGAAAACTATCTTATGGTCGCCTTTTGGAACAATGGCTGCCGGCATCCAGTTATTGGCGAACATCGCAGGGCCGGCGTCGGCGCCGTCTAATACGATATGCCAGCCGGGGAGCCACGTTCCTTTGTAGACGACCAGCGCCGGTGACTTGAGCGATACCCGGACGCCGTACTCATCCGGCCTGCCAGTTGAGTGAAGCGCTACAGTTTCTCCGGGTGCAAGGGTACCGGTGGACGATGCTTCCGCTGCATCCGGAAATGTTTGATCGATATACTGGCCGAACTCGGCACTGGGCTGCACGGAGCGGGCCAGTCCCCCCTGGCTGGCTGGTACTACGTAATGGAAGCCCTTCATGTCGGCACCAAAGCGCTGTTCGCCCGGCGTGCCTGCGAGAACTTTTCGGGTCACATCAAACAGGGTAGCTTGCGGAACTACAATGATGTCTGCAGGCGCATTATCCGCTGCGTCTCCACTGCCGGGCAGCCAGTGACTGGCGTCGTACCGCGCGCCTACCCGCTGTAGCAGTTCCTTGCGCTGGGCCAGCTTGTCAATTCCGTCAGCATTCTGGACGCCCTTTACCAGCATCCGGGTAACGCCCTGGGCGGGCATGAGGGGATCATAACCATAATACTCGTAGAGGCCCTCCAGGTGGTGGGTCCGATTGATGATTCCCGAATGCAAAACGACCCGCCAGGGCAGTTCTCCGGCGGAGTCCTCCAGTAGCGGTTTGAAATAATCGACGACGGGCGCCGGAAGTCCGGCACGATCCCAGGGGTGACGCGCAACCCAGGCCCGGGCATGGTGGTAAAAAGGATCGCCAAGGGCTATCCAGAAAAGGAAGAGAGCCGCCAGCCATCGGCGCGGATGCCTGGCCAGGAGCACAATCAGCACTACCAGGACACCTAACTGACCTGCTACATACGAAACATAATACCTGAGGGCGGCATCTTCGGGATTGGCAAGAAACTGGCGGTAATCGTCGGCGGCAAGGGGATCCATTGGAACGCCAAATCCTTTGACCAGTTCCTTGAACGTTTGAGTTCCGGTATATTGCCCGGCATATCCGATCAACAGGGCGGCTGCAATGACGGCGATCCAAAGGCTCTTTTTCCACTGGGGACCGCGGAGAATGGCGAGGTCAAATGTTGCGGCGGCGGCTATGGCGAAGCCGAACGCAATAAGTGCGCGGGCTTTGAGGGGTTCGCGGAACCCGCTGAAGCCGGGCAGCCAGCCGCCGATCATCATGTAGAAGCCAAGGAGAAGGATCACGGCCGCGGCGACGGCGAGCGGCGTTACGGAGGCGGCAGTGCGTTCTTTTTTCGTGATACGCACCACGCGCCAGGCGATTACCCGGACCACCAGCGCCAGGCTAAGCACGAGGGCGGCACCACCGGGATAGGTAGCGGTTTCCCAGACATTTTTAAAGTGCAGATGGCCATAGGTAAGGTCATCGCCAAAGGGAAACGGCATCACCAGTTCGAGGAGGAAATTCTGCATCGGGCCCAGGTTAAGCCCTGTAGCCCCGCCGGAAGTGGTGGCCCGGCCTGTGTAAGGCAGGTACCATAACGCCGGGAGCCACTGGGGTGCGGAAATAACCAGGGCCAGGACCCAGACCGCGGCCAGGGAAGCCAGGCAGCCCGCCCACGTATCGCGCCGCGCCACGGCTGCCAGAATGGCCAGATCTATATAAAAGAGGTAGACAATATACTGCGGCGCACCGGCCAGGCAGACCATGGCATGGGAAAGCGCCGAGACCGCCGCGAGCCGCCTGAATCTCTTGTTGCTCAACAGATATCCCGGCGCGGCGAGCAGCGTATTCTTCTCCCGATGCCAGGCAGACGCTCCGGACATCGCCGGGATTTGCCGAACCATCCTCAATACGCTGAGTGCCGCAAGGGGCCACCAGGCAAGTGCAGTTACCACGGTAATATGGCCAGCCATTACCCGGACAGCAAACAGGGCGCCGAACACATAAAGGCCGGCTCCCAGGGCAGCGGCCATGGGTGAACACGCGCACCATCGGCGCAGCGCCCACAACATTCCAACGCAGGCAATGAACGTGTTAAGTGCTGTAAATACAGTAAGTCCGACGCGTGGATCAAGAAACACTGAGAGCAGGTGCAGGGGATGCATGTTGAGCATCTGCTGGCTTTCGACGGTGGGGTATCCGCTGAAGATATGGGGATCCCAATACGGGAAGATGCCGCGGGAGAACCAGCGATGGATAAACACCCGCCAGGGGAAGAACTGGTTTGTCAGGTCACTCTCAAGCGGTCCCCAGTAGTGCGTACCTCCGCCGTAAAACATGGCCGCGCACAGGACGAGAGTGCCTATTGTTGGCACCGCGAACCACATCCAATGGTAGCGAAAGCCTCTTCCAGCTTTTTTTACGTTCAAAAAATATCCCTTGCACGCCGGTCTGATTAGGGTTGAACCCGATGTAGCGTTTCTGAGAGAAACCTCAATTGTTATGCCGTCACGAAACGAGGGAGAAGTAATGTCTACGTCGTTGTCAAATATCGAGTCGATTCTGCGAGAAGACCGGAAGTTTGAGCCAAGTCCGGAGTTCGCCAAAGAGGCTCACATTTCCTCATTCGAGGAATACCAGCGAATCTATAAGGAATCCATAGCTGATCCGGAAGGCTGGTGGGCAAACCAGGCCGAGAAGGAACTGGAATGGTTTAAGAAGTGGGATACGGTTCTTGATTGGAAACCGCCCTTTGCCAAATGGTTCGAAGGCGGGAAAATCAACGCCACCCATAACTGCCTGGATCGCCATGTGGCGGCCGGCAAGGGTAACAAGCCCGCTATCATCTGGGAAGGTGAACCGGGTGACACGCTGACCCTGACCTATTCCCAGCTACTGACCGAAACGAAGAAATTCGCAAATGCCCTGAAGAGCCTCGGCGCAAAGAAAGGCGACCGCATCGCCATCTACATGCCCCTGGTGCCAGAGGCTGCCATTGCCATGCTGGCCTGCGCACGCATCGGTGCTACTCACTCTGTCGTATTTGGCGGCTTCAGCAGCGAAGCTTTGAAAGACCGCATCAATGACGCCGAATGTAACATTGTTATAACGGCTGATGGCGGATGGCGCCGCGGGTCTGTAATCGCGCTTAAGAAGAACGTGGATGAAGCCGTAAAGAACTGTCCGTCGGTCAAGAAGGTGGTTGTAGTAAAACGCACTGAAAACGAAGTTCAGTGGGACGATGCGCGGGACGTGTGGTATCATGACGTTATGGCCAGCGCCAGCGATGATTGCCCGGCAGAAGAGCTGGACAGCGAGCATCCGCTTTATATCCTCTACACCAGCGGCACCACCGGGAAGCCGAAGGGCGTGCAGCACAGCACCGGCGGCTACCTGCTTGGCTGCCATGTGACCACAAAATACGTGTTTGACCTAAAAGACAACGATGTTTACTGGTGTTCCGCCGAT
>JAKFFN010000045.1:0-7877 GCA_036675025.1 Candidatus Sumerlaeales bacterium | reverse complement strand
GACATGGGCTTGGGCTTGGTTTCAGAGTGTTTGCTAAAGCGGTTGGAAAGCCCGGCTGAAGCCGGCTCCGGGTATCTTGGAGAGCTGTTTACACCCCGGCTAAAGCCGGGTGCAAAGACTGGCCGGCTAAAGCCGGCAATTAAGCCACTTGATGCTTTGGAACGACTAATACCGGCAACCGATCCCAATGTTGCTGTGGGCAGGTTAACACCGGCCATTGAGTCACATTTTTCTGCAGGCCGGCTAAAGCCGGCAATTGATGCCAATGTGGCTGTGTGCTGGTTAAAGCGGGCAATTGAACCACATGGTGCTTTGGAACGATTAAAGCGGGCAATTGATGCTCATCTTGCTTTGTACCGGCTAAAGCTGGCAATTTATTTTACGAGATCTGCTGACCAGGTGTTTAGAGTGTGCGCGCGAGTTTCAGCAAACAACGTGTCTTATGATCGCGCTAATCGGACAAATGATTTATGTTACCCTGTGAACTTTCCGGCTTTAGCCGGATCCCTCTTTGCACCCGGCTTTAGCCGGGGTGGGTATTGCTGCAAAGAAAAAAACCATAGCCGGCTTCAGCCGGGCTTTCCGGCTGCTTCAGCATTCTCTTTAAATGGTATGAAGTAGCTTTTGATGAATCCGGCTATCGATCTTGCCAATGCCCTTGTGCTACTCGGCGCGTTTGCGCTGGCGCTGATGTTCGTTCCTGTCGCCCGATACCTGGGCGCGCGGTTTGGTTTTGTTGATCCCGTGCACCCGGATAAGATCCATCATGAGCCGATGGTGCGATGCGGCGGGGCGGGGATAGCCGCGGCGTTTTGCTTCACGCTTTTCGGCGGGCTTGCGCTCATGCATTTTGAGGCTCCGCGGGCGCTTCTGCCGCCGGGACTGGCCAGTCATATTCCGAATATACCGAGCGTGTTGCCGCGGCTCGCCACCGTGGTGGCGGGGGCACTGTTGCCCTTTATAGTGGGTCTCGTAGATGATCGGAAAAACCGGCGGCCTGTCGTTAAACTGGCGTTCCAGATCGCAGCCGGGCTGATCCTGGTCGCAGGTGGCATCACTATCAACATGTTCATCCCCGGCTGGCTGCCGGGCGCGGTGCTCACTGTGGTTTGGGTGGTGCTGATAAGCAATGCGTTTAACCTGCTCGATAACATGAACGGTCTCACGTCAGGCGTGGCCCTGGTGTGCGCCATAAGTTTTTACCTGATATCCCGCGCCGGCGGCGAGCTCTTTATGATGGCCATGTTTGCGGCGCTGGCAGGCACCGTACTTGGATTTCTGCCGTATAATTTTCCGCGGGCGCGCCTGTTTATGGGCGACAGCGGTTCACTGTTCATTGGTTACCTGTTCGCCGCGCTCAGCATCATGGTTACCTATTACGATGCGGGGGTGCCGACCCAATTGCCGGTGGTGGCGCCGCTGATCGTGCTGGGCGTGCCGCTTTTTGATACGCTGTCTGTTATGTGGATACGGTGGCGGGCCGGCAAGCCGCTCATGCAGGGCGACCAGAACCACTTTTCTCACCGCCTTGTGGCCCTGGGTTTCAGCCGGGTTCAGGCGGTGGTGTTTATCTGGGTGGTTACGCTGACAGTCGGCCTCGCAGCGGTTAACTTGCGCTACCTCAGCGGCGCGGGGGCGGTGATAGCGCTGGCGCAGGTGGTGCTGTTTTTCCTGCTGATTTTTGTGCTGGAGATGCAGGGGAAAAAGGCAGTTTCGCGCCAGGACCGCTGACCGGCCCAAGCGGTCTGAAATCCCTTGCCTTTGTCGCAGCGCCCTCGGTACTATTCACGGGTAGCAGCGATTGCACATTAGCCGGTGAAGCATGATGCCGGCAGGGGAAACATCATGAAACCTGCAGTTACGTTGTTAATTGTTATAGGTTTGCTTGCCGCACTGTGGTCTCGCGCGGCAGTAAAAGTGACAGACCCTGGCGCAGTATTCTGCGGCGTAGGTCTGACACAGGATTTGTACGCGCGAATTGACAAGGGGATGTCGGTTCGCGAGGTGCAGGAATTAATAGGTGCCGGTCCGACGGAACAGCTATGCACCAGGGGCGTGATTAACGAGCAGGAGAGAGTTGAGATCTACACCTGGACCGATGCATCGAAGCGGTCGATAAGCGTCTGTTTTCGTGATGGGGTGTTTCAACACAAAGACCAAGCGTGGCTGTAAGCGCAGGTTGCTCGTAGCCTGTCCGGTTTTGCTTGCGCCAGCCATTTCGGTTCAACCCTATACACGCATCTATAAGGAAAAAGGGAGACGGTTCGACCGTTCGCGCGTGGTTTGGCCGATAGTAACTCATGTTTCAGCAGTCTTTAATCCGGAGATATTTCTCCATAGTATTTGCGGCAGCAGGATGTATGGCCAGCGCAGATAATCCTACCTCAGGGCCTCGCCATCTTGGCAACCCCATACGGCCCTATAACACGCCCGATCCCGGCGTTGTGCGCGCTGACGGAAAATGGTACGTCTACCATACCGGTGGGTACCGCGACGCCGGCCGTTACCCGATCGTTGTTTCTGATGACCTCACGACCTGGACTAAAATCGGCCACATCTTTGAAGATGATACGATGCCCGAGTGGTGCAGCGAATCCCGCAGCTGGTGGGCACCGGAAGTTCACAAGGTTAACGACAAGTATATCGCCTATTACACCGCCCGCCAGAACGGCTCTAACCGCTTTGCCGTTGGTGCGGCGGTGGCCTCCAGCCCGAAGGGGCCGTTCAAAGATATTGGTGCCCCGATAAAAGCCAATGATGGCGTCGGGCTCATTGACGTAACCTACTTCGAAGATCCTAAAACGCGTAAAAAGTATCTCCTCTGGAAAGAAGACCAGAACGATTTCAATCCGCCGCGACCAACGCCTATTGTCATGCAGGAGCTGTCGTCTGACGGACTGAAAGTCATTGGAACAGAGCGTGAGTTGATCCGAAACGATCAGCCGTGGGAGGGGGTGCTGGTTGAAGCCCCTACCGTGGTGTACCGGGACGGATGGTACTACCTCTTTTATAGCGGAAACATCTTTGTGGATGATGAGTACTCTGTAGGCGTGGCGCGTTCACGCGAGATCTGGGGGCCTTATGAAAAGGACCCGAAACCCATCCTGGTGCATGACGCCACCTTCAGCGGACCTGCACATCAGTTTGTGATGGAAGACGAAGCCGGGCGCTGGCGCATCTTTTATCATGCCCGGGTGAAACAGGTTGGCGACAAGCGGCGCTACCTCATGCATGACTACCTGACGTTTACTGATGACGGCTGGCCGCGGGTTAATGATGGCCACCCCGGGCTTGCTTCAAAGGAAGCGATACAGGAAATCACGGAATTGAGCAATCAAGCGCGCCGCGAAGGGCGCGAGGACGACTAAAGGACCTTTGAGTCCGTGGAGAATACGATGATGCTTGGACAAGAACAGGTAGAGCAGATACTGAAGCAGGGTGAAGAGGCAGCCCGGAAAATCGCCAGCGCACTGCGCGGCAACAGCCAGCTGGGCAAGCGCTTCACGAGGATGCACATCGCGGTAGTTAGCCGCGACGGCAAGTTTATCAAACTGCATTCTATGGACGATGCCTGGGAAGGCAGCCGCGACATCGCCATTGCAAAAGCGCGCACGGCAGCATTCTTTTCCAGCAATGAAAACGCGCTGACCAGCCGCGTTATTGGTCAGCTCACGCAGATCACTACGGGCGATGACGGCAAGATTACAACAGGTCCTCTGTGGGGCATTGGCCAGTCAAACCAGGTTGGCATCACGGGTGATTCCAGCTTGCGGAATGGCATTATTACTTTCCCCGGCGGCGTACCTCTATATGTGGGCGGTGAACTGGTGGGCGGTGTTGGTGTAAGCGGCGATGCCGTGGATCAGGATGAAGCGGTTGCGTTGGCGGCGGCTAAGGGTTTTGAGCCGGGTGAGAGTGTGGCAGCGCTTGGACTGCAATCGCCAGATGTGGAGATGATGTAACGGCGGGGCGCGACGGAGTCGCGAGTAGAACGTAGAAAGTATAATGTAGAACGGGGTGGACGGGCCATCCACAGCAGGCTGTAAACGTGAAACGGTGGCACGGGTGAGGGCACCCGTGTTACCCGCAAGCAGGCGTTTTCAGGGGTACTTGCGTCGGGGCTTGTGGTAGCAGGATGAGGCGGCGGGTTGAGGTTCGTGGCGCGGCTTAGCGTGCCAGGCGGAAGTAATCGGGGAGGAGTTCGGCTGCAGTAGTGGTGCGGTAGGTATCATCGTGCTGGCCGGCGATAATTACGGTTATTTCGGGGTTGAACTCTACAAGCACCTGGCGGCATGCCCCGCACGGCGAAGCTGCATCTGCAGTTACAACGGCTATGGCGCGGGGTTTTATCACGCCCTTTGAGATCGCCGCACCAATGGCAACCCGTTCAGCGCAGATGGTGAGTCCGTAGCTGGCGTTTTCCAGGTTGCATCCGCCATAGATGTGACCGTCATCGCCAAGTACGGCAGCGCCTACCTGGTACTTGCTGTAGGGCGCATGAGCGCGCAATCTTACGTCTCTGGCCGCTTCAAGCAGGCGAAGAATTTCGATCTCTGACAGGGCGGAATCATCGGGGGCGGTAGACATGCTACTGGTGCTAACAGGTGATGTATCAGTGTGCAAGCTTCATTTTAGGGTGCTTTGATTGGGGCGGAGTGCAGCAAAATGGCACGGCAATTGCCCTTACTTCCTGCATAGGCTACCAAGCCACATAACTCCGCAAAGAGGAGCGTTACAATGTTTGATAAAGATAAAAAGCATGATAAAGACCTAAACCCTGATCCTATTACCGGTGCTCCAGGTTCGCACCCGGTTGGTACCGGCGTAGGCGCAGCTGGCGGCGCAGCTGCGGGTGCTGCTATCGGCGCTGTTGGTGGCCCTGCAGGCTCGCTGGTTGGTGGCGCCATAGGTGCTATTGCCGGTGGACTTGTTGGTAAAGGCGTTGCCGAAGGCATTGACCCGACTGTAGAAGAGGCCTATTGGCGTGATACACACACCACTCGCCCCTACTATGAATCCGACTATACCTACGAAGAAGATTACCTCCCTGCCTATCGTTACGGCTGGGAAACCCGCGGCAAGCACCACGATCGCCGCTTTGAAGATGTTGATACCGACCTTGAGCGCGGCTGGGAAACCAACAAGGGTTCAAGCCGTCTGGGTTGGGACAAAGCAAAAGTCGCAACACGCGACGCCTGGCACCGCATTGAAGAGCGAGTTCCGGGTGATGCCGACCGCGACGGTCGCTAGTCCCTCGTAAGAAAAGTACAACCCTCCATAGGAATGCCCCTGTCGGCCCAGTGCCGGCAGGGGCTTTTTATGTTTTGCCGATTCATTGAAAATGGCGTTAGGTGTTGACGCGTGTATATGAGACGGCGCCAATTCCTCTTACTAATAGGGAGAATCTGGCACCATGACTTATTTAAACCAGAGAATTGCTGGTGCGCTTGCCAGCGTAGCACTGGCAGGATTACTGGCATCTAATGCCAACGCGCAGCCTGCGGCAAAGCCAAATATCATTGTGATCCTGTCGGACGACATGGGTTACTCAGATATCTCCCCCTATGGCGGTGAGATTCGCACGCCAACGCTCCAGAAGCTCGCGGACAATGGGAAGATCTTCTCCCAGTTTTACAATACTGCGCGCTGCTGCCCGAGCCGTGCATCGCTGTTGACAGGTCTCTACTCGCACCAGGCCGGCGTGGGGCATCTCATATTTGATACGGGGCACATTGGTTATGGTGACCATCTGACTAGCGATAGCGTGACCGTTGCGGAGGTGCTGAAAGAGGCCGGGTACAGCACGTATATGGCGGGTAAGTGGCACCTGGCGCCGCGCAGTTATGATCCGAAAAAAGACGTGGAACATTGGCCGACGCGCCGGGGATTCGATAAATTCTACGGTACCATTGCCGGCTCAGGCAGCTTCTGGGATCCTTCCACTTTGTGCCGCGGCGAAACATATATCAGCCCGGAGAACGATCCGGAGTATAAACCGGAGAAGTTTTATTACACCGATGCGCTTTCTGACAATGCCATCAAGTTTGTTTCGGATCACGAGAAGCAGAGTGACGACAAGCCGTTCTTCCTGTACCTGGCCTACACAGCGGCCCATTGGCCGTTGCACGCGCCTGAAGAGGCTATTAAAGAATACAAGGGTAAGTATGATCAGGGCTACGAGCCTGTGCACGCGGCGCGGATTGAACGGCTGAAGGAACTGAACCTGATCCCGAACGTGAGCAACTATGCTCCGCCGGTGGGCGACTGGGACAACGTGAAAAACAAGGCAGCCGAGGCGCGCCTGATGGAAACCTACGCGGCCATGGTGACAATAATGGACGAGGGCATAGGCCGGCTGATGGAGACGCTGCGCGAAGAGGGCGAGCTGGAGAACACGCTGATTGTTTACCTTCAGGACAACGGCGGCTGTGCAGAGGATTCGTTTGGGAAGCCGCGGGACATCAAGGGGCCGGCAAAGCCGATGGCGCCTGACGAGATCCAGGAAAAGGCGCAGCCGACTCACACGCGCGATGGCGAGATTGTCCGCATGGGGTATGACGTTATGGCGGGCCCGCCGGATACTTTCGTCGCTTATAAAGAGAACTGGGCGAACGTGTCGAACGCGCCGTTGCGTTTGTACAAGCACTACTCGCATGAAGGTGGCATCAGCACACCCCTGATTGCGCACTGGCCGCAAGCCATCAAAACGACATCCGGTACGCATATCGTGCGCGAACCGGCTCACCTGATTGACCTGATGGCGACGTTTATTGATGTGGCAGGGGCGCAATATCCAGCGGAGCGCAAAGGAGTGAAGGTGCAGCCGCTGGAGGGGAAAAGCCTGGTCCCGGTGCTGACGGGCGACGGCGATCTGAACCGCAGCAAGCCGTTGTTTTTCGAGCATGAAAGCAACCGGGCTGTGCGCGACGGCAAATGGAAGCTTGTGGCCGTGGCGAAGGATGGTCCGTGGGAACTCTACGATATGGATGTCGACCGGGCGGAAACGAACAACCTGGCTGAGAAGCACCCGGAGGTAGTGAAGAAGATGGCCGCCCAGTGGGACGAGTGGGCCAAGCGCGCGCGGGTATTGCCGCTGGGCGGCTGGGAAGATCGGCGCGGGAAAAAGCGTAATGATGACCCGCCCGCGGCCGGTGCTTCAGAAGTAACGCTTAAGCAGGGCGAGGAACTGCCGGTAGAGAAGAGCCTGAACCTTACCGGCAAAGGCATCAGCATTGTGGCTGAAGTGGAAAGCGGCCCGGTTGAAGGAGTAATCGTTGCCCAGGGGGCGAGCATTGACGGGTTCAGCCTTTTTGCAATGGACGGGAAGATTCATTTTGTAACGCGGCATGGTCGCAAGAAAGGTGACCTGGAGATTGGGCCAATTCCCGAGGGACAATTCACCGTTGGCGCCAGGCTTCGCCCTGATGGCCATGCGGAACTTTGGGTTAAAGCGGGGCCTGAGAGAGATTTGACAAAGGCGCCGAAAATAGTAACCGGTAAATTCCCGGGCGCACTGCGGCAGACGCCTGCCCAGGGCATTGCGGCGGGCGTTGATATAGAGACTCCAGTGGGAGACTACCCTCGCGGTTTTCCTTTTAAAGGAAAGCTGGCTACCGTAACTGTTGAGACGCTGGAAAAATAGAAGCAAGCGCGGCAGGCTGACAGCCTGCATTAAAGAGAGAAGACCATGCACTTTAGCACCATTAAAAAAGCATTACTACTGGCAGGAATAGCCACGACCACCGCAATGGGCTGCGGGCAGGAAAATGAAAAACGCCCGAACGTACTCGTGATCCTGGCTGACGATATGGGGTGGTCAGATATCAGCGCGTTTGGCAGTGAAATCCAGACGCCCAGTATCGACAAACTGGCGGATA
>JAKFFN010000280.1:0-7939 GCA_036675025.1 Candidatus Sumerlaeales bacterium | reverse complement strand
GGGCCGGCTTTCCAAGCAAAACTCGAAACCCTGCAAACACCCCAACCAGCCCAATCAGAAGAAACACCGACGACACAACCGCGCCCACCCACACCGAGCCCGACACGTTATCCGGCATGAACAGCAAAGCGTAAAGAAACCCGCCGCCAAATGCGCCGAAAAAACCAAAGAAAACTATCAGGAAGCATCCTGAAAATCGAGAAGTATAGCCGGGCCTGCCTGACATGGTCACACACCCATGCCCGGCGACAGGCGATCAGGCAACAGTTTTTGTGCGCCAGTTATGGCCTGCCCGCTTTCCCATAACGATCTCCTACTCCTGCAACTCCATAGTCACAGCGTAGTCTTTGAACCCCAATGCCTTCCAAAACTGCTGGCCCGACATATTGCCGCAGAGCACTTCAAGTACAACTCGCCGGCCGTCTGGAAAAACCTGTGTCCGAAGCAGAGCCATCGCGGCCCTGCCATGCCCCCTCCGCCTGCAACCCTCCCTGATAAAAAACTGACGCAGGTAAACTTCCTTATCACCATTTTCGCGAAAAAGTGCATACCCCACAACTTCCCCCTGCGCCTCGAACATCACCGCACGTTAATCGTCAGAACTAATCCACCCCGCCATCCGCTGTTCCAGTTCCACCAGCCCCATCGGGTTACGATGCCCCTCATCCCGGATCAGGCACAAGTTCATCGCCGCCAGCTCCGCCGCATCACCACAAACAGCATACCGCCATGATAACTGCCCGCTCACAATTTGACCATCCCCCCGCTATCCACTCTCAACCCTCCCTGCCCGCTGCCCACTTAACTCTCAACTCCCCGCCCCGCTGTCCACTGTCAACTCAACTCTCAACTCTCAATTCTCAACTCGCGCCCCGCTGTCAACTGTCAACTGTCCACTGGCCACCAGCCACCAGCCACTAGCCACTAACCACTAACCACTGAAGTCAGCGCCTGCACCAGCTCCTCCGCGCTATGCGCCACCAGGTCTGGCTCATCCTCCGGCCCCTTCGGTTCCCAATCGCTCCAGCACGCCAGCGCGATACTCGCCGCGTAATGCCGCTCAAATTCATCCGACGGCTGCCATTCGCGCCCATCGCATCCCAGCCTCAGCCACGCCGTCTTCATCCCCAGCGCCTTCGCCGGCTTTATGTCATTGTCAATTCGGTCACCCACCATCAGCGCCTCGTGCGGCTTCACCCCCGCCTGGTCCAGGGCCCACTGGAAAAACGCGGGGTTCGGCTTATGCAGGTTCAGCTTATCACTCACCCCCAGCACTTCAAAATACTGCAGCATCCCCCGCTCCGCCAATACGTCTTCCACCTCGTGCGGCTGGTTTGCGATGATACCCAGCCGGTAATGCGGAGCCAGCAGCGCCGGCACATCCGCCATGGTGGTAATGGCCGGGCTCAGCTTGCTCCACTGGCAATACATCTGCCCGCGAACCTCCCGCTGCCACGCCTTGAACTCGTCCTGCGATATCCACTGCGACACAAACGTCCACAGGTTACCGCCCTTGTTCACATGCTCCGTCCGCCGGCGGAAAAACTCCTCCACCGTTAACTGGTGCCCATCCGCCACCAGCCGCTCATAAAGCCGCCGATAGGCGAAACAGCCAGAAGGATCATCAGACACAAACACGTTGCCGATGTCAAAAAACAGGATTTTGAGGTCAGAAGGGTCAAACATGCGAAAAGTTTACATCAGGACTGTCACCCGGCTTCAGTTTTCCCGTATTAGTTAGTGTAAAGTGCACAAGGCGTAAATCTCGCTAAAGGCTGATTAAGGACCGTTGCGCCCATAAGTGGGCCACCGGCGATAAACGGGAGACTCGAAGATGATGAACAACGCAGCAGTAATAAATCGCAGAACCCTAAGCAGCGCAATGGCCGGCGTCTGTATGATGTTTGGCATATCCACCGCCATGGCAGCGCCCCCAGCCACCGTTGAAGGCACCTACGGCACCATAACCATTGGCGATTTCCCCGGCATGCTTGATCGGGTGGGCACCCTGGCAAACAAGGTTAAGCCCGGCCTCAGCGGCGAGCTCATCCGCGGCCAGCTCGGCATGTTGCTGGGCGATGAAGGACTCAAGTCCCTTGCCCCCGGATCAGGACTCGTCGTCACGGTCCCGCAGACGGGTCGCCCGTTCCTGCTACTTGAGACCGCAGACGGAAAGGCCCAGGCCATTGCCGACCTTCTCAAGGGGAAAGGCCTGATGGCCGAAAAGATTTCTGAGAAGCTGGTGGCAGCCGCTACGGATGAAGCTTCGATCAATAACGCAAAAGGCGCCATGGGCACCGCCGCCGCTGCCAAACTAGAAGGTAACGATGACCAGTTCCTTTTAGCGACTGTTGATGCCGACAAGCTTATCCAGGATAAAGGTCCACAGCTCCAGGATTTGCTGAAGAAGCTCCAGCAGAAGGCTGCAGAAAGCGGCGACTCCAGCAGCACCGGCTCCGCAAAAATGCTGAGCTTTGTCGGCGGCATGGTCACAGCAATTGCCAAGCGCACAGATGTCGCCACCATTAAGATCGATCTCTCCGGTGACGGCGTTCATTTCGAGAAGACGCTTTACCCCATCGGCGGAGTAAAAGTGGACGAACCCACTGGCCCCACCGGCCAGGAACTCAGCAAGGCGCTGCCTGCTCCCGAGAACGCAACCATGCGCTATGATTCCTACATAGATACGCAGACGGCTTTCAAAGCCATGTTGCCTATCATCTCTGAAGGTCTCGAAAGCGCCGGCGTCGCTGGTGATGCAATGCCGGAGCTTGCCGAGCTCCTAAACCTGGCCAGCCAGGCCTTCGGTGATGGATTCGCCGGATGGATCAGCTTTGGTGAACAAGAAAACGGTTTCTACCTGATCTCCGTGCAGGACCAGGAAAAAGCTATCCAGTATATGGAACGCGGCATTTCGTCCGTTACAACAGGCGGCCTTGCCGGACTTTATAAAGGGCTTGGCCTTGAGACAAGCGCCACTCTTACCCGGAATGTTGCCACCATAGAAGGCCAACCGGCCCATCGCCTTTCGATGAAAATTACCGGCGAAGGCCTGGAAGCTAACCCGTTTATGAAGATGTACGACATGGAAAATGCTATGTTTACGTTCATCGATAATAATAAGATCCTCATCGCCATCGATGGCACAAAGCTGGAAGAAGCGGTTAAAGCCGTAAAGGCCGGCACCGCCGATTCACCTGAACTGAAATCCCGCGCCGAGTTGCCCCAGGGCGGCGACATGTACATCGACTACAACCTGGCCTTCCTCGGCGACGCCGTGGCTAAAGATAGTCCTGAAATGGCCGAGTTCTTTACGGGCCTATCTGACAACCCGATCCTGGAAGCAGCCTACATCGACCAGGAAAGCATTAAGCTGATGATGGTCATTCCCGATGAAATGATCACAAACGCCGCCAAGAACTTCGAAGCCTTCGCCAAAAAGCAGGCCGAGAAGATGCAGGAAACCGGGGAAGATTCACCCGCAACGGGAACCGAAACCGATTCCGAAACCACCACGGAGACCGAGTAACCACTACGTAACCACCTAGTGTCGACGTTCCGTCGACCACTTCCACAGCAAACATCGTAGGGTCGACGTCCCGTCGACCACTTCGTAAATGACTTACAACGCACAAACAGCAAAGGCCGGTGGAAGAACATCCTCCACCGGCCCAACCTTTTGCCTGCTCCCAAAGCAGCATGCACTATCTACTACTTCAGCTCAATTCTTTCTTTTGCGGTTCTTCGTGCCTTCGCGCCTTCGTGTCAAAACTCGCCAGCTTCACCCTACACTTCTTCTAAAGCC
This sequence comes from Candidatus Sumerlaeales bacterium, assembly GCA_036675025.1. Taxonomy (GTDB): domain Bacteria; phylum Sumerlaeota; class Sumerlaeia; order Sumerlaeales; family Sumerlaeaceae; genus JAKFFN01. The sequence goes on along the minus strand of JAKFFN010000280.1, from coordinate 4,134 downwards.
GCTTTGCTTTGCTCACTTCCAGGCGCCGCCGCAGGTGCTAGATCTCCATGATATCTTTCTCTTTTTTCGCCAGCAACGTATCAATTTCCTTCACATACTTATCCGTGATATCCTGCACGTGCTTCGTCGCCTTATCGCGTTCATCCTCCGCGATCTCGTGCTCTTTCTCCGTCTTCTTAATCTCATCATTCGCATGACGGCGGATGTTCCGCACAGAGATTCGGCCATCCTCAGCCATCTTCTTCGCCATCTTCACAAGGTCCTTGCGCCGGTCCTCCGTAAGCGGCGGAATGTTCAGGCGAATAACCTTCCCGTCATTGTTCGGTGTCATCCCGAGGTTCGCCTGGTGAATCGCCTTCTCCACCGCCGCCGTCATGGCGCGGTCAAAGGGCTGGATGGCCAGCGTCCGCGCATCCGGCGTAGAAATCGTCGCCACCTGCTTCAGCGGCATCTTGCTGCCATAGGCATCCACCTGCAGGGTATCCACCAGCGCCACGCTGGCGCGGCCCGTACGCAAACCGGTAAACTCATGTTCCACCGATTCGATGGCCTTGCTCATCTTCTCTTCTGCCGACTTATAAAGCTCACTCAGCTGCATCGTCATCGCCTCCGACAAAGGTTCCTATGGTTTCGCCTTCAATAACCTTCCGGATGTTTCCCGGCTGGTGTAAATCAAATACGATAATGGGTATGTTATGCTCCCGGCACAGCGAGATAGCCGTCGCATCCATTACGCGCAGGTTCTTTGTCAACGTCTCCGTAAACCCGACCCGCTCATACAGAGTGGCCGTGCTGTGCTTGCGCGGGTCAGCATCGTATATGCCGTCAACGTTTGTCGCCTTCAGTATCACTTCCGCGTCAATCTCCGTGCCGCGCAGCGCTGCGGCCGTATCCGTAGTAAAGAACGGGTTACCCGTACCACAGGCAAAAATCACGACCCGGCCCTTTTCCAGGTGCCGGACAGCCCGGCGGCGGATGTACGGCTCAGCTACTTCCTTAATATCCAGACCGCTCAGCACCCGCGTCTGCAGGCCGGTATCTTCAAACGAAGCCTGCAGCGCCATGGCATTCAGCATCGTCGCCAGCATTCCCATGTAATCGCCCGTGGCGCGATCAATGTGGCTTTCCGCCATCGCCCCGCGGATATAATTGCCGCCGCCCACTACCACGGCCAGTTCCACCCCGGTGTTCTCCACCAGGTCGCGGATCTCTGCAGCCAGCCGCGTTACAAACTGAAAATCGATGCCAAATTCCTGCTCGCCCTTAAGCGCCTCGCCACTGATCTTGAGGAGAACCCGTTTATATCGTTTACGTTCAGACATTGGTTTTACACAGGCACCCTTCAAATTGAAATCAAGCGCATTATACCAGCAACAAGCCTTCCATTTCGGAACCAGCCGAAAAAAGTCTCCCAGCCCCTACCGCGTAACCCCGTCGGAATTGTTATTTAGCTGCCGGTAACACTTGATCCTGAATCTACGGTACCTTGGGAACTCCCACCGAAGCGCCCGCTTTCCAGTCCAGCCCTTTTGTGTTTTTGTCCAGCGAAGCCTTTTGTGCTTTTTGTGTTCCTGCTTTTACGTTCTCCGTCGTCTCGCCCCATGACGGCAGAGCAGCCACGGCTTCGCATTCCCGCTACTGATAAAACTGCCAATCCCGCGCGGCAGCAGGCCGATCAAAGGGTTCCAGATCAAGCCGGAAGGAGTTTAATAGCGGGGTTGGAGAACTTGGCTCGGAATCCATGATCGCGAAAAAGTTATTATTAGGCGTCGCTGCCACATCCACCGGAATTACAGTGTTGGTGGCATTCGGACCAAAGCGCTCCCATGGCGTCCAGGTCTGCCCCAGATCGCTGGTGCGCGTGATGAGCCCGGACTGGAAGCCGAAGCAGAGGTTTTCTATGCCGACACACGTTACTGCATAAGCGATAAGTACAATTTCTCCGGCGTCGCTATAAGCCAGGCTATAAGGATTAACATCGCGGTCGCCAATCAAAGGCGGACTTGGAATGGAAGCAAAGGTTCTTCCGTTATCCGTTGAGTGCATGATAGGAATGGCGACAGGGGCATTAGTCCGATTCGAAACCACCCAATTGCCCGCGCCGTCGGTTGCTCCAATGCTGGCAGAAACAGGTGGGCCAAAGGTGGCGCCGTTATCATGGCTGAACCTTGAGCCGATATGGCCGTAGAAACCTTCCTCATGCGTGATCATCACCGCATTACTTTTCGGATGGCCAGTGACTGCCCCGGAGTAATTATCAGCTTCGCTTAATAGAATCATCGGCTCCCACGTAATGCCGTTATCCTCAGAGCGTATATACCTGACAGAGTTCTCAGTACTGATGAGGAAAATCCAGGTGGAGTCTCCGCAATAAGCAACGTCGAGAGAGAAACGATTCTCTTCAAGCTGAACCTCATCGGTGAGGTCCTGAAAATCACTCCAGGTGAGACCTGAATCCATCGAAATCACCACCCCGCAGGTAAAAGTCGTTTGCGGAGAAGATTCTCCCACATACACCGACGCCATCCAAACCCCATTTTCTCCCGCAGCCACGCTCTGTACTCCCCGAGATAGCGGCTCCACCTGTTCTGGATTAGGTAATAACTCTTTCGGCTCACTCCAGGTTCTACCCTGGTTTCCTGACTGGGAAAACTGGCCAATATAATGAAGATTAATACCAGGGCCACTGACCTCCCTATTCCACACAGCCACTAAAGTTCTGTCAGCATCAGAATCCACCGAGACCGCAGCGCTGTAAGACGCCGGCGGACGTGCCTCATTTTGCAGGATAAGGCCCGAATCCCATTCCGTTGTCACCGGCGGAACCGTCTGCGCCCCACCCGTCTCCGCCGCCATAAAAAAGAGAAAACCCAGCCCCGCCACAAAAAATCGTTTCATCATTATCCCCATTGTCTTACATAACTACAAAACAGCCACGGCTTCATATTTCGAACTGAGTCATTTTTGTGGTACTCCTAAACACCTCCCTCAGCGCCCGCTTTTCCAGTCCAAACCTTTTGTGTTTTTGTCCAGCGAAGCCTTTTGTGCTTTTTGTGTTCCTGCTTTTACGTTCTCACCTTCTCACCTTCTCACCTTCTCACTTTCTCACGTGGCGCAGCCGCCCCTCCCACACCAAACTCACCCCAACATGATGACCAGCCCCGCCCACGTGTATATCCCCCTATCATGCCTATCTACGAATACTACTGTCCATCCAACGACCACCACGTGGAAGTGGTGCATGGTATGAAAGAAAGCATCGCTACGTGGGGCGAGCTTTGCAGCCTTGCCGCCCTTGACCCCGGCGACACCCCGCCTGATGCACCGGTCGAGCGCCTGCTTTTCCCTGTGGGCGTCAACACCCCCCGCGGCGACTCCGACCTTAAGAATCTCGGCTTCACCAAGCTGGTAAAGCGCGATAGCGGCGTGTACGAAAACGTCACTCGTTCCGACAAGGAACCGCGTTACATGAATGCCGGCGACAACAGCACGTTACCCAACCTCAAGGGCAAGATCACAGATTAAGGTAGCGTAAAACTGTTAATGCTGCCTCTGGTCATCCTAGTAGTTCAATCTTGGGGGCAGTACAGGCTTGACAGCCTCGGCTGAGGGTTTCTGAAGTCTACCGGTCATCTGGCTACACACGGGGTCTATTACTATGATTGTCATTGAGACGCAAAAGCTGACGAAGGTTTACCACCACGACTTTATCGACGTGGAAAACGGGCGTCTCCGGTTCAACCTCATGCGGAAAACCACCGCACTGGAAAACCTGAACCTGCAGGTCCGCGATGGGGAAATCTACGGCCTTCTCGGGCCGAACGGCGCCGGTAAGTCTACGACTATCAAGATTCTCATGGGCATCCTCTTCCCGTCCAGCGGCAGCGCCCGCATTCTTGGCAAGCCTCTTGGCAACAAGGCGGTGAAGGCCCAGATCGGCTTTCTCCCGGAAAACCCCTTCTTTTACGATTACCTCAAGGGTGAGGAGTTTCTCGACTACTACGGCCAGCTTTACGGCATGTCGCGCAAGGCCCGGCGCAAGCGCATTGATGAGCTTTTTGAACTGGTGAATCTACCGGCTCACGCCCCCAACCTGCCCCTTAAAGGCTACTCCAAGGGCATGCTGCAGCGCAT
>JAKFFN010000332.1:0-7941 GCA_036675025.1 Candidatus Sumerlaeales bacterium | reverse complement strand
AGGCTGTAGCCGCTGTTATTGGGCCTGAGACCGAAGTGATTAAAGCCCTGTCTGCCATCGAAGGTGTGAAGGACGTAAAGTTGTCCGATGGCGGTGAGCGCAATGGCGGTGACGTTCGTGGTATCACTGGAAAAGCCCGCGAGTACACCATCACAAGCGGCATCGAAACGCCGGATATTCGCCCTGCAGTCGTACAAACCATCGTAAAAAATAACTGGTCACTTGTGGAGCTGCGCGAGCTGGGACTCAGCCTTGAAGACGTTTTCCTGCGCGTTGTTGCAGGCGAAACAACCGACGGCGTTGACGGCGTTTCCAAGGTCGCGGCCCCTGTTGAGGCTGCCCCTCCGGCTGTATCGCCTTTGGCTGTTGCGCCTGATGCACCCTCCGCTGGTACCGCCGAAACTACCCCGGCCACTGCCGAATCCGAAAAGAAAGGAGAGGCAGAGTGAACCCCTTCAAGTTCTTCCCCATCTACCGCCGCGAACTCAAAAGCTACCTGACTTCACCCACCGTTTACGTCTGCGTGGCACTGTTTCTCTTTATGAGCGGGCTCATCTTTTACGGCATAATGAATGACTTTAGCCGCGCCAGCGCCGATGAAGAGTACCGGAAAGAGAACGGCATTATGACCGTCAACTTTACCGTGCTCGTAATAGGACAGCTTTTCCTGGCCATCAATTTCCTGCTCATCTTTTTGGTGCCGATCTTCACAATGCGCCAGCTCGCGGAAGAAAAGAAAACCGGTACCTTTGAGCTGCTGAACTCCCTGCCGTTTACTGACTGGAACATTGTCATCGCAAAGTTTCTCTCCGCCTACACTGTCGTGGCTGGCATGCTGGTGCTCAGCGGGTACTATGCGCTGCTGATGATGAGGTATGGCGAGCCTGAGCTTTCCGTGTTAGGTATTGCCTTCGTGGGTGCACTGCTTGCCTCCGCCGCTTACACGGCAATCGGTCTCTTCGCTTCGGCTCTTACAGAAAACCAGATCGTGGCCGCTCTTGTGGCATTCGTGCTCTTGCTGGGCTTCTTCCTCATTGGCGAGTTTATCCCGCCCGCGAGCTCTGGCACTGGTCGCCTGCTCGAACTTCTCAGCATGCGCTACCATACAAACCAGTTCGGCCGCGGGCTGCTGCGCCTTGAAGACGCAGCCTACTTCCTGCTGCTGGTCGTCATATTCCTGTTCCTGACCACGCGTATACTTGAACTGCGCCGGTGGAGGGTTTAATGAGTATCGCAAAAAAATCGTCCAACGAACCGCGCAGTCTCGTGATCAGTAAAAAGCAGCAGGTGTTTGCTTTTCTCGGCTTGGTCCTGTTTCTAACCGGACTGGTAGCCACAGCCCTGCTCGGCCAATTCAGCCTTATCACCATTCTACTGTGCCTTGTTGGCATTGGAATCGGCTCGATAATCTTTCTACCGCGCGTAACCCGTAATCTCTCGGTCTACGCCAACATGGTCCTCTACTCGCTGTTTTTCTGCGCCGCAGCTATCGTGTTCTTCATGATTCTGCAGAAGCATCCACTTACGTTTGATGCCACCGAAAGCCGCAATTACAGTCTTTCAAACGTTACGTCGAACTTCCTAAAGCGCCTCAACCAGCCGATTCGGGCAACCGTATTCGTATCCAACAGACAGGACCGCATGTCGGCAAGCCTGCTGCTCGGCGAATACAGCCGTTACTCACCGAACTTTGATTATCGCATCGTCGACCCGTTTAGCGAGACTGGCCTTGCCCAGCGCTACTCGGCGCAGGTGTTACCCGGTGATGTTTATCTTGAGCGGATGACGACTGCCACCCAGCAGGCCGAGCGCGTGGTAAAGGTTAATAAACTCGACGAAGAGCAGCTGACCAATGGTATCGTACAGTCTCTGCGGGATAAAGATATCACCCTCTACTTCACCACTGGCCACGGTGAGCCGTCTCTGGAAGAAGACAAAGTTGCCGCCGCCGTTTCCGGACAGTCGTCAGATCCGAACAATCTTCAGTCGCTGACCAGTCAGCTGCAGCGCGCTTACATTCGCCCGTTGCCTTTAGATTTGAGCCGACGCCAAAGCATTCCCTCGGATGCCTCGGCCGTGATCATTGTTCGTCCCAAAGTAGACTTTAATCCTGCGGAAACCCGCATATTGCGTTCGTACCTGGATAACGGTGGACGCGTAATGTTCCTGCTGAACCCCGATATCCCACAGCTGGGAACGGAAATGCGTACGGCTCTTATAAACTTGGGAGCACTGATCAGGGAATTCGGTGTCGAGCTCCCGCCTGAGGTTATCGTGATGCCTATGGCACGACAATCAGGCCAGAGCATATATTTAACACCGGTGATGGCAAAGGAACACCGCATCACGCAGGAACTGCCGACCACAGAAGTCTTTACTGTGTTTGACCAGGCTCGCCCGGTAATTGCAGGCACACCCCCTGAAAACATTTTTACAGAGTCTTTCCTGCAGTCTGGCGACCAGGCATGGTCCTTTCCCATCGAGGAACTTCAGAAGGCACTTATCAGCCGCACCGATCCCAATGTAACCGCCAAGGTGGATGACCTCAAGCCCATAAACGTTGGCGTGGCATCCACCCGCATGGCTCCCGAACGCGGAGAAAACGGCGCCGCGAAGATTATGGTGGTTGGTAACGGCAGTTTTGTTACCACCCGCTTCCTCTCAAACATGGAGTGGACGATGTTTATGAATGGAATCAACTGGCTTACGGATTCCGGCGAACTCATTGCTATCCCCAGCAGCGAGATTGAAAACACTCCCGCCATTCTCAGCCCCGGCCAGCGCCAGTTCCTGTTCATCCTGGTTGTCATCGCCGTGCCGACGCTGATCGCCCTTGGCGGACTAGGCTACTCCATCAGCCGCAGGGGAACCCTCCAATGACCTGGAAACGTCCCATTTTCGCCTTCGTTATCTTTGTGCTGATGGTTATGGCGCTGGTTCTTGATACGCAGATTATTGCCAATCGCAAAGTAATAGCGGTACGCGACGCCAGCCTTGCCGACAGCGTAGACATCAGTGCGGTGGACCAGCTTCTGCTGAAAAACTCGCAAGGGTCAGTAAAACTTATCCGCACCACCACTGGCTGGCGGATGAAAGAGCCAGTTGATGCTCCGGCGGACCCGGAAATTGTAGAAACCCTGCTGACGAACGTAACAAGCGCTCGCCGCCGCAACAAAGTGGAAGCGAAGAACATGGCCCAATACGGGCTGGGAACACCAGAAGTAGAACTTACCCTGGTTTCTGAAGACGGGGCTTTTGGCGATTGGGGTACCAGCTTCGGCCTCCAACTCGGCTTCGAATCCACTTATACCGGCCAGGTTTTTGGTAAGTACCCGGGAGAAGATTACGTGTTTACCGTGGGTGAGCATGTAAAAAACACGCTGCTTCGTTCGCCGCTCGATTTTCGTCGCGCCCGCATTCTCGATATTGATACAGGCAACCTGAACCAGTATACTGCCTTCAGCATTAAGAGCCCTGACGATGACGGGGTCACGCTGGCCAACTCCGCCGACGGATGGAAAATCGTGGAGCCGGTTGAAGCCGGAGCCGAACAGAATATCATAAACGAGTACTTTAATCGTCTAGGTATGCTGAGGGCATATTCCTACGTGACTGAAAAATCCGATCGCCCGACGAGCGCCGCGGCCGCACTTGAGGCTTTAACAAGCCCCACTTTGGTTGTGACGCTACAGGGTCAGCAAGGCACGCGGCCACAGCAATTGAACATCGCCATCGCCGAAGGCCCCGACGGCCCGGTATACGTGGCGCAGCACCCGGGCGAAAAGGAGATTATGGCGCTTACCAGCGAAACCGTAGGCGACCTCCGGAAGAACAGCCACTATTTCCGGTCCCGCGAGCTTTTCACAATGAAGCCGGCTGATGTTGGTTTGTTCACCATTCAAATCGGCCGTGCGGCTCCTACGGCTCTCGTGAAAAACGAAGAAGACGGCCAGTGGGAACTGGTAGGCGACCCCGAGTTCCGAGTGAACCAGCGATCCGTAAGCGAACGCCTCGGCTCATTGCTTGGCCTCCGAATCGAAGACTACATTGATCCGAATCCCGTCGATCTCGCAAACTATGGCCTCGACAACCCCCGCATCCGCTTCACAATCACCTCGGCCGGTGACAAAAAGAAAGTAGAAACACTGGAAGTTGGAAGCCCGGAGGGGCAGGTTGGCGGCCTCAGCTACGCTCGCAGTTCCATGGATAAAGGCGTGTTCACTGTGCAGATTTCGCCGGAAATGCTGATTATAGCCAGCCAGATTGCCGATAAGCACTTTGCCGCCGTGGAGCCCGATCGCGTGGTTCGGGTGGAAATGGACCTCGATGGCGAAACGTTTAAACTCAAACGAGCCGGTGACGAATGGACCCTCCTCAAACCCAGCCAGACCGCACCCACCACCGTTGATCTTCGAGAAGTTTACTCGCTGCTCGACATGGTCAATGCGCTGCAGTATGAAGAGGACGTCAGTGGAAACGTGGTAGTCGCGCCCAATGAAGGCCCCCCGGTCTCAATTCGTTTCTTCGGCGCCGAAGATGCCCCTCTTAACGAAATGAATGTGACTGCTCGTATTAACCGGGCAACCACAATGGTAACAAACGGTCGCGGTCGCACATTTGAAGTGAACAGCCAGGCCATCGATCGCATCTATTCCGCTGCCAAAAATCTCGTAAGATAAGCCTGTGGGAGGCGCGCCCCAGCGCCTCCCGCGGCTACTTTTCTACCCACTCCACGCAAACCATTTTGTGAATAAATCGAATCGCTGGTTTTGCCGTATGGTACAGTGATAGCAGGGTAAATCCACCCTGCATCATTATCCATTTTATTGGGAGAATCACACGAATTATGAGTACGGTATCCACCCAGGCTCCTTCGGCCCACAAGCTGGCCGGCAAACAAATGAAGGGCGCTGAAATGATCGTCCAGGTCTTGGCGGACGAGGGTGTCGATACCGTCTTTGGTTACTCCGGCGGCGCTATTCTACCCACGTACGATGCTGTGTTTACTTACAATGCAGCCAATCGCGAAGAGGCAGCCCCCGGCAAAGACCCCATTCGTCTGATCGTGCCCGCCAACGAGCAGGGTGCCGGTTTTATGGCCGCAGGCTATGCCCGTGCCTCCGGCAAGGTAGGCGTTTTCCTCGTAACCAGCGGCCCTGGCGCCACAAACTGCGTTACCCCTATCCGCGACTGCATGGCCGATTCAGTGCCCGTGGTTCTCATCTGCGGCCAGGTTCCAACCGCCGCCATCGGTTCTGATGCCTTCCAGGAAGCCCCTGTGTACAACATCATGAGCGCCTGCGCCAAGCATTGCTTCCTCGTAAAGAACGCTGAAGAGCTGGAAGCCACCGTTCGCACCGCCTTCCACATCGCCCGCACCGGCCGTCCCGGCCCCGTGGTTATTGATGTGCCGAAGGACGTACAGAACTGGATCGGAACCTACCAGGGCCAGGGCCTTCTGCCCAACCGCGGCTGGCAGAACCGCCAGGATGCGCTGGATTCCTCCCGCATTTCCCGTGAGCGCGCAGAGTCATTCTTCAAGATGCTCAGCCAGAGCGAGCGGCCTCTCATATACGCCGGCGGCGGCATCATCGCTTCCAACGCGGCTAAAGAACTTAAAGCATTCGCCGAGCGCTTCAGCATTCCGGTTGTGACAACGCTCATGGGTATCAGCGGCATGGATACCACCCATGAGCTTTCCATGTCCATGCTCGGTATGCACGGCGCCGCCTTTGCCAACTACGCCGTGGAAGATTGTGATTTCCTGATCGCCATCGGCAGCCGGTTCGACGACCGCGTTGCCGGTAAAGTGCACGAATTCGCCCCGAAAGCCCGCCACATCGCCCACATCGACATCGACGCTGCCGAGATCGGTAAAGTCAAGATGGTGAACTGGAGCCACGTTGGCGACGCCAAAGGCGCCCTGGCCGACCTCGTAGAGTACGGCAAGAATTTCCAGAAGGATTACTCGGCATGGGTTAGCCACTGCCAGGAGCTCAAGAAGGAATATGAGTTCACCTACGACAAGGAAACCAACCTCATCCAGCCCTACTACGTGCTGGAGCAGTTGAACGAAATCTGCAAAGGTAATGCAATCATCTCCACTGGCGTGGGTCAGCATCAGATGTGGGCCGCACAGTACATTGACTACAAGCACCCCCGCACCTGGCTCACCAGCGGCAGTATGGGCACCATGGGCTTTGGCCTGCCTGCAGCTGTAGGCGCCCAGATTGCCTGCCCCGGTTACACCGTTATCGATGTAGACGGCGACGGCTCCATCCGCATGAACCTCGGCGAAATGGAAACCCTCACAACCTACGACATCCCGGTGAAGATCCTCCTGCTCAATAACATGGGCGACGGCATGGTGCGCCAGTGGCAGAAGCTCTACTTCGATCAGCGCTTCAGTGGCAGCGACAAGACCCTGCACAAGAAGGACTTCGTGAAGGCTGCCGAGGCAGACGGATTCCAGTTTTCCCGTCGCGTAACCGATAAAGCCGACGTACGAAAAACCCTGGAAGATTTCGTAAAGTTCGATGGCCCTGCATTCCTGGAGATCATGATCGACGCCGAAGCCGGCGTGTATCCGATGGTTGGCCCCGGAATGGGCTACAAAGAAATGGTCACAGGCGGCTTTATCAAGTGCCGCAAAAACGAGGCCTGCGACATCGCTCCGCCCGTCGACATGAACGCCATTCCCGACCTGTTCTAAGCCAACACCACAATTAAAAAACGAAGCCCCTCTTCCGCATCAGCGGAAGAGGGGCATTTTTCATGTGGAGAACTTACAGGAAGAGTTCTGCGTCAGCACTCCGACCAGTTATTTCCGTATCCACTATCCACCTGGATAGGCACTGCAAGCGGCAGCGCTTCTTTCATTTCACGCAAAACCATTTCCTGCAGCTTTTCCAGTTCATCCTTCGGCACGTCAAATATAAGTTCATCGTGCACCTGCATGATCATCCGCGACTGGTAGTTCTCCTGTTCGAGCCGCCGCTGGATGTTGATCATGGCGATCTTGATCATATCCGCACTCGTGCCTTGTATCGGCGCGTTCACCGCCACACGTTCCGCGGCGTTTCTCGCGTTAAAGTTCTTTGAACGGATATCAGGCAGGTTCCGCCGGCGACCGCTCACAGTCTCCACGTACCCGTTTTCCCGGGCCGACGCCAGAGTGTTATCCAGCCAGATGCGCACGCCCGCATACCCTTTAAAATACTCCTCGATAAACGACTTCGCCGTCGCATAAGGTATCCGCAGACGCTGGCTCAGTCCCTGCGCGCTCATGCCATAAATCACGCCGAAGTTCACCATCTTCGCCACGCTGCGCATCTCGTCGTTCACCGCATCCACTGGCACATCGTAAACCTTGCTTGCGGTCAGCGCGTGCACGTCAATACCGGTCGTGTAGGCCTCCACCAGTGATGGATCGCCCGTTACGTGCGCCAGCACGCGCAGTTCCACCTGGCTGTAGTCCGCTGCGAATAGCACCCGATCCGGCGCCGAAGGTACAAACCCCTGCCTGATTTTGCGGCCCCATTCGCTACGAATTGGGATGTTTTGAAGATTCGGATCGCTGCTGCTCAACCTCCCCGTAGCCGCCACGGCCTGGTTATAGCTCGTATGGATGCGCCCGGTCGCCGGGCAGATCAGCGTCGGCAGCACATCAATATACGTGCCCTTCAGCTTCTCAAACTGCCGATACTCTGCCAGCAGACCCGGTACCTCGTGATCGCAAGCCAGCTGCTCCAGAACCTCGATATCCGTAGAGTAACCAGTCTTCTTGCTCTTCACCGGCTTCAATCCCAGGTCCTCAAACAGCACCTGCGCCACTTGCTTCGGCGAGCCGATGTTAAACTCCTTGTCACAGTGTCGATAAATCTCCTGGCGAAGCCGGTCCAGGTGCTCATTCGTTTCCACGGCCAGTTGCCTGAAGTGGTC
>JAKFFN010000250.1:0-7964 GCA_036675025.1 Candidatus Sumerlaeales bacterium | reverse complement strand
TAAAATTGCCATCGTTTTCAACTCTGTCAGTTCCGTGTCGGTTTATACATCAGTTTTCTGTCTTCAGGCTTTCGTCACCATTCTTTGATCATTCCTTCTTTTCCACTATTATGCCAATAAAAAATGCCTCTGAAATAGCTCCAGAGGCATTTTTCTAATTTTTAAGCGGAACAATTCTCGAACATTTTTGTTCGCCAGCGGACGAATCAGTAGGCACTGTTCAGTAACCAGTCGCAGTGTTCAGTATTCAGTGGGCAGTGTTCAGTTGCCAGTCGCAGTTTTCAGTATTCAGTGATCAGTAGGCGGTGTTCAGTATCCAGTCGCAGTTTTCAGTCATCAGCCGGAAGGTGCGGTGTTCCGTCGCTGTTGTCGCTACGAAAAGATCGCTTCATTTGTTCCTCATTCACGATGACGTTCTACTTTGTACTTAGTACATGGTACTTTGTACTTAAACTTAGAACTTACGATACTTCCCGTCCAGAAACTCGTTGGCTTCCTTCTCCGCAAACTTGGCTTTTTTGCTGTCCCAGTGTAAGGTCTGATTAGGGAAGCGGCCTGCGATCACACCAAGCAAGATCGTCTCGGTCAATCGGGAAGCATACGAGAATGGCGCGCTACACTCCCCTTTGCCCAGACATGCGTCCACAAACTGGTGGTAGTGTTTTTTGCTTTCTCCATCATAATCCTTCACGGGTGCACCCAAGTTGAAGGACTCGATGTCCATTTCCACATACTTGCCATCCACGATTTTTCTTGGCAACTGCTGGAAGTGCGGCAACAACAACCGTCCTTTTTCACCCATAAACATCGCACCCTGATCCGGCAATTCGTCACCATTTGGAAGCATCAAATCTTCATGGCCTGCCGGAGCGCCGATTCCATCATACCATACCCACTTCAAGGTCTCTGCAGTATGCTTGGTGCCCGGAAACTCATAAGTCACGACATTATTTGCAGGGAAGCCAAAGCCGGTTGGCTGACGGCATTCGTTGATGATCGTACGCGGAACATCAAGCTCCAGCGCATTGTATGGCGTGTCAAAGATGTGGACGCCCATATCGCCGAGTGTACCACAGCCATAGTCCATTACTTTTCTCCAGTTGCCGGGATGATAATACCCTTCCTTGTATGGACGCTCCGGGGCAGTTCCCTGCCATAGATTCCAGTCGAGCGTGGCCGGTACCGGATCACTTCCTGTTGGCTCGGGACCATCATAGCCCCAATCTTTTGGTGACCAGGCTCTTACTGTATGTACTTTGCCAATGATGCCGGACTGAATCAGCAGCGTGGCCAATTTATAGTCATAGAACGAGTGTACCTGAATTCCCATTTGGGTGACCAGGTTCTTTTTCTCAGCCAGCTTCTTCATCGCTCTAGCCTCTGAGACGTGGTGCGTGAGCGGCTTTTGGCAGTAGACCGGCTTGTCCATCTTCATCGCCATCATGGATGCCGGCGCATGCGTATGGTCGGGAGTAGATACGATTACCGCATCGATTTCATCTTCCAACTCTTTCAGCAAGATTCTGTAATCCGCGTAGGTTTTCGCATTGGGATGCAGTGCTTTTGCTTTGGCCATGGCCGCACTGTCTACGTCGCAAAGTGCCACCACGTCGACCATTGAGTGAGAAGAGATGGCATCCAAATCTGCCATACCCATACCCCCCAGTCCGATATGTGCTGTGCGGAGTCTTCCGCCTGCCTGTGCCTTTGCCAAAAGTGACGGAGCCAAAGCCAGCCCCAGGATTCCCAGGCCGCTTTTCTTCACAAAGTCTCTCCGATCGATAAATTGGATTTCCTTACTCATGATTTATAAAATTGATTAATGGGTTGATGTTAACTCTTTGATTTTGATGTTTCGAAACCGAACTACGTCACCATGGCCCAAAAAGCCAATATGTCCGCTGCTGCGCTGCAATCCCGGATGCTCTTTTCCGTCAAGTGTGCCGTTTTTGCTTGCCTCCAGATAGTCGCCTTCCAGGATGGTTTCACCGTTGAGAACTACCGTGATCTTGGGATGCTTGACGATCACTTCTTCCACATTCCATTCACCAACGGGCTTCAGGAAACCGCGCTTGGCGGCCATCACACCATATACTGAGCCGTGGAATTGATACACTTGCAGGTCTTTGTATTTGTCGGCATCGTTGTCCAGTATCTGGATTTCCTTGCCCACATAGGCAGCATCCCCTTCCAGCGGCGCATGAATCCCCAATCCGTTGTTGGCGCCGGGAGTGAGCTGAAACTCAAACTTCAGGATGAAGTCCCCGTATTCCTTTTCGGTCAGGAGATTTCCTCCGCCGGTGCCCTTGGGATCGATGACGATCATGCCGTCCTGCGCTTGGTAAGCGGTCTTGTTACCTACCCACCCGTCGAGGTTCTTACCGTTAAACAAGGGGGTAAAGTCTTTCTCAGAAGTCACCTTCTGGCTGCTGCAGGAACCCAAGGAGGCGGCAATCGTCATTGCCAAAAAAGCGTGTGTCAGTTTAAATTTTCGCATGAGCGTATCGTCAAACAGTTTTATGTCAGTCACAAAACTAACCGAGATTTTGACTTTTCCAGTTATTTTCCGCTCAAATGCCTTCTTTAAAAATATTTATTACTCCAATGGAGGTTTTATTATTTTTTCGGGAAAGATGAAGTAGTGCGGCAACCCCTTGCCAAGAGGAAGAATTGCCAAAGACGCTGATTTGAAGCCAATACGGAAGGGGCTACAGCGAAAGACGTAAGTGGCGTCCTGAACGGCGACAAAAAATAATGGAAATCCGAGAAATAAAAATCATTCGTAACGTCCTAATTATCAAAAAACTAAGTCCATTCTCAGCAGGTTATTCGTATATTCCTTGCTATGCCTTTTTAACTCATCAATAACCACTATAACTATGATAAAAACGATCTATTCCAATCTAGTCGCCCTGGCAATCTTGGGCGCAACTTTTGCCTGTCAGTCAAGTACAGAAGTGGAACCTGTCCTTTCAGAAAAGGCAGGAGAACTCTCAATAGCGGGAGACGAAAATGCCAGAAAAGTCAATTCCAATGAATTTGGAGCATTTTTAACAGGTACAGAAGAGGTACTTCCCGTCAATGCACCGGGAAGTGGGGCTGCTTCTCTCTCGATCACGGAGGATGGCAGCGCTATTCATTTTAAAGTGAGGGTAGCCAATATTACTGGAATCACCATGGCACATTTGCACCGCGCTCCCTTCGGAACGAACGGCGGGGTGGTGGTCACATTAATTCCAACCCAAGCTCCATCAGGATTAGAAAACGGGGTGGTTGCCGACGGGATTATCACTGAAGGGGACCTATCAGGTTTTCTGGCAGGTCAGCATTTATCAGCTTTGATTGAGGATATGAAAAACGGGCTGATCTATGTAAATGTCCATACCGCCGCTAATCCCGGAGGACAGATCCGTGGTCAGGTAAGTGTGGTACTGCCTGAATTAAACCAAAACTTTGTTGTTCATCTTGACGGGAAGAACGAAGTACCCTCGGCAACTTCAAAAGCCTCGGGTATGGCAATTTTTCAGTTTGACGCGACGGATAGCAGTCTGGATTTCCAAATCAATCTGAATCAGATATCGGATGTGAGGTTTTCACATATTCACCTCGCCAAAGCCGGAGTAAACGGGCCGGTAGTAGTTGATCTCAGGATGGATAAGGTGACAGGGAGCGTCTCCGGGGTATATGCAAAGGGGACAATCACAGCGGATCAGCTGAAGGGCCTTCTATTGGGAGGAGATTTGTTGATTCTCAAAGAGGCACTTCGAACCGGAAACGCCTACGTGAATGTACACTCGGATAATTTTCCCGGGGGAGAGGTTCGAGGACAATTTTAAAGATTAGAATCAGGTATAGCACAAAGGCAACCGCTTGGGTTGCCTTTTTTTTCATATCCCTTGAAGAAGGGAACGCTCCGCTCCTTAACGGCCAGACTATACTAAGGTCGAACGACAAATTAATAAAAAGGGGAACAGAATTGACGCGGAATAGCCGGCAAGGAAACTGCTTTGCAGAAGACCATCGACTGCCCCCTGGATGTTATAGTATTCTTGTTGGAAAAGATTCAATAGAGGCTATCCAGTGATCAGCGCTGTCCGACTGTCAACTTTCACGTTCTCAAGGCGTCGGGTTTTCTTGAAAGGGTGGAGGCTGAGAGACTTCCTGCCCATCCAAAACAGCTTGAATGATCCGGCGAAAAGCTTTTGTCTAGCTTAAGTAAACAGCGATCTGGCTCTCCGGTCATTTGCTTCGTGCTTAGCTCTTCTTCTTTTCCAGAAGCTGCTAAAATCAACTCCCGCCCCCTCCCCTAACGAAAAAAGCCCCTGGTTTCCCAGAGGCCTTTTGTACTACTATCAATCAGTCACTTGCTTACATGGTATCCACTTTCTTCTGTCTGCCGGTGTAGCCGTAGGAGGACTTGCCTACGCGCAGTTCGGTCCGGCGGTTCAGCTGGTGCATCGCAGGGGTGCAGGTCACTTCGTCGCAGTTGTGGATCGGACGCGTCTTGCCAAACCACTGGGACTCCAGCCGGTTGGTTTCCACGCCCCGGTTTTTCAGGTACTCCATCACCACCTGCGCTCTGCGCTCGGACAGGGCTTTGTTGTACTCCCCGTCTCCCCGCTGGTCGGTGTGACCCTCGATGTACAGCATCAGGTTCGGCATCCGCTTCAGAAGGATCGCCGTGCGCTCCAGCTCGGTCTTGTGCACACTGCGCAGCATCGATTTGTCAAAGTCAAAGTAGATCGTCGGGATCTCGCTCAGCTCGTCGGAGATCTTCTCAAAGATGTCCTCGGGCTCGCAGAAGTCCATGTCCTTCAGCTCCTGCGGGATCTCATACTGCTTGGTCGGATCCGGGAACGCTTCCAGCACCAGCTCGGAACGTCGGTTCAGCTGGTGGTTTTCCTCGTTGCACGGCTTGCCGTTGCCGCAGTCGTTGATCAGCTGGCTCTCGCCAAACCACTCCAGTCTCACCCGGTCGGCGCTGATGCCTTTGGCTCCCAGGTATTCGGTCACTGCCTTGGCCCGGCCGTTGGACAGCGTGATGTTGTATTCGTCACTCGCCCTGGAGTCGGTATGCGAGGCCACCAGCAGGTCCAGGAAGCTGTATTTCTTCATCATCTCGGCCATCTTGTCCAGGATCGGCATCGCATCCCTGCGGATCACATACCTGTCCAGGTCGTAGTACACGATGTCCACATACACCGGCAGCTGGTACGGGATCGGCACCAGGCGGTACTCCCGCTTTACCGTATCTCCCTCAAAGCCCTTGGTGGTGATGCTCTCGTCGGTCAGCGGGAAGTACCCCGGCTTGCTGATCGTGATCCCAAAGTCGCTCTCCGGCTCCAGCTGGGCGGTCAGCTCGCCTTTGGCGTTTCTGGCCGTCGGGGTCAGGATCCCCTGGGTCTTGTCCCGGAAGGTCGCCAGGTAGCTCGCCGTGATCAGCTCCCCGTTGCAGTCCAGCACCCGGGCCAGAAACTGCCTGTACAGGTCCTTGGCCATGTACAGGTCGTCCAGCCCCTGGCCGCCTTTCCGGTTGGAAGAAAGGTACACCGTCTTGTCCTTCCCTTCCCGGTAGGCAAAGTCATCGGCCAGGGAGTTCAGCGGCGTGCCCATGTTGCGGGTGCCGCCGACCGCCGTCGGGCTGTAGGTGGCTTCGAATATATCCAGTCCCCCCAGCCCTTCGCGGCCGTCGGAGGAAAAGTAAAACTTGTTGTCCTTTCTGAAAGGATGGGTATCATTCCCCCCGCTGTTCACTTCCGGCCCCAGGTTCACCGGTGCGGTGAAGCTCAGGCTGTCGCCGGTCTTGCTGTATTCGCTGTAGTACAGGTCGTATCCGCCCAGGCCGCCCGGCATATCCGAGGCGAAGTAAAGCCGTTTGGCTTCCCCGTCCACAAAGGGGTGCATCACCGAATACCCCAGCGAATCGTTGTACGGGAAGGCCATGGCCCCTTCGAGCTTGCCCTCCGCACTCACCCTGCTGTAATAGATCTCCGGCTGCACGGTGATGTCGCGCGTCTTTTTGGCTTTGGTGATCGACCGGGTCACCGAGTAAAACAGCAACTGGTCGGCCCCCGCATAGCTCGGGTCCGAAAAGCTCTTGGTCCCCGGTACATCCGATACCACCGTGCTGATGTTGCCGTCCTTGTCCTGACGGTACACCGTGAAGTAGCCCCGCCCGGTATAGTCACTCTTCTCTTCACTGAAGAGCTTGTTCCGTCCGTCGATCCGGATCCCCGGCATCTTGTCCGGATAGCTTCCGCCCCGGTCGGACACAAAATATTTGTTGCCCAGCCCGTCTTCGGCCAGCGAAAAATCCGACTCCGAGCTGTTCAGCGCTTCCATGCTTTCCACCTTCAGCTTCCGGGTGCCCGCCGGTACGCTCCCCGGGTGGATGCCCAGGCTGTCGGCGTTGAATCCCCTGCCGTCGGCCAGTCCCCTAGCCTCTGCAAACTGGTCGGTCATGATCCCGGTCCGCAGCAGGGCGGCATAGTCCTCTCCGCCCGCCTGCCCGTAGCCCACCGTGGTCTTCCACCAGGTATACGCGCTTTCGTAGTCCCGCAGCTGCTCGGCCGCCAGGGCCGTCTTCCGCGCGGTCGCGTAGTTGGGCTTCTTGGCATACGCCTCCTGGTACACCTCCAGCGCATGCCGGTAGTTCATCTGCTTCATCTGGTCGTCCGCATAGCGGACTTTGGACCGCTGGGCTTCTGCCGATTCGGTCGCTCCAAAAAATAAGCCGGCCGCGAGCCCCAGGATAGTAAGTGTCTTTTTCATATGATTATATTTTTTTTTCAGCGGCCATATGGAATCTCCCATACCCATAGCCGTATCCAAAAGAACCTTTCCTCTGATACCCATCAGACCGGGTCTGTCTTGCTCATGCGGGCTCGATTTCATCATCAGAACCATCTTTGGTTTTTCATCGTGGCAGTGCGCGGAATCATGTAGAAGCCCACCGAAAACTCGTGCGAGTTGTGCTTGTAGTCCTGCAGCGCGTTCAGGTTGTGGTCATAGGCATAGCCCAGCCGCAGCCGGTCCGTGGCAAAGATCTCGATCAGGGCAGCCACCGCGTTCCGGTTGGACAGGTTCTCGTCCAGCTCATCGGCCCAGATGTTCACGTTGGAACGGTACGAAGCTCCCAGCCACAGCCGGTCAAAAAACAGGAACATCCCGTTCAGGTCGTAGTTGGTCGGGGCCCCTTTCACCTGCTTGACCAGAAAGCTCGGCTTGAAGTCCACCTGCCCGGACAGCTCAAACATCGCCCCCGCGGTCAGGTAAAAGTGGAAGTCGTGGTAGGCCAGGGCGATGTCCTCTTTCTCCAGCGCCTTCTTGCCGATCATGTTGTACACACTGAAGCCCGCATAGAACCGGTCGGTGTTGTAAAACAGCCCCGTGTTCAGGTTCGGCGTGAACAGGTTGATCCTGCCCCCCGGGATCTCCGGGTCGTTCGGATCGTTCGGGTCCAGCTCATCCCCGTCCACCATGTACTCGGACACCCCCACGCTGGCGCCCAGGCCCAGGAAGCCTTTCTGGCCCGTCTGGATCCGGTACGCGTAGGTCACCAGGCCCGTCGTCGTACGCGTCGGACCCAGCTGGTCACTCAGCAGCGACACCCCGAAGCCCATCGTCCCCTCGTTGGCACTCAGGTCGGCGGTCACCGTGAAGGTCTTCGGTGCTCCCGGAAAATCCATCCACTGGCTCCGGTACGTGCTCTGGATGTACGGCTCCCCCTTGTACCCCGCATACCCCGGATTCACGTGCAACCCGTTGAAGATGTACTGGCTGAACTGCGGGAGCTGCTGGCCAAAAGTACCCCCGGTGGCCAATACGGCCACCAGAAGGGTCATTCCTATGATTTTAAAAGTCGTTTTCATGTGCTTGTGTTTTGCTTGTCCAACGGTCACATAGAATCTCGCAGGGTTGTTAATCACCTCTGGGTCTAACATTTTGGTCATGCTCGATTTCAT
>JAKFFN010000283.1:0-38093 GCA_036675025.1 Candidatus Sumerlaeales bacterium | reverse complement strand
GAAGCTTTTAGAAGTCCCTGCGGGACGAAGCTTTTAGAAGTCCCTGCGGCAAAAGCTTTTAGAAGTTCCTGCGGGACAAAGCTTTTAGAAGTCCCTGCGGCGAAAGCTTTTAGAAGTCCCTGCGGGACAAAGCTTTAAGTCCCCTGCGGCACAAAGCTTTTAGAAGTCCCTGCGGCACAAAGCTTTTAGAAGTCCCTGCGGGACAAAGCTCAAAGATCTATAGTTGAACCTCAACTCCTAATCTATTGGGCGTTATTAGTGTACACACCAGAGCGGATTTGCAGGCTTTAACTGAGAGGCACGCGAAGGCCTGGTATTAGCTCGCGGGCCAGTATCTGCTTGCGTTTCCGGTTATGGATTCGCAGGTCTTCCTAGTGGCAGGGCGTTTGGCTGCCATTATCAACAGGGGAGACACATCGAGTGAAACGTCTGACGTTGGTTGGTATGCCGCTGGTAGCGGCTGCATTGCTGTTTGCGGGGTGTAAGTCTGAGCCCAGGGCAGAGCGGGGAAACACGGCTGCTGCTGCTGAGACTGACGCGCAGTCCCACAAGACGATCGTCAAATCGATTAGTACAAAGCCGTCCGTCAAACGGGCAGGTGCGACGGCATCGGTATCGGCCGGCGCCTCAACGGGTAAATCCAGGGATGCAAAATCTACGGAATCGATCGTGGTAGCACATGGCAAAATTACGCATCCGGATGGTTCGCCGGCACCGGGAGTTACGGTGAAGCTTGTTGGTATGAACCCCTCGCGAATGCAGACGATGATGTCGGCCCTGGACCTCGGCGATGAAGGTATCAGCGTACAGACTGATGCCAAGGGCATGTACGAAGTCGCAGGACCCGTTACTATGGGAATGCACCTCCAGATAACCGGCGACATTCCTCCGATGATGGAGGCGTTTGACCATTCCAGCCTGTTTGACGGAATGAAAATCAAGCGGGGCACGACAAGGATCCGTAAGGATTTTGTTCTGCTTCCGGGTTCCAACATCACAGGAAGTGTCGTAAATGAACGAGGCGAAGCCATGGCGGGGCTGCCGGTTCACCTGCGGCCGAAGTACAAGCAAAACGACCCGCGGCTGCCAGTTGCCACGGAAACCACCAGCAGCGCAGCCGGAAGTTTTGACGCTAAACACATTGCTGCGGGCGAGTGGATCATTGGCACCAGGCATCCGGAATACGCCGCCATCACCCAGGAATTTACGGCTCCCACAACGGGCCCTATCACACTGCAACTAGGATTGCGCGGCGGCACGGTAACCGGCCATGTGTTCCATAAGGACACGGGCGCGGCTGCGGCGGGACTGAAGGTCCAGATGTTGGAAGCCAGCCTGTGGAGCCTTAACAGCCTGGATAAATACGAGGCAAAGTCAGCGGCGGATGGTTCGTTCCGGTTTGATCATGTATCGTCCGGGCCACGCCGTATCATGGTAGACGTGGGCGAGAATCCGAAGCTTGGAATGGCGCTCCCAATGCCACCTCCGGTGATGGTAGGTGAACAGGAAACGACGGACGTAGCATTGTTTGTTTATCCCGGGCACACAGTAACGGGTAAGGTGTTTGACAAGGACACACAGGAGCCCCTGGCTGGCGCAATTATCAGCCTTAATAGTATGTTCTATGGAGGAATGAAAGACGGTCCCAGTGTGGCAAGCAACGCTGAGGGGATGTATCGTCTGCCTCATATCTTTTCTCAGTATGGCAACCGGGTACAACTGGCAGCGGAGCTTGAGGGTTTTATTGCAGTGCCGGACCAACAGCATTCTACTGGCAACTCTGTGGATTTGAAGGAAGGCAGCACCGAAGCGACCAAAGACATCCCCATGGTGCAGACGGTGAAGGTTTCAGGCATCGTAGTCACGAAAGATGAAATGCCCGTACCGCATGCCGAGGTGGCGCTGTTCGATAACAAAACCCACAGCAGATCAAACGAGAAGGTTTCGGTAAACCCCGATGGCACTTTCGTATTGGACTGCGTGCCCTTCGTTTCCGCGGTGATAGAGGCCACGGCGAACGGGTTTGGTCCGGAGGTGACACCGAGGCTGGAAGTTTCGACCAAGGACATTGACGGAGTCAAAATTGTTATGGAGGCCGGGGCCGCTGTTCAGGGCCGCGTTCTTGATCCCGACGGCAAGCCCGTGGCCGGCGCGGCGGTGGTCCAGCACAAGGAATATGACATCTTCACCACGTACAAAGAGGCCGCGGTCACAGGTGAAGACGGCGAGTATATGCTGACGGATTTGCCAAAGCAGCAGACGCTTAAGGCGAAGAAGGAAGGTTATGCGGAGTCGGAATTACTAAAACTCACGCTTGCGCCGGGGGAGAGCCGCGCGGACGCAGACTTGAGTTTGCGGCAGGGCTTCACGATTACCGGCAGGGTCACCAGCTCGAATGGCGGCGGGCCGGTACCGGGAGCTCATATAAGCGGGCAAGGCGGAGATAGCCAATGGTATAGTGCCAGTGCCGATAAAGATGGTAAGTTTGAACTCAAAGACATGGCAGATTCAACGTACCGCGTAAGTGCGTCGACCTCGGAGGGCAGCGGGGCGGTAGAGGGCGTAAAGGCTGGCACGAAAGACCTGGAGATTGTCATCGGATCTAAAATCGACGACCGCAGCGGCATAAAATTTACCGGGACCGTCGTGGATGATTTAACAGGTGATCCTATCAAGGATTTTACCGTTACGGAGTCTGGGAATGTTCGTGTGAAGAAACTGCCTGAGCCTGGCAAGTTTGAGCTGGAGGGAGTGAAGGTCAGGTACACTTACGACCTGAAGATCAACAGCCCGGGTTATATGGAGATGGACGTTAATACAGACTCCAGCCGTTCTGGCGAAGCCGTAGAGCAAACTTTTAAACTCGGCAAAGGCGGGGCCATAACCGGTCGCCTGGTAGAAAAGGGTACGGGAAAACCGGTTCCGGATGTGGTGGTAGTCAACTGGGGTACGACGGAGTATCACGAGCGCCAGCAAAAGGGGCCGAAAAACCATACCTCCAGTGACCAGGATGGAAAATTTACGCTGGCCCCAGCGCCCAGTGGCAACAACAGTGTGCAGGCAAAGGCTGTTCCGCCATTTAGCGAGGCAGTAAAAACCATCGAGGTAAAGAGAGAACAGGTTGCAGACCTGGGCGACATCGAACTGGAGATGGGAGGAACAGTGAAGGGCGTGGTGGTACGCGGGTCGGATGAGGAGCCGGTGGCGAACCAGGCGATCAGGCTGAGCGCGTGGACGCAGGATTTGCAGGTGAGCAAG
The DNA here is from genome assembly GCA_036675025.1 of Candidatus Sumerlaeales bacterium. GTDB lineage: Bacteria > Sumerlaeota > Sumerlaeia > Sumerlaeales > Sumerlaeaceae > JAKFFN01. The sequence goes on along the minus strand of JAKFFN010000283.1, from coordinate 34,835 downwards.
AACACCAATACAGACGCCGAGGGGCGGTTTGAATTTGCGGCGCTGCCACCTATGAGCTATAGTGTGACGGCCGGGAATACCGAGCGGGATGTGAAACTGGAAGCCGGCGCAACTGCCGACGTGAAGCTGGTTTTAGGCGGTGTGACCATAAAGGGGACAGTTACCCGTGGTGGAACCCCTGTAAGGGCTAACGTAGGTGCGACTGGGCCTGGCGGACAGGAGATAAGCGACTACACTGATAATGGCGAATACGAGATCAAGGATGCACTGCCGGGCTCATATAAGTTTAGACTTCATCCGCAGGTGAACAGCAATATCCTGGAAGAAACGGTAGAGGTGCCTGACCAGCCGGAGTTCATAAAGAACTTCGAATTCGCAGACTGCAGCATCGAGGTGACGGTGGTTGATGCTGCAGGCGAGGCCGTGCAGGGTGCCGAGGTGACATTAAAGCAAACCGCAAAGGCTTCCAATAATCAACTCTGGATGCCGCAGGATTCTAATACTCTGATCAGTAATGCGGAAGGCAAGGGCAAGTTTGAAGCGGCCAGCCCGGGTAGCTATTCCATAAGTGCACGGCATGATGAAAAAGGTTCTGCGCTGCTGCCGGCGCTGCAGTTGGCGAATGGTCAGCATGAACAGGTGCGGCTGGACTTGCGGGCAGAAGGGGGCCGGCTGGAGAGCATGGCGCTTAACTATACGACGGGCCAGGCAGTGGAGGCCGCCTGGTGCTATCTCTACGGCGAAAGCGGGCAGTATTCGCATAGCGCGAAACGTGATGCCTCGGGCCTGCTGGTGATCGATCACGTGCCACCCGGAAAGTACACGACCAACGTGAGCGCGTGGAGCTTCAGCCAGAGCCAGAAGCAGATTGAGATAAAACCGAATGAGACCGTGCGCATTGAAGATGTGCTTTATCCGGCGGGATCGTTGCGCTGGCGGTTAACAAAAGCTGACGGGCAACCGGCGGCCGGGGCTACGGTAACCTTAACACCGGTTACAACGGAACTGCCGGAGCAACCTAAGACGGGGAAAACCGGACCGGCGGGGCAGTATGTGGAACGGGGCCTTGCCACTGGAACTTACCAAGTGGTTGCGCAGCTTGAAGGCAAAGCGGCAATCTCTGAAACCTTTGAGGTGAAAGCGGGTGCCGATACGAGCAAGGAGCGGACGGTGGCGGAGTGGTAGGAGCCGCTACGTGTAACGCTTCGCGCGATTGATCTGGAATACAATTGCATCTCGCCAATGCGCCTTGAGGCTTGAACGAATTACAGGAGGCAGGCAACACATGACAAATTGGTTTTGGACGGTGCTTCTGGCGGCAACATTGTCGCTACCAGCGATCGGCACTTCTGCCGGGATAGATACTACGGCTACGGAATCGGCTGTGACTTCGGAAACGCTGCCGAAGACGGCGCTCCCACTATACCGCGAAGGCAAAAGCGGGAAGTTTCCTAAGCGTCATGCCGAAAACCTTCAGCGGATAAAGGAAGGGCCGATTGATCTGCTGTTTCTCGGAGATTCGATCACAGACAGGTGGCATGAAGTTCCGGAGCTTTGGAATGCCAGTTTTAGAAAATGGAAGCCAGCGAACTTCGGTGTAGGCGGCGACCGGACGGAGAATGTGCTGTGGCGACTGGAAAACGGTGAACTCGACGGTGTTTCGCCGAGAGTCGTAGTGCTGATGATCGGAACTAACAACACGCACAGCAACTTGCCGGAGGATATCGTAAGTGGCATCAGGCGTATCATCGAAGTGATTCAGCAAAAAGCGCCGGAGACAAAGATTCTGCTGCTGGGCATCTTTCCCCGGGAACCACGGATTCGAAACGGGGTGCCGGTGACAATGCCCATGGATAAAATAAAAATTATAAACAAGGAACTGCCGAAACTGGCTGAAGAGGGCAAAGTGCGTTACCTGGACATCGGCAACCATTTCCTTTCGGACGGAAAAGTGCCAAAGGATGTTATGCCTGATGGAGTACACTTAAATGCCAAAGGGTATGCGATTTGGGCTAAAGCTGTTACTCCCGTTCTCAAAGAGATGATGAAGTAGCAGACTTGGAAATTGCAAAAAGTTCTAATCGTTGTGGCGCAAGTCGCCGGTTTGTCTGTATCATTTTCAGGGGCTTCCGCATACTGAAGGTCTGAGTATTGCCGTATATCCCGATTAACAATTCAAAGGTATTCATTATGGCAAAGAAGACAGCGGCAGGCGGAAAGAAAAAAACTGTGTCGAGGTCGCCAAAGATTGGCACTCAACCTACAGGCGGCGGATGGAATAGCGGAGATCGGTTCAACAGCAAGTCTTCTGACCATAAGAAATCGGACGGTAAAGCGGCTGGCCAGCGGATCGAGAAGAAGCGCGGATAGGCCCGATGTTTTCATCTGAACCTCAGGCGTAGGCGCGAACTTCGTAAAGGCGGGCGTCTTTGCCATGGGTTCGCTTCACATCAATGCGGATGGCGGTTGCCTTTATGGGATCGAACTGATGGCGGCGCAGGCGCTGGTAATTGTTAGTAATGCTGGCCAGTTCTTTCTCGGTCCCGTCTGGCAAGATGGCGGTGATGGTGTAGTCGGCGATGGTTTCCTGCTGTGGGCCTGTCTGCATTTTTTTCTGTACGGATGCAGCGGCTGATATTGTGAGTGTGCGGTAGAGTCCGGTGTCGTGAGTGAGCTGCAACTGCGACAGCGTAACCGGCGCGGGCCATTCCAGTTTGATCCATACGGGGGAGGCTGCCATGGGAGCCGCCCAACGCTGTTCCAGCTTGCCTGCACCTTCCCAAGTTATGCCAGTCAGGATGTTTTCGGGCTTTGATCCCTCGGCCGTTGCGGACGCAGTGACTTTTGCCTTACGGGCCAGGTCCTGGTCATCTTCGTTGCGGGCTTGAAGGATAGTCTGGTCATCCCTAAGGAGCTGCTGCTGCAGCGCTTTCATCTTTTGCCGGTCATTGCGAAGCTGCGCTGGCAGAATTTTTTCTTTAGCGCAGATCATGGCAGCCGTGCCGGCGGCCTGACCAATGACGGCGCAGGTTTTCATGACGCGGGTAGTGGAAAAAGCAACATGGCTGGCGCTGATATTGCGGCCGGCCATCATGAGGTTTGCGATGTTTTTCGAGTAGAGAGCGCCCAGCGGGATGTTGTAGGGCTCGTCGTATTTCGCGGGGCGATAGGGTTTAATGTCGCGCGCATCAAAGCCTGCGGCAGGGTGATCATCCATTGCCCATCCGCCAAAGGCCACGCCGTCGTGCAGCTTTTTCCAGCCGCCCTCGATGTCGGCCTGCGTCATGATGTACTCCCCGGTGACGCGGCGTGACTCACGCTTTCCTGGAATCATGCCGATAGTGTCGAGGGCCCAGTTCGCGGCCTCCGGGAAATCGCCGCTGTTTTTAATGTAATTCCATACGCCCAGCACAATGGCCAGGAGTTCAAAGCGCAGGCGTTCGTTGTCGCGGATGGTGTCATACACACCGCCCAGCTCTATCCACCAGTAGCCGTACTCCCAGTTGTTGGGGCCGACTTTCCGGTGCATCAGATCGATCGGGGTAATTTCTCGCGCCCACGACGGCGCTTCAAAGGGCATGGGCCGGTCATACTTGCGTGAGGTAAAAAGGATGCTGGAGCCTTGCGTGGTGCCGGGTTTGTCGTAATCGGCCAGGGATTCGCCAAACATGCTCGTGGCTTCACGGCCATACATGTATTCTGCGCCGCTTTCCAGGGCCAGGCGACTGTCGCCGGTGCAGTCCATGTAGATTGGAGCCTTTACGCGGTAGAGGTGTTCCGTGCGATCGCAGCGCGCCCACACCTCATCAATTCGGTCATCCTTTACGATAGCGCGGTAAAGCGATGTATCCAGCAGCAGCTTGATGTTTGGTTCCCTGATGCACATATCGTAAAGCATCAGGTCCCACATTTCCCATGAGTGGTGTTCGTTGTTGTGCGCGTTTGCGAGTGAGAACTCTTCAATGAGGCCGGTTTCGCGAATGCCGAACTTAGAACCCATGGGATGCATGCGCACTTCGCTGCTGGCGTTGCCGCCCAGTCGACTGCGATCCTGCACCAGTACAACCTTCGCCCCGTTTCGTGCTGCACTTATGGCAGCGCATACGCCCGCCAGGCCGCCACCAGCAACGAAAACGTCGCACTCTAAATCGACCCGCACCATGTTTGGCTCTTCGGCGACCTGGCCGCGCTTAAGATCGTCTGGCGCAAGTTCATCTATGCGCGGGGCGATGGTCTCGCGCGTGCCCATGGCTTCTCCCGCGGCCGATAAAGACTGCGGCGCCTTTATCATCAGGGAATAACCTGTCGCCATTGCCGCGATCTTCAGAAATTGTCGCCGATCCTGCATGTGCATGTGCCTCACTGTGGCTTTTTCAAAACTTTGGTGATTGCGGAGAGGCGAGGCACGGACGTCAAGATGAGTTGGGCCGAGCCGGGAATTTAGTCGAGCCGGGGCAAAGTTGTTGACCGGTTCCCGCGTTTACAGAGGGGTAATCCTACACATTGCCGGAGGTCAGATCTGTTTTGTTAAAGACCATGTTCTATAGATGCTTCTTGCCAATTCTGATGGCTGCGACTGCTACTGGATGTATGGCATCAGACGAAATGACATCAGAAACCGTGGCACCAACGGGCGCTGCGATTGCCCTGTGGCCGGAGGGCGCGCCCGGGAGCCTTGGCAGCCGCGATGTGGATACGCCGACACTGACGCCGTGGCTGGCACCGGCGGAGACGGCTACGGGGGCCGCGTTTGTGGTATTGCCGGGCGGGGGCTATCATACCCTTGCCCCGCATGAGGGAGCCGACTACGCCCGGTGGCTTAATGAAATGGGGATAAGCGCATTTGTGGTGAAGTACCGGCTGGGTTCTGCAGGGTACCACCACCCGGCCATGCTGAATGATGCCGCACGGGCCATGCGCATGGTGCGGGCAAACGCCAAAGAGTGGGGAGTTGATCCGGGACGGGTGGGCATTATTGGATCTTCTGCCGGAGGACACCTGGCTTCAACGGTGCTTACGCATTTTAATGCGGGGGACCCGGGCTCGACTGATACAATCGAGCGGCAAACTTCGCGTCCTGACCTGGGGATCCTGTGCTACCCGGTTATTACGATGGGGAAGCACACGCATAAAGGATCTAAAGAGAATCTTCTTGGAGAAAAGCCTTCGGCGGACCTGGCGAAATTTCTTTCTAACGAAACGCGGGTGACTTCGAGCACTCCACCGACGTTTATCTTTCACACGGCTGACGACACGGTTGTGCCGGTTGAGAATGCGCTTCTGTTTTCATCTGCGCTGGCGACCGCTGATGTTCCCTTTGAACTGCATGTTTATCCTCATGGAAAACACGGTATCGGTCTTGGTTCAAGGGAGTGGAATCCCCAGGAACGCCACCCGTGGACCGAGGCCTGCGAAGCCTGGCTGAGAGAACACCGCTTCGCCAGGTAAGGCCGAATTGTTACAGATTTAATACTGCGGCACGTCAGGAACTGTATGGCTTCCAATGCGCTTATAGGAATCGATATCGGCACGAGCGGGGTAAAGGCCGTGCTGATTGATGAGAGTGGGCGGGTAATCGCGAGTGCGTATGCGGAGTACCCGCTGGCGCTGCCGCAGCCGGGTTGGGCGGAGCAGTATCCGGAAGACTGGGTGCAGGCGGCGGTTCATACGATTCGCGAACTGCTGGCAAAGGCACCGGGGATGGCGGGCGAAGTGCGAGGGCTGGCGCTGAGCGGACAGATGCACGGCCTGGTGTGCCTGGATAAAGAGGGAGGCGTTCTGCGGCCGGCCATCTTGTGGTGCGATACGCGCACCAGCCCACAGTGCCATCAGGTTGAAGAGGCGCTGGGCGGAACGGCTGGTGTTGTGCGGCAAACCTTTAATGCGGCGCTGGAAGGCTTTACGCTTCCGAAGTTGCTGTGGGTGAAACAGCACCAGCCGGACGTATTTCAACGCATCCACACAATCCTGCTGCCAAAGGATTACGTGCGGTTTCGCCTGACGGGTGAGCGTGGAATGGATCTTAGCGATGCTGCAGGTACCCTGCTTCTTGATGTGGGACGCCAGGAGTGGTCTGCGGAGGTGGCTGCCGCGGTTGGTGTCGATCTAAGAATTCTGCCGCCGCTGGGGCAGTCATCGGCCATTGCAGGCATACTGACCGACGCCATGGCAGCCGCAACAGGCCTGCCCGCCGGGCTTCCCATTGCTTTTGGCGGAGCAGATAATGCGTGCGCCGCCGTGGGCACTGGGGTGGTTCGCGAAGGTACAATGGCTGTTTCGATCGGCACCAGTGGTACGGTTATAATGCCGGTAACGCGGCCTGTGTATGATCCCCAGGGGCGGCTTCATACTTTTCTTCACGCGGTGCCGAGGGTGTGGTACGTGATGGGAGTGATGCAGGCGGCGGGTTTATCCATGAAGTGGGTAAAAGACAACTTTTGCGAACTGGAAGCCAGTGTAGCGGGAGACGCCGGACAGGATGTTTATGATATTCTTACGGCTGAAGCGGCAGCAATCGCGCCCGGGGCGGAGGGGCTATTATGGCTGCCATATCTGAACGGTGAACGGACTCCTCACATGGATCCCAATGCGCGTGGAGTGCTTTTTGGCATTTCGCCTCGCCACACAAAAGCGCATGTGGTGCGCGCGGTGATGGAAGGGGTCGCGTTCGGGTTGAAAGATTCGCTGATGCTGATGGATGAGCTTGGCATCAGCGTGAGCGAAATACGGATAACAGGCGGCGGCGGGCACAGCCCGCTGTGGCGGCAGATCATTGCGGATGTGTTCCAGAAGCCGGTGTCGACTGTGAATGGCGATGAGGGACCGGCCCTTGGCGCGGCAATTATCGCGGGTGTCGCGGTTGGTGTGTTCCCTGATTTTCCCTCGGCGACTGGCAGGCATATCCGGGTTGAAGAGACTTCGGAGCCAAACCCGCTATTGGCAAAGGATTATCAGCAGAGCTATGAGCGGTTTGGAAGGCTGTACAGGGCGCTGCAGGAAGAGTTTGCCGCCGCTGTGCGGGTGCATTAACCGGCGGGAGGGAAGGTCACTTTAGATACCGCTCCAGGGAGTTATTTTCTTGATATTCTGATTCTCTTAATCCACTATACTAACTCATGGAAAAAAACCAGGAGGCTGGATTATGGGCATGAGTATAATGGGTTTTATGGGGCGGCGTATGGCCCTGGCAGCGGGTTTGGCGGGCGTGACATGTCTTGCCGGAAGCGGCTACGCGCAGACGGTGACGGTAGATCCCACGGGCGCCGCAAACGGGACTACAATCTTTACGAATCTGCAGGATGCAGTGGCGAGCTTTGCGACCGGCGGGTCGAATGTCGGTAACGTGGCAGCGAATGTGATTAATGTGCGTTCGGACCACGGCCCGGTTACAGGAAGCATGGTAGCCGATACTGCCGCGGCGGCGCCAATTCGTCTGATTATCAGCGATGCCATAACAATTAAAGGTGTAGACGCCGGCGGCGCTGATACAATGGCGGTGTTTGCAGGTACTGCGCTGCCCAACGAGCAGCAGGTGGTGCGAAATGGTGCCTTTCCGGCGTTTGTCTGGCGGCAGCCTGCAGATTTGACGGTTCGCAATATTGCGTTCATTCCGGCAAGCCCAGGCTCAGGGCCTGAGATGCGAAGCTTCATGGTTTTAAAGTCACCGGTTGCGCCTGCTCATGAACCCGTAGTAAATATTGAGGACTGCGTGTTTACATCGAACAATGGAAGCAACCAGCCGATTACTACAACCGGTCGGCCGGAAGACGACAGCAAACTGAGCGAGGGCGGAGTAATTTCCATGGCGTCGGGCTCGGCGGGAATCTGGTCTTTATCGGAAGCGGCAGGAGCCGGCATTACTCTCAACGTTACGGATTCGGTATTCGCGTCGTTTTCACCACTCACCGGTTCCAATCCCCGCGCTGAGGCGTTCAAGACCTGGATGACCGGTCTCGATACGAACATCATTAATGCGTTCCTCAACATCAACGAGGGGTGTGTGTTTGCCAACATCGACGGAAACGTGGCGCAGGTTTCGTGGGCCGCGATGATCAAGATGAATGGCACTGCTGACAACCCGATCATCGTGCGAAACCTGCAGAACTCGGGTTCACCAGCGGTGGTGTGGCTGTATTATGAGCCGGCGGATGTGCAGCCATGTGCCGGTGAGTTTAACTATGTGCGGTTTTATGACTGCATCCCGCCGGTCATCAGCGAAGGTGGAATTATTGGTGATGGTTCCCGTGCTTTTGTTAATAGTGTAACAAATACAATTATTGCCAATACGGGTGACGGGCTGGCTCTGCGCTCAGGTACAGACTTTGACAGCACTGGCAAAGGATTGCCGCAGGTGACTGTGAACAACGTGGTGATGCATAACTCTGGTACCGGGGCCAGTGCCCCGGCCGGAATTTACAGCGAGGCGACTGCGGCCCGGCCGGTAAATATCACGAACAGTATCTTTACCGACAACAGTGCCAAGTACGGTCTGTGGAATGGTTCTTCAGCAGTGTGGACAGTGACCAATACCACGCTGTCCACAACCGGTGCGAATCCCCTGCTCGCCGCCACTGGAGGCAGCGGAACAATTAATACGGACGGCACGGTGACCAACCAGGAAGTGACCTACGTCAACATGGACGATCCGTTCTCTCCAGACTTTTTCAAAGTGGTCCAGTCCCAGGTAAACGACTGGGCTATTTACTAATCCAGGATTTCCTGTTTTTTGGCGCTGCGTCCTGGCGGGTGCAGCGCCTTTTTTCATATGGCCGTGTTTTCGCTTCACAGGGAGATGATTGGCGTTTTTTCACATTAAGCTGCGAGGGACATCATGGAAGCCAGGATGAAGCTGTTTGGGCACCCGATCCACCAGATGACGGTTGTTCTGCCGCTGGGCCTGCTGGCCGGCGCGTGGTTGTTTGACATCGGATACTTTATTACCGACTCGCCGACTGTTGGCAAAGTCGCGTACTATAACACCGGCCTCGGTCTTATTGCCGGGCTGATTGTGGCGGTATTTGGTTTTCTTGATTGGCGTGGAATCCCCGGTGGTACACGGGCTAAGCGGGTTGGCGCGTGGCATGCAACGGCCAACGTCGCCGTGCTGTTGCTGTTCGCGGTCAGCTGGACGTTCCGGTACATGGTTCCAGAGCATCTGCCCACGGTGCTGGCATTCTGTTTTGCAACGGCGGGCGCGCTGCTGGCCATGTTTAGCGGATGGCTGGGCGGAGAACTTGTAAACCGTCACATGATCGGTGTGAAAGATGGCGCCGGCCTGGATGCCTCAGGCCCTTTTATGCGGAGCTCTGCAGGTACAAAGTCGCCGCACCGGTAGAACCCTGGTAATTGATGCGACTTTTCGCTGGCACCTCATAAGCGTTTCCAAGCTTAATGGCAGGAATGTCGTTGACCGAACAACTTCTCTCTCCCAGACGGTCAAACACTTGAACTAAGTGTATATTAAAGCCGTCGGCAGAATTGCCGCTACCAGAGAGGGAGCTATTCAATGCCATCAGCACGTACCATGGATCGCGTAGCGAAGTGGATGGGGGTAGCTTCGTTAGCTGTGATTTTCTCCTGCGCACCAACAGCGGAAGCGCAGCCGGTTGCAAAGCCGGCGGAAGATAAGCGGGTAGCGCCATCTGAATTCGCGATATTCCCTTGGGACAGCCTGTCGACCCCGGAGCAGGTACGCGACGCTTATGATTGCGGGTTTAATCTTGCGGGATTCTGCGATGAAACGCTGTTAGACGCAGTTCAGCAGGCGGGAATGCAGTGCTTTTTTCGTGACCCACTCATCCAGATACGTGGTGCCGAAACCCTTTCAGAAGAGGAGATTACCTCGCGCGTAAAAAACATCGCCAGTCGCACAGCATCCCACCCTGCGGTGTTCGGCTATCATGTGCTGGATGAGCCGCGCTCTGATCTTTTTCCCGTGATCGCGAAATGGGTGTCTGCATTTCATGAAGCTGCGCCGGGAAAAGTGGCATACACGAATTTGTTCCCTGACTATGGTGGTAACCTGGGGTCCGACGGGCCATTCGAGAGATACCTGACGAACTTTGTAGAGACCGTAAAACCGCTGGCCTACAGCTATGATTACTACGGCCTGATGGAAGACGGAAGCCTGCGCGACACCTATTTCCAGAACCTGGAGACCGCCAGGGCTACTTCCCTCAAAACCGGTGTCCCTTTCTGGTACGTGGTGCTGGGTAACGCCCACTTCAACTATGCAGAACCTACCCCCGCAGGGCTCCGGTTCCAGGCTTACACCGGCCTTGCCTACAGCGCCAGGGGCCTCGGATATTTTACATTTACCGCGAGAGAACGAGGCAACTACCGTTTAAGTGCTCTTGATGCGTATGGCCGACGCACACCGACTTTTGACATGCTGCGCGATGTAAACTTACAGATGCACCGGCTTGCTCCTGCGATGGCAAAGATGAAGCCTGTTAATGTATTTCACACGCCAAAGATTCCCAAAGACTGCCGGGGTATTGACAGCAGCAGGTACCTGAAAGGTATGGGCGGACCAGGTCAGTTCCTGGTCGGGGAATTTGAAAGTGAGGAGTATGGCCCCGCGATTCTTGTGGTGAACACGAGCCTCACAACTTCGACGTCATTTCAACCAAGGCCAAAGGAACAGAGCGTGATTCACAAGATCAGTTCCACAACAGGCGAAGTCATGCCATGGTCAGCTGAAAATAACTGGCTGGCGCCGGGGCAGGGTATGTTGCTGCTGTTGAAAGAGAAGTAGAAGCGGCGTAACCTGCAGGGTCATGCTCTAGTAAAGGCACCAGTTATCAACGCTGGCGGGCTGGGGATTTTCCAGTCCGGGGCTAAGCGCCGCTCCTATGGTCCATCCCGCGTAGGAGTTGAGCGCTGTGTCACCGGGATTCCGCGCCACCGTATTATTGGAAGCGGCGTTGTTGGCAAGGAAGCTGGTCCATTGATCAGGACCCAGGGCAATCAGGCGGTCGTTGCCGCTGTCCAGCCGAAAGTACTTTGTTTCGTTGGGATTGGGCGCTGCCCAGCCATAAGCTTCTATTGGTGTTTCAAAATTTGACGATGTGTTGGTCCAGGTTCTTTCGACGAGGGCTATGGCGCTGTCGTTGTCATTGTCGAGAACAAACCCAGGCAGGTCATGGCGCTGAAGCGCTGGCAGGCGCGACTGAATTGTGCTGGCAATGCCAGCGGAATGACCCGCACTGTCATAAAGTACGAACAGCCCGCCGGGAGGAATGACACCGGACAGATCAAATCCATATTGTTCGTTTTCAGCGCCGGGTACTACTGCCGACAGCGGGTCTGACTCTTTGATCCAGTAGTCGGTCGGCCCGTTGAGGTTAATCTCCCTTCCGCCCACGTTCTTGATTTCCAGGAAGGTTTGAGTATCGGTAGCGCCGTCGTTGGCGCAGTACTCGTTGATGACGAGTTTTGCCGGCGGCGCGGGATCCGGGCCGAGTGCGAAGTCACAAACCACGGGCAGATGGTCAGATGCTCCGGAGGTATCGTTTACAAGTATCCCGCCTGCTGCTGATCGGGCGGCGGCCGTCATGGTGCGGCTGTTAAATACAAACCCACTTACTTTATGGATGGCGGTGTCTGTATAATAGAATCGGTCGATACGGGAGCCGGGGTCAGCGCTGCCGTGGGTCCAGACTTCGCCGGTATTATAGTCATACGGGCTTGCATCGGTGTTTTCCGTTCCATCCCAATCGGGGCGAGACGAAGCGCCGTAGCGGGTAGTGTCGTAGATGTTGCCTTTCAGCATCGTATGGGATGCGTGGTAAGGGGCAGCATCTCCGCGGTTGCCGAGGTTGAAATCCCCGGTTACAATCATTGGGGTGCCGGTCGGGATGTTCACATTGCCGCCCGCCGTGCGCGCGTCTCTCATCCAGTTTGTCAGGGCGTCGGCGTGTCTCTGGCGGCTCTCGTGGTCTGTAATCTCACCGCCGGCCTTAAAGTGAATGTTCATCATATAGATGTCTTTGGAGAAAGTCGCATTGGGAAGATTAACCATGGCAATGGCCACGCCGCGAATGCTGGAAGTCGGGATAGTATCCTGCCGGGTCATGGACAGGGGAAAGCGCGACGCGTACACGTTGCGGTTGCTGACTCCATCACCACTTCCGTCAGCCTTACCCAGGTAGACATACCATGAACTGCCGGGGAAATATGAGACCAGCCGTGAGCTGATCTGGGCGGCTGATAGCGAGTGCTCCATCTCCTGGAAAGCGATAATATCAGGATTGATCGCCTTGATTACGCGCTGGTAGTTGCCGTCATCGGCGGCATTATAAATGAAGTTGTTGTGAACGTTCCATGTGAGAATGCGCACACAGTCAGGCCGCGGCTTTGAAAAATCACCCGCGGCGGGGTCAAAAGCCGGGGCCACAGCGGGTAAAAGTGCAAGGGCGGCGCTACACAGGAGCGCCTTAAAATTTCGCGTTGTCACAGTTATCTCTCCATCCCAAAGAGATCATATGTCACGCGTCTAGTAAGGCGTCAATGCGAAATTATATCACGATCTCTGACTTCTGGTTTAGCGGCATTTAAACCGCTCGAAAGCCGCCTTATCCAGCTCCTCCCGGTCGTCGGGGTGGGCGATTTTAATTAACTCGTTCGCCCGCTGGCGCATGTTCTTTCCGTGGAGGTAGGCGACGCCGTATTCCGTGACAATGTAATGCACATGGCCGCGGGTAGTGACAACGCCGGCGCCCGACTTTAGGAATGGAACAATGCGCGGGATGCCTTTGGCGGTACGGGCGGTAAGCGCAATGATCGGTTTGCCACCATGGCTAAGGGCGGCGCCGCGGATGAAATCCATCTGGCCACCTATGCCGCTGTACTGGCGCGTACCAATGGAATCGGCGCAGACCTGCCCGGTCAGATCAATTTCAATAGCGCTGTTCACTGCCACCATCTTCGGGTTCAGCTTGATCACAGCCGGGTCATTCACATAGTCGATACTCATGAAGTTAAACGCCGGGTTGTCGTCCACGTAATCGTAAAGTTTGCGCGATCCTATGGCAAAGCCGGCGATAGTGAGGTTGGTGTTCACCTTCTTTTTCCGATTAGTGATCACGCCTTTTTCGAACAGGGGAAGCAGACCGTCAGAAAACATTTCCGTGTGCACGCCCAGGTCCTTGTGACTCTCCAGGCACTGGAGCACCGCATCCGGTATGGTGCCGATGCCCAGCTGCAGGCAGCTTCCGTCTTCTATCATCTCCGCTACCAGCCGACCGATCTTCTTTTCGGCTTCGCTTACGCGCAACCCGTAGTTTACCTCTGCAAGGGGCGCTTCCTGGTAGACCATGTGGCTAAACTGCGATACATGCACGATTCCATCGCCGTGCGTGCGCGGGACGAGCGGGTTGACCTGGGCGATGACAATTTTTGCAGTGAGCACGGCGGTAAGGGCGATATCCACGGAAACGCCGAGCGAGCAATAGCCGTGTTTATCCGGGGGAGATACCTGTACCAGCGCAACATCGAGGGGCAGGATACCATCGCGGAAGAGATGAGGAATATCGCTGAGGAAGGCCGGGATGAAATCGCCAAGGCCGCAATTGACGGCTTCGCGCACGGGAGCGGAGACAAACAGGCTGTTCGTACGAAAGTGGCCGGCATACTCAGCCCGGGCTGGTTCGACCTCGCCCTGCAAAGTGATGGAAGTCAACTCGACGCCCTTTAGGCGATCCTTCTGCCGGGCCAGCGCGGTAAGGAGAAATGAGGGCGTTTGCGCAGAGCCCTGCACAAAAACGCGGTCGCCGCTTTTGATGCTCTGGAGCGCCTCCTCGGCGGAGACATAAGATTCATAGGTTCTCATAGTATAGTTAACACCGTAACAACAGGCAGTATGTTCTCGCGGATATTACGTTACCTGTCTGTCTTTTTGTTGCATTAAAGGCAGGCGCGACTTTCGCATGTACGCAACTGGATGTTTACACACAACGAAATCTTCTGGAGATAAAAGCAGATACACAGTGACGAGTGATGAACTTCCCCCGGCAGGAACTGCTCACCGAAAGCACACCAAGCTCGGCGAATTGGCTTCCACGGCAATATGCGGCAATGACATAACTTCATCCTGCCTGTACGTATCGGCGCTGGCAATTTTCTGGGGCGGAAAATGGGCACCGGTAGTTTTGCTGGGGGTGGCGGGGGTGCTGTTCTGCTTTCGATACATTTACGCTGAAGTTGTCGGTGCGCTGCCACTAAACGGAGGCGCCTACAATGCGCTGCTGAACACAACCAGCAAGTTCAGGGCGTCCCTGGCAGCTTGCCTTACGATTCTTTCGTATATGGCCACGGCGGTCATATCAGGTAACGAGGCTATGCATTATCTCCATGCTCTGTGGCATGGGTTACCTGTTATTCCAGCGACCATCTTTCTGCTCGGGCTCTTCCTGGTACTCACGATCCTCGGCATAACTGAATCGGCAGTTGTGGCAGTCGGGATATTTTTACTGCACCTGACAACGCTTTCCGTGCTGGTAGTGGTGGGCTTTATCAGCGTGACGGCAAATGGCCTTGGTGTTTTTATTGCCAACCTGGCAGAGCCATCGCCTGGTGGCTTGGGTATGGCTTTGTTTTTTGGATTCTCGGCGGCAATGCTGGGCATTTCGGGGTTTGAGAGCTCGGCCAATTTTGTCGAAGAGCAGAAAGAGGGGGTCTTCCCCAAGACGTTAAGAAACATGTGGCTGGCGGTTACTGTGTTTAACCCGGCCATAGCGTTACTGGCGCTGATGCTTTTGCCGATTCCCCTCATGAAAACAGCCCCTTACCAGAGCGCGCTGTTGACGAAGATGGGCGGCGCATCGGGAGGGCAGTGGCTCTCCATCGTAGTTTCTATAAATGCAGTGCTGGTACTCAGCGGAGCCGTATTGACGAGTTATGTAGGCGTAAACGGACTGGTTCACCGTATGACCCTTGACCGTTGCCTGCCCCAGGCCCTGCTGAAAACAAACCGGCGTGGGTCTACCCATAGGATCCTGATCCTGTTTTTTCTGCTCTGCGTGTCGGTGCTATTGATTACCAACGGACACGTTCCGCTGCTGGCGGGGGTTTACACCATATCCTTCCTATCTGTGATGGCCCTGTTCGGCCTTGGCAATATTCTCCTGAAGGTTAAGCGAGCCAGGCTACCACGGCCGCAGCGCGCTCCATGGTCGCTTACGCTACTGGGAATAATAGCCGTACTGGTGGGCCTGGCCGGGAATCTCGCTATGACGCCCGATAATGTCCGGGTATTTCTTCAGTATTTTATCCCCGCTGTACTCGTGGTTATTGTTATGCTGGAACGCATCGCCATTCTTAAGGGATTGCGCTTCATACTGCACGAGATGCGCAAATCACTGAAGCTGCCCCTTGGTTCAGTAGTTAAATCTATTGAAGACAGCATCGAGCACATCCTCGGGCAGCAGGTGGTTTTCTTTGCGCGGGGTCACAACGTGGCTCACCTCAACACGGTAATGCAGTACGTGATTGATAACGAGCATACGAACCGGCTCAAGGTAGTCACAATAGTCCAAAATGATGACCAGGTCTCGCAGAATCTCGTTAACGATATCGAGGTGCTGGACAGGGCTTATCCAGAGATTGATATAGATTTTGTTGTCGTGAAGGGGAAGTTTTCACCAGAGTTAATTCAGCGGCTGTCTCGGGAATGGCGAATCCCGGTAAACTACATGTTCATTGGTTCACCCGGGGGAAAGCTTCCGTATGACCTGGCTGATCTTGGGGGCGTGCGGCTGATAATATAGCCGCTCCTTCGCTTATGTCTGTGGCTGGAAGCGGCCGCTTCGCATGATATCACCGCGCGACATTGTGCCGTTGGTGGCATCATAAAAGTAGCTGAGGTCAGAATTAGGAGCATTGATCACGGAGCGAAACGCAGTGTTCGGGGCTTCAAGGGCTTCGTCAAGCCGGTCCGGGCCGTTGCTGAATATGAAAAACCCATGGCTCGCCATGGCGGCTCGTTCAGCGGGGGTGGCGCCCCTCACACCGAAGTCAAAAAGGAACTGCGGCTGGCTTCCAACCTGGCCCTGCACGTAACCCATGGCAAACCACCCTTCCGGGTTTGCGAACGGGTCGGGCACGTAGGCATCAGAAATGTAGGCGACCGGCGATGACAAAGCACGGATGGGCTCTGGATAGGCATTATAATCTGCCCTGTAGGTTTCTACACAGGTAGCCACAGTTCTTAAGTCGGTCTTCGCGCGCGAAACCCTGGTTCGCGTAAGAGCCTCAAGAAAATTGGGAACAGCAATAGCGGCGAGTATGGCGATAATCGCCACCACGATGAGTAACTCAATCAGGGTAAACCCTTTATGTCGCTTGCCGTTCATCTTAATCTTAAGTATGGCTGACGGGTGTGCTGCATTGCAAGATTTTTCACAAATCCCGGGAAATCATCATGAGAATTTTCTCGACTTCCGGTAGACGATTACCTTATTTTTTGCCTGTCGGAGCTGATCCTTTTTAAGTTTCTCAGTCAGGCTTTGATCGCACCGCTTTAGTGGAGGGCACATTCACAATGAAGCGCATCCTATTCTCATTTTGCCTGGCATTGCCAGTAGCGTTTGCCGGCGCGGCAGGACCTTACAGTATTTCGGTTGGATCCGGGGCCGGCTCGTTGGCATTTACTAATATCTTCTCTGACGGCCAGGTCATTGGCGACGACGGGATGTTCGACCCGGAAGGCGCGGTGATATCGGATTATACGGTCTATCGCAACTACTTCATGATCCACAACGTCACGGACAATGTTACTTTCTGGGCCGACAACGTGGCAGCACATGTTCCCGAAATTCCAGATGGGACTGTTGCTACGAACCCGGCGGGTTTTACGAATGTGGGTATTGATTTTGGCAACAACCTGGCGGGCAGCCTCGCAGTTACAATGGCCCAGCCAGCACCGGGAGATTCCGCGGGCATACAGTTTACCTGGAACATCGCGAACCTCTCGGCTACGCCAAAGGCGGTTCGTATTATCTGGTTCATGGATGTGGACAGCTATCTTGCTTCCAATGCGTACGATGACGATATGTGCGTGCGGCTGGCCAACACCTTCGGCGGAGGAGGCTCGGCCATTGCCGTGGGAGAGGGAACGCCAAATACCAGCGTGAATGGTGCGTTAGGGGTATTGCTGGAATCTTCTGTGCCGGCGACCAGGGTTTTCGGGGTGGCTGATCCTCCCACGGGCAGTTATGGGAGCACGTATTACTGGACGAACGAAAACAATTTCGTGGGTCTTGGACCGGAAGTGAACAAAGAGATTCTGCCGTCCATCGGCAATACGGTCCAGAATGACGCAGACAATAATGGCGCGGCAGATGTGGCCGGTGATGTGGCAGGGGCTACACAGGTTGATCTCATGATAGCGCCAAGCGCCGCGCCGTCTGTTACCTTCCAGGCCGTATGGGGAACGAACGTCACATACTCGCCGCTGAGCAGCGTCAGCGGGTGGATGCTATATTAAAAAATCCGTACGGGCTAACCCCGTGTTTCTAGAAAATGCACAATGCGAGCCGGCAGCCATGTTAGCGAGCCGGGTGGGCGGCCGCTTGCGAAGCCGAGGTGACCGCCCTGTTCGGGGTATTGCAGTGTAACGGCGGGCGCGGCGGTCTGCGGCAAATCGGACGCCGGTAGAAACGGATCGTTCTGCGCATTCAATACGAGTGTGGGCACAGTGATATCAGCAAGGACATGCTTGGAACTGCAGCGGTGCCAGTAATCATCAGTGTCGCGAAAACCATGGAGCGGCGCAGTCACCACGTTATCAAATTCATAAAGGTTGCGGGCACGGCGCAGGGCATCGCCATCGAAGAGCCCGGGGAACTGCTCAAGCTTTTTGAGGCTTTTTGGTTTCAGGGTGCGGAGAAACACATGGGTGTAAAGGCGGTTGAAACCGCGGGCGATGGAAGTTCCGCCGCTGCGCAGACACAGCGGGGCGGAAATGGCGCAGGCGGCATCAATGAAGTCAGCCTGATGCTGCGATTCGCCCAGCCAGCGAAGCAGCGCATTGCCGCCCAGGGAAGCGCCGACTGCATACAGGCGGCTGCAGCCGAAGGCGTCGGCGTGAAGTTTCATGCGCCGGAGAATCCAGTCGAGTTCTTCTGCGTCGCCGGAGTGGTAAAAGCGGGGCGCGAGATTGAGTTCGCCTGAGCAGCTGCGGAAGTGGGCGATTGCCCCGGACCACCCGAGCGCCGCGATGTGTGACATTATCGCGCGGGCGTAGTGGCTCTGTGACGAGCCTTCGAGACCGTGAAACAGAACCAGGAGCGGTTTCTCCGGCGCTCCATCGATAAAATCCACGTCGATGAAATCGTTGTCAGGAGTGGTCCAGCGTTCGCGGCGGTACGCAACCGCAGGAGCCGGAGTCAACTTTGATGGAATGATTGTCTGTAGATGACCGCCGGGCAGCCAGAACGGGGACGCGTACTTCAATTTACGACTTTCTTTAGTTCCGCTGCGATCTTCTGCACCGTGTTCCAGTTGCGCGAAGTGCCGATGCCGGCGCGTTTTGGCGTGATGGCTGCTGCAAGGCGAGAATGGCCTATGTCATTCCCAAAGTATATCCAGAGGTTGTTGTCTGCAGGACGGATTTCTTCTTCCTTCGTGGCGTATCCGGCCAGGAGATCAATTGCGTCCTGCGTCACTGGGTCCCTCATCACACGTACAATCACATGGCTGGGGTGATCGCGGCTTTGCTCCGGAAACGGATTCTCCGCCACGAGTTTCGCCCAATCATCAGCGGTCCTGATGATGATATCCACGTGGCGACCAAACACATACTTAAATGCCGCTTCCAGCTGCTTTTCCAACGTGGCCACTGGCGTCTTTTTTGTACGAAATATCAGGTTGCCAGTTGCCAGCACTGTCCGTGGATTTTCGAAGCCCAGCTCTGTTGCAATGGTCTTAAGGTCAGACATGACCACGCGCCGGCCCGGTGCCAGCACTATGCTGTAAAGCAATGCCACATATGTCTGCATCGCTGCCATAAGTTATCCCATTGTTCCAGCGCCGATGCAGCCGGGTATCAGCTGGCCCCGATCCGGAAATTGCAGATGTCGCCGTCCTGCATTACGTATTCTTTACCTTCCACGCGTACCTTGCCAGCTGCCTTGGCCGCGGGCATTCCGCCTGCAGCGACGAGCTCATCGTAGGCAACCACTTCCGCGCGGATAAAAAGCTTCTCGAAATCAGAATGGATGACGCCGGCGCAGGCCGGTGCTTTCCAGCCCTGGTGAAACGTCCACGCACGCACTTCTTTTTCCCCGGCCGTAAGGTACGTGGCAAGGCCTAAAAGATGATAGGCTGCGTGGATCAGGCGATCCAGGCCACTTTCCTGCAGGCCAAGCTCTTCCAGGAACATGCCCTTTTCATCTTTATCGAGCAGAGCGATTTCGCTTTCGACTTTCGCCGATATGGCTACGGTTTCCCAACCTTCCGCCGCCGCATACTCCTTAACCCGCTGCACATGAGGGTTGCCTTCCGAATTACCGGCTTCGCTTTCGGCTACGTTACAGCAGAACAGAAGCGGCTTTGCCGTCAGCAACTGGTAGGTGCTGACCAGCTTCATTTCATCTTCATTAGCCTGGACACGCGAAGCCAGCTTGTTTGATTGAAGGTGCTCGAGCAGGCGCTTTTGGAGAGCCAGTTCAGGTTCTAGTTTCTTATCGCCGCGAGCAGCTTTGGTGGTGCGTTCGATGCGCTTTTCCATGGAGGCGATGTCTGCAAAGATAAGCTCCAAGTTAATTGTCTCGATGTCATCGAGCGGGTCGATCTTCCCGGAAACGTGGGTGATGTCGTCATCTTCGAAGCAGCGCACTACCTGGATGATGGCGTCTACCTCACGGATGTGCGCCAGGAACTGGTTGCCCAGCCCTTCACCCGTCGAAGCGCCCTTAACCAGCCCGGCAATGTCTACAAACTCAAATGTCGTAGGTATCGTCTTCTGCGGCTTTACCATCGTCGTCAGCACGTCCAGCCGTTTATCCGGCACTTCTACTACGCCAACATTAGGCTCAATGGTGCAGAAGGGGTAGTTAGCCGCTTCTGCCTTTGCAGACGTAATGGCGTTAAATAGTGTGCTTTTCCCGACGTTGGGCAGACCGACGATTCCAGCTTGCAGAGGCATAGTGTCGCTTTACTTTCAATTTGGCACCGCCAACCCCGGGTGCCGTTAAAGTATGGCAAGGGATCAGCAGTTGGAGTTTACAACGAAAATGCCGTACAAAAGGATGCCGGTAAAGTTCACGGGCCACGGTGGAGCGATTGACTCAGGCAGATTTGTCGAGATCTCGCTTTATGTGAATTGAAAGCCAGATGAGAGCCTGGTTCAGGGTATCGCGAGGGGTATCCGCAGTCGCCGGTACCCCCGGTAGTGCTACCCAGTAAAGAAGACTGTCATTGGCGGAATGGTGCTCATGATCCGGGCCAGCGTTATGTCGCGCATTTCCAGCCGATTCCGGCTTGATGGCAGATTTCTTAAAATACCGGGCTACGAACTGCTTTTTGTACGCGGCTGCCATCTTCTGGTGAATCTCGATGCGATACGTAATCCCGGATTTTACAAGGTCTACCGTGTGAAGCAGATGGTAAGTCTCGTCAAATTCACCTGCATGCCTTTTCAGTAGTTCTTCCATCAGTTAATCTACTTTTTCTAGTGGATGTTTGCACAACGCGGAAAGAAATGGCCATAAGCAGATACGAATGCCAACCAGAAACTGCGCGGTTTTAAATTGATTGCCTCAAAACTGGGCTGTCCGCCAGATTCTTACATGTGGAAAATACAAGAGCCGCATTTAATATTGACTCCTGGTTTTCTCATGATGCCCACTGCACAGCTATCCGGCGCTATAAGTCCATTATTATCACAGCCGTAATAACAAAGAGGGGAACCCGTTTCTCATGAAGTGTTCCGCATTGGCATCGTTCTCGACACTGGCATTGATTTCTGCCTTTCCTACATATTCTGTGGCTGCCACTATCCAAGTTGATGGCACCACATACAAAACTTTATCGGCGGCCGTTTCTGCCGCCCAGAAGACCGATGACGGTCCGCATGTTATCAACATTACTACGGATAAACTGCCGAGTCCTGACGGTGAAGTACTAATTACTGAAGCCATGACTATTAATGGCGATGCCGACGGCAACGGTGTAAAGTGTGACCTGCTGGCAGACGTGGCATCCATCCAGAAATTACCAGTCAGTGCGGGCCTGGAGTATAAAACCTATATCGAAGTGCAGGCTGCAGGTAAAGTAGTGATAAACGATCTTCAGATTCATCCCAACGCTGATGGCTCAACGGTGCATGAAGAATTCGTTGATGGAATACGTCTTCACTGCCCGCCGAACGCTAGCGAGGTCAGTGAGTATGTACTGAACCGGGTCTGGGTATCTGGAAGCGATGGCTTAAATGGCGACGCGTATGTTCCGCTAAATACGGATGAAGATCTGTACAATCGGTCTGGAATCAAGCGGTGGAGTTTTCAACATCCGAAATCCAGTCGCGGTGTTATCCATTGCGACAAAACACGCAGCAATTCTACCGGACCAAACGAGGAGGGGCGGCATGATGTTACCCTGAACGATTGCCACGTGGGTCTCGGCGGCGGTCCGGCGCTGAATCTTGTTACAGACAACGGACATCATAAGGTGCTTGGTGGCATCTACGGCCACTGCGGTAACAGCGCAATCCGGGTATCTGGAGATATTGTATCTCTCCAGGGCACAGAAGAAAAGCCACTGGTGGCTTTCCGCGCACCAAATGAACCGGGCAAAGGCATCACCAAAGGCGGAAACGCCATCTTTGTCTCGGCAAATGGTCACGTAGACGTGATGGAATATATTGACGCGTCGACCATGAACAATGCCACCGCATTTTCCATTGGCGGAAAGGCCCAGGTAGATAAAAGGCACCGTTGCCAAGTAACTGATAGTATAGCAAATTCCCTGGCGAAGGCGTCTGGGGTGTCGGTGCCGGCCATGGAATGGCTGAAACCTGAGGAAGCGTGGCAGCAAGCTCAATCGGCCGGAAAGCAGGGAATGCTGCTTTTCTTTTACGCTCCCAATGTGGAACATGCTGAGCAGTTATCAGAGCTAATAGAAAGTAACGGCGCCGCACGAAACTGCCTGAGCAAGTACGCCTGTTCGCGGGTAGACGTGATGGACGCAGCCGGTGGAACTATCGCCAAGAAATATGGCGTATTTAAGGTTCCCACACTGCTTGTGATCTCGTCTGATGCAAAATCTTTCAAGCGGGTTTCGCCGGACCTTGCAGATAACTGGCAGAAGATTGAAACACAACTGAAAGCCAGATAACAAAAAAACCGTATTGCTAGATGCCGGGTGTGGCGGGCCTGCCATTGTGCGGGTCCGGTTAGCACCCGGCATTTTTCTCGCTCAGATGCTTTTGCGAAATGGCGTTCGAGCTGGACATATTGAACGGATGCGGCTGCTGATGGCAGGTGTCGCCAGGGTTGGCATTTCCGGGTGGCGATACGCCGGATGGCGGGGGGATTTTTATACGGAGGGATTGCGCCAGCGGGATGAGCTGAAATACGCCAGCGAGCAGTTCAGCTCCATTGAGATCAATGGCACGTTCTATAGCATGCAGCGGCCGGAAAGTTTCCTGCAGTGGAAGGCCGAGACGCCCGACGGCTTTGTTTTCTCGGTGAAGGGAAGCCGGTTTATTACCCACATGCTGAAGCTGAACAATCCAGAGGCCGGGCTGGCGAATTTCTTTGCCCAGGGTGTACTGGCCCTGGGGCAGAAGCTCGGACCAATCCTGTGGCAACTGCCGCCGAACCTGGGCTTCAATGCGGAGAAGCTCGAGCCATTCCTCGCTGCACTGCCCACAACCGGTGCCGCCGCGTCAAAACTGGCGGCGAAGCATGATCATCGCCTTAAGGTGCCGCCGTACCTCAAGCATGCCGGTGTGGGCAGAATAAGGCATGCCATGGAAATCAGGCATTCAACCTTTTGCTGCCCTGAGTTTCTCGCGCTGCTTCGCAAGTATAATGTCGCTTCGGTCGTATCGGATTCGGCAAAGAAGTTTCCAATTATAGATGATGTCACTGCGGATTTTGTTTACGTTCGCCTGCATGGCCACGAGGTGCTGTACAGCGGCGGCTATTCTGATGAGCTGCTGGCGCAGTGGGCAGCGCGAGTAAAAGCCTGGCAGCAGGGACGGCAACTGAAAGCGCCGAACCTGGTGGATCCGAAGTTTAAGTTGCCGAAAGAAAGCCGTGATGTTTTTATCTACTTTGACAATGACGCCAAGGTAGATGCGCCGAAAGATGCGATGAAGCTGGAAGCATTGTTACATGGCAAACGAGCAAAAGAAAAATCCCCGGCAGCGCGATAGCGACTGCCGGGGGTACTTGTTACAGTGATTGGCAAAAGTGATTGCGTCAGTACAGCGACCAGCCACCGACACTGGAATCAGTGAGACCAAACTTATACACGGAGTTGTTGGTGTAGAGCCCGTAGAGCACGTTGTTTGCGGAATCCAAATAGAGATCACCCGCGGCATTGCCATTGGCCTTGGCGCCGCCCGTAAACTCGCTTCCGATGCCGAAGTGGGTTTCTACGAGATCTGAGAGGCGGTAAACGATGACGGGCTTGCCAGCGGTAGTAGCCGCTGAAGCGCCAATGCCAAGCGCAACGCTCTGGACCCCGTCGAACAGGCCGACGTCAAATGGCCCATATGCAGGAGCCTGTACTGCATCCGGCAATACGTTACCCGGCCCGGTAGCTGCGTTGGCTGTAGTACCGACAATATCATAAGCGGAATTGGGAGCGCCACCCGCGCCGCGGAACCAGAATCGATTGGGCACTGTGGGGTCCCAGGCAATATGAGGAGTCGCGGTGGGGAATGCGGGATTGCCTGTCAACTGTGTGCGTGTCCACGTCATGCCGTTGTCCGCTGTCGTGAACAGATGGATACCGCCGCCAGAAGCACCGGCTACCAGGATCTTCGTGTTATTGCCGCTGCCGATAATGTCAGCATCATCGCCAATGCGGGCGTTTGCCCCCGCGGCATCGGTCCTCACTTCATGCACCAGCGTTTCCGCAGTAAGTTCATTTGGGTGACGATAGATGCGAAAATTCTGGGTGCCGGAGGCGACGCCCAGGCTCATTACGTAGATGACGCCGTCATCAGATACGACGACCTTATTAATGGCAAACGTGGTTTCGGCAGTAATGTAGCCGTTGGTGGGGATAACAGCGGGATCTTTCAGGGCGCCTGTAGCGGGATCCAGTCGGCGAACGAAATTGCCATTGTCCCGGCTGGCTACGAGAAGACTCCCACCAGCTGTGGGATTTAAAAACATTCCCCTCTGTGCGTTGGACGTCGATAATATATAAGTGCTTTGCGGATCATCCGCCTGCACTTTCCATAACAGCGTCAGCGGCTCTGATGTCTGTGCAAAGCCGGTCATAGCAAAACCTGCGAATGTGATACAAGCCGGCAAAATTCTTAGCAGTTTCATGATAGCTCCTTCCTTGGACTCTAGAGCGGGCGATCCCGTTGCCGGGCAACGCGTTGCTCAGTGGGATTTCTCTCGCATGCCGGTATGCCAATTTCAACGGGAATCGAACCTTTCCGGCTGCGCAAAAAAAACGCGCCAGCTTTGCTTAAGCAATAACGCTGATGCTTATAGCAAAATCCTGACGCCTGCAAGCAGTTCGATAATATCAGGCCTATGCGGCAGTTACCCTTAACCCTGGAGAGACGGCAGAGTTTTACAGGAATGCACAGGTGTAAAGCTACTGTGTTGTGTTCTCGGCAATGTTAAATGTGAAGCTGAAAGGTTCGCCGCCAGAGAAATATGTGAACGTAACTTTGGCGAAGTTCAGAGATAAGTTTTCTATATGCACTGAGTCGCCTTCGTTGCCTCCAGTTGAATAGGAGGAGACTAAAACCGTTTCCAGTTTGATTTCCAGGTAATCCGTTTGCTTGCCGCCAGCTTTGCGAGCTGTAAGGGTTGCCTGGGGAATATGCATCCCTGTTGCACAGGCCTCAAGCAGTTTGGGCGTGGCTTTGCTCGTGGCAATGGTGACGGATAGATCCTGGAAATTGGCTTTGCCCACTCCGCCACCTCCACCAGTGTGAGTAGAGCCGCTGTTGCTTACTCCCCAGCTGTATGCTAACACATCAATCGCGCCTGGTACCTCCTGGGAAGTTCCCTCTATTCCCTCAACGTCCAGGTACATATCCAGCGCGGCAAAGGCAGAGGACGCCAGGCAACAGACTGATACCACGACTGCAGCTGCAAGGCGCCGGACTTCTAATATTCGTTTCATGGTGTTCTCCTAAGTGTGTTGGAATGTCTCTCCGACTCAAGAAGCTGCTAAATCGAGCGGCTACAGTCAATGCATAAGTGCTGCAGCGGGTAGTGAATGTGCAGTATGAACATTCTTTCCGCGCAGAACCTGACTAAGTCTCATGGAATCAAACAGCTGTTTTCCGGCCTGTCTTTTGGCATAGAAGATACCGACCGGGTTGGCCTGATCGGCGCGAACGGCAGTGGCAAAAGTACCCTGCTGAAGGTAATGGCTGGAGCTGAGCCGGCTGACGGTGGTCAGGTGACGCTGCGGCAGGGGATCCGGGTGGAATATGCGCCCCAGAACCCTCCCTTTGAAGCGGACCATTCCGTTCTGGACCACATTTTTGCAACTCAGACCGAACTGTCGCAGGTGCTGCGGGAATACGAAGATCTTTGTTCCCGCATTGAGACGGAACACACTCCGGAGAATGAGGCTCGCCTTGCACAGGCAATGGCGCGGCTGGATGCGCTGAACGGATGGGAGTATGAAACGCGCGCGCGGACAGTACTGGCCAGGCTTGGCGTTACTGATCTCCAGGCAAAGATGGGCAGCCTCTCGGGCGGTTACCGGAAGCGAGTGGCGCTTGCCAGGGCCCTGCTGGCTGAGGCGGACCTCCTGATATTGGACGAGCCGACTAACCACCTTGACGCCGACACGGTTAGCTGGTTGGAAGACTACCTAAACCGCAGCCTGAACGGCGCGCTTTTGCTGGTAACCCATGACCGGTACTTTCTCGACCGGGTGACGCGGCGCATCATCGAACTGGACGCCGCGCAGCTTCTTAATTATGATGGTAACTTCAGCTATTACCTTGAGAAGAAAGCAGAGCAGGAAGCGGCCGACGTGCGGAATGACGAGCGCCGGCGCAGCATCTTACGTAAAGAACTGGAGTGGCTGGGGCGCGGCGCACGGGCGCGGCGCACCAAGGAAAAGCACCGCATTGTCCGCATTCGCGATATGCAGGCCGCTGGACCGGGGCGCAAAGCCGATCCGCTGAGATTTGAAAGCGGCGGGCGTCGGATCGGCAGCAAGATCGTCGAGATGGAAGGCGTAAGCAAATCCCTGGGTGGCCGCACCCTGATAAAAGATTTCACATATACCATCGCGCCGGGCGAGCGCATGGGCGTTATTGGTGCAAACGGTGCCGGGAAAACGACACTGGTAAACATCATCACCGGGCGCCTGAAGCCGGATGCAGGTACGGTGGACGTCGGCACGACCATTGAGTTTGGATTCTTCGACCAGGAAAGCGCCGATCTTGATATGGATGAGCGGGCCATCGATTACGTGAAACGCACAGGCGGCGATAACCTGAAAGGGGCCGATGGCTCCGTGCTGTCTGCAGAGCGGATGATGGAGCGGTTTCTTTTCACGTCGCAGATGCTGTTTCAGCCGGTGGGGAAGCTATCGGGCGGCGAGCGCCGTCGGCTGCACCTGGTGCGCACGCTGATGCAGGACCCGAATTTCCTGATCCTGGACGAACCAACCAACGATCTCGACATACCAACGCTGCAGGCGCTGGAAGATTTTCTCGATGGATTTCGCGGATGCCTTCTCGTCGTCTCTCATGATCGCTACTTCCTGGACCGCACGGTGGATCACCTGCTGGCGGTGGAGGGCGGCGGCACCCTGCGCACCTACCCGGGCGATTACACATTGTATGAGCAGATGCGGGCGGAGCGGGAGGCTGAGGAAGCTGCAAGGGAAGCTGAAAAAGATGCAAAGAGCAAGGCCGCAGTAAAGGCGGAGGAGCCCGCACCGGCCAACAGCTCCGGCGGCGAGCGCAAGAAGCTTTCCTATAAAGAACAGCGGGAATTTGCCGAGCTTGAGGAGAACTTTCCGAAATGGGAAGAGCGTTTGAAGAGCATCGAGACAGAACTTGGAGCCGCATCGGCCGATTACATGACCCTGCAGGAACTCACCAAAGAGCAATCACTCTTGCAGGAAAGACTGGATGCGGGAATGGAGCGCTGGCTGGAGCTCTCAGAACGGGCGTAAACGCTGCAAATTATTACATGCGTTGATAGTTCAATTCCGGTTGCTGTGGCAGTTTGGACTGCGTAGGCGGTTGGCCTACTTTTGCTGAAGTAGGAGAAATAATGTTATCCGTCTGGAAATCCATGCCTGTTCTGCTGTCGCTGCTCTGTTCCGCGCCGCTGTTGGGAGTTGCCGAAGCTGCCGCGGCCCCGAAGATTTACGATGTGGTTATCTACGGAGGCACGGCAGGCGGCGTGGCCGCGGCAGTGACAGCTGCGCGGGAGGGGAGCAGCGTGGTGCTGCTTGAACCTACCCAGCACGTAGGCGGCATGGTGACAGGCGGGCTGAGCCGGTCTGACTTTGGCAACAGGAAGTGCATCGGCGGCTTTGCGCGCGAGTTCTACAGGCGGCTTGGCAAAGATTATGGAACCACGGCACCCGACGGCATGGAGCGCTTCCCGGAGCCACACGTGGCTGAGGCAATGCTCAACACCATGCTGAAGGAAGCGGGGGTTGAACTTGTTCTCGGTAGCCGGCTGGCAGAAGACGACGGAGTGACCACCGCAGCCGGCGGAATAATCCAAGCCATCCGCATGGAAGACGGGAACGAGTTCACAGGCAAAGTCTTTGCCGACTGCAGTTACGAGGGCGACCTCATGGCCCAGGCTGGAGTTACCTATACGATTGGCCGCGAAAGCATGGCCCAGTATGGCGAATCACTGGCAGGGGTTCGCGAGCGCACGCCGATCCACCAATTCATGGTAGACGTGAAAGCCCGCGACGAAAATGGCAAACTGTTGCCCGGAATACAGGATGAACCCATGGGAGAGACGGGTGCTGCGGACCGGAAGGTACAGGCTTATAATTTCCGCGTAATCATAACGCAGCGCGAAGGCAATAAAGTGCCCTTCCCCAAACCGCCCAAGTACGATCCTGCCCGATACGAGCTGCTTGCCCGTCTGTTGGATGTCAGCATGAGCCAGACCGGCACTACCTCTGCCGCCGTCAATCTTATGCGCATGGATAAGATCCAGAACGGCAAAGTCGACGTCAACAACTACGGAGCCTTTTCAACCGACTATATAGGCGGAAGCTGGGGCTACCCGGACGGTACGTATGCCGAGCGGGAGAAGATCTGGGATGACCACTACGAGTATGTCGCCGGGTTCTTCTACTTCCTGGCCAATGATGAGCGCGTACCGAAGTCACTCCGCGACGAGATGAATACCTGGGGGCTTGCTGCTGACGAGTTCCACGATACCAACCACTGGCCGCGCCAGCTCTACGTGCGCGAAGGTCGCCGTATGGTTGGCGATTTCGTGATGACCCAGCACGATATCCAGACCGGCCGCACCAAGGACGATGTTATCGGCATGGGCAGCTACATGAGTGACAGCCACAATGTGCAGCGGATTGAAAACGCCAGGGGTTTCGCAGAAAACGAAGGCGACATGCAGGTGCCGGTGAAGCCGTACCAGATTCCCTACCGCGTGATGCTGCCGAAGAAAACCGAAGCAACTAACCTGCTTGTCCCGGTTTGTTTCTCCGCAAGTCATGTAAGCTATAGCACGCTCAGAATGGAGCCGCAGTACCTGATCATTGGCCATGCGGCAGGGGTGGCTGCAAGCATGGCCGCAGCAAATGACAAGGGTGTGCAGGATGTGGATACATCAGCACTAACAAAGCGCCTGCGTGAACTGAATGCAGTAATGGAGCTTGAGACTAAGGTGGAAACGCGCCCTAAAGTTCGATAAATATGAAAAAGCTTTTGTACAACTGGAGCTTCAGTATGAGAACTATGTTCAATCTGCAAACAGAACTGAACTATCGAAGCTCGATAAAGAAGCCCTTGCAGAATCGGTAATTCAGAGATTTGAAGTGAGCTATGATATTGGCTGGAAGCACCTAAAGCGGTACATGGTTGAGGTTCTCGCGCTGCCGGATGTTCCCAGTAGCCCTAAGCCTGTCTTACGCCTGGCTGACACTAACAACCTGCTTGGAGATAACCTGGAACGTTGGATCGAATATGCTGAAGCGCGCGTTGCGACCAGCCATGACTACTCCGGAGAAAAGGCTGCTGATTGTCTGACGCAAATTGACGACTACATTAATGACGCCATCCTGCTGTATGAAAAACTAACCGGTTCCAAATGGAAATCTCTAGAGCCATAGCAGTAACTCCGGATCAGCACGAGACGTTGTTACGTTTCATCAGGAAGTACGTTCCCGATGTTCTTGTGTGGGCTTATGGTTCCCGCGTAACGGGTAAAGCACGGCGTAATTCAGACCTGGACCTCGTCCTGTTTGCACCGAAAGAAAAGCGTGTAGCAGTAGGGAATTTAAGAGAAGCCCTGGAAGAAAGCAACCTGCCTTTCCAGGTGGACCTATTCTGCTGGTGGGAGCTGCCAGAGAGTTTCAAGGCGCCAATTGAAGCAGAGCACGCGGTAGTCTGGGATCCCGGAAATCATGAGGATGCTTAATAGATTTTCTTGCGGGGCATGAGTAGCAGAGATCAGTTTTCAGCCTAATCTTCTATTTCATCAACTTTCGCCTCGGGAGGGCTCACAAACTGGCAATATCTATTCGGGGAATGCAGCGTGACGAGGTAGCGCTAGCCGCCGACTGGGCCGCCGCAGAAGGCTGGAACCCGGGTCTGCACGATGCTGAGTGCTTTTACGCGGCCGATCCAAAGGGGTTCCTTGTTGCTGAACTGGATGGGGAGCCTGTGGGTTGCATTTCTGCCGTTCGTTATGAAGAGACTTTCGGGTTTTTAGGCCTTTATATCGTGCTGCCCGAGTATCGTGGCAAAGGATACGGTCTGAAGCTGTGGAACGCGGCGATGGAATACCTGGCTGGCCGAAACGTGGGACTCGATGGAGTTGTGGAGCAACAGGACAACTACCGCAAATCCGGCTTTGTGCTGGAACACCGGAACGTGCGTTATGAACTGAAGGAATTGCCCGCCGATGGCGGCGATAAAACCTCCAACGCTGAACTTATTCCACTGGCACAGGTGCCGTTTGCGCACGTGCTGAAATATGATTCTGAAATCTTCCGGTTCAGACGGGAAGAATTCCTTTCGGCGTGGATTGCGCAGCAGGGCGCAATTGCAATTGGGGCGCTGCAGGACGGCAAACTATGCGGCTACGGCGTAATACGTCCGTGTCGCCAGGGCTGGAAAATCGGACCGTTATTCTCTGACTCCGAAGCTATCGCCAGCGATCTTTTTGCCGCACTCATCTCTTCAGTGCAAGAGGGGCCAGTGTACCTCGATGTGCCGCAGACGAACCGCGCAGCAGTAAATCTCGCCGAACAATACCAGATGGTCCCCATGTTCGAAACCGCCCGCATGTACACCAGCGGCGACCCGGGACTGCCGCTGGATCGGATCTATGGTATTACGACGTTTGAACTGGGATAATCGCTAATCTAACAGCCCCATAAGTTCATTAACACACAGCACCCCAAACAGCACCAGCGCCGCGATCAGCATACTGTTAGACAACCAACCATTCCTGTGTTGTTGGTCCACCTTTCGATTGTTCAGTAGCACCAGCAGCGTGCCCGCCAGGAACGGCATAAAAAACGCACCCAGGGCGCCATACAGCAGCACCAGCTGCACCGGCCGATCTGTAAACTGGAACAGCAGCACCAGCGGCGGAAACGTAAGCCAGAGCGCGTAGGCGCGAAACTCTGGCGTGCGCGTAGCTGCTTCGCCTTCTACAGGTGGCTTGCCCCGCAAGGTGCGCGCGAAATCGCTGAACATCAGGCTCACGCCGTTCCACACGCCCAGGATAGAAGTCATGCTTGTGGCCCAGAAACCGACCATGAACAACGCCCAGACGCCCGTGCCAAAGCGCTCGCGCAGAACATCGCCCAATAGCACAAGCCCCTGGTCATTTGCCGTCACGCTGATCTGCGACACAAACAGAAGCTCAGCCCCCACGATCATCATGGCGACAACAAATATGCCGGTAATGAGGTACGACACGCCATTATCCAGCCGCATAAACGGCAGCCAACGCGGCCCCCGCCAGCCCTTTGCGCCGAACCAGTAGCCATACGCCGCCATCGTAATCGTGCCGCCCACGCCGCCCAACAGCCCCAGCGAGTACAGCAGTGAATCCTCCGGCAGCCGCGGCGTCATTCCCACAATCATCTTTGGCAGATCCGGCGCTACGAGAATTGCAATCCCCACCACCGACACAAACATCACACCGACCAGCGCCGTTATGATTTTCTCAAACCGCCTGTAGCCGCCCCACCACACCAGCGCCAGTCCGGCAAAAGCACACAGCGCGCCCCAGGTCTGCGTCGACATTACCGGAAACAGCACATTTAACGGCAGACCGGTTGCCGTCATGCCGGTGGCGCCGTAGACAAATCCCCAGACCACCACATATATGCCGAAATAGATGCTCGTCCATACGCCCAGGCTTCGCCATCCGCGCAGGAGCGTGCTGCCCGTTGCCAGGTGGTAGCGTCCCACGGCTTCACCAAGGGCAATTTTTACGACCACGCCCAGTATCACCGCCCACAGCAGCGTATACCCGTATCGGCTGCCCGCCGCCAGCGTAGCCACCAGGTCGCCCGCGCCCACGCCCGTCGCTGCGGCGATAATGCCCGGACCTATCGCCCGCCACCGTGAGCGGGGGAGCGGCGTCTCCGTCTGATAAGAAGACGTCAGTACTGGTTCTGCTGCCGATGCTGCCCTTGCACTTTCCGTAGTGTTGTTCACCTACACAACGCTAGTAAGCAACAAGCCGACCGCAACAGCTTTGTTAGGTGCGCCTAGCCTCGCTTGCGCGCTACGATAACAATGGCGCTCAGGTAATTGCGAAACTCACCAAATACCTGGCGCATCTCCAGCACCCGCTGGCGCGCATCACGGTTTCGCAACAGGTTGAGTCCAAACTTCGCCGCGCCTGTCAGGCCTTCATCAGAAATCAGTCGGCCCGGATTCAGCAGCTTGAACGGTACATACTGGATGTCGACAGGAACAAGATCCTGATCTTCCAGCAGGCCACACCATTCATCGGTAGAGATGGGAGCCACACCGTGGTGGATCGCGCTGCTCATTCCGCGCGCCAGCTTCCTGCGGACGCTCTGCGGTGCATTGCCCGGCGTCAGCACGAGTTCATGGATGCCGTAGTATCCGCCGGGCACGAGCAGGCGCGACGCCTCTTCAATGATGCTGCGCTTGATATGGACAGGATGCATGGAAAGCATAGCCTCGCCTACCACCTTTGTAGCCGACATTGCGGGCAGACCTGTATCCTGCGCATTCGCATTGATCACCTGGCCGCGCTCGCCGATCTGTTTGCGCAGCCTGATTGCCGACGGCGTATCGCGTTCCACTGCAGTATAAGTAGCAGGGCACTTTCCCAGAATCATTTCGGCGGTCAGGCCCAGCCCGGGAGCAAATTCCACTACCTTGTCGTGATCCCAGATTTGCAGCTTATTGAGAAGCGCTTTTGTGCCGCCGACGCCCCCGGGGCGAAGCACTCGCTTTCCCAGCCGCGCCAATACCCAGTGCCCCGGTGCTTTCAGTGTTTGGATGTCTGACTGATGTGATAGGGTGGCAACCGCTTCCATTGTTCGCTCTCCTGACGTGTTAAATAGCTTTAATCGGATAAAGATATCCGATTTAAATAAGCAGTTGTCACGGGAAAATGTTCAGAGGGTACCAAATTTTTTCCTCAGCCGCACGGCCGTCGCTGTTGCGATAGCATCATCAGGTTCGCGAGAATTATGAACTTTTCCCTGAGACGTCTGCGGAAGTTCGTTGTCATACCTCGCCAGAAGTAGCGCGCCATTGCTTCACATCCTGTTTTGAGGTTACTTCATGATACCATTCCCGCATCTGCGCCGTGCTGCTAATGCAGGGGCAACAGTCGCGTTCTGTATGTTCTGTCTGCGCACCGCAGTGGCACTTCCAGGTGGTGATGCCATCACCAGCCACGTCGCATCAATAAAGACTTCACCGCCGCCATTAGCGCTTGTTGCTGATCCGCCGCGATTAACATCTACTACAATCTCCTTAGACCAGTGGGAGATTCCGTTGGAGAAGATGGAGTGGGATACCAGGCCGCGGCCGATGTTCGTCCTTGATGCAGCCCCATCTCGTTATACCGGTTACCTGATGCACATCGCCCGAAAAGCCAGTCATAGAGCTTATAGGTTATATAATTGGGCGGCAAGGCGGTTTGACATAGCGGCCACTTTTTATTTCTAAACCAAACTCACTGCGTTACTTTTACCTCTTAAGGAGACTCACCATGACACGCATCCACATTTCACTGTTCATTACTCTAATAATAGCAGCTACAGGGTCAACAGCCCTGGCCGGCGGCGCCACACCCTGCGAGTTCGATGGCCGCCAGGGCGCCGTGTTCGTGAAGAACGACGCGCTCTACCCAATCCGCGTGCGCATTATCCATGCGGACACAAACCAGTATCACCCCGATGTGAAACATTATTGGGAAATCGAACCGGGGAAGGGTGAAACCATAATAAATAACGTCGGCAGCGACTGGGGCATCCGCATCGGTAGTTCAAAAATCAAATGCGTGGGAAATGCCGGCACGTGGGATAAGGCTACCAGCACGTTCATCATATCAACGAGTTCGTTCCACTTCTAATGCAGCTCCGCGCACCGGGTTCTGCTGCTGTCGCGTCAAACTGGCACGGTTTTCGCAATGTGACCGGCGAGTGCCGCGCCATGGGGATGGAGCGGCCAGACGACGGGGATGCCGGATGACCAAATCACTGCTGCACAGGCTGATCGCGGGACTGCTCACCATAACCATGGTGGCCATGCCGGCCCTCGATGCCCAGGCCGCCTCGGCCCGGATCAAGGACATCGTGGATTTCGAGGGCGTCCGCGAGAACCAGCTGGTCGGCTATGGCCTGGTGGTTGGCCTCAACGGCACCGGCGACAGCCTCAACAATTCCCCCTTCACCAAGCAGTCCCTGCAATCCATGCTGGAACGGCTCGGCGTCAATACCGCCGGCGAGAATGTCCGCACCGCCAATGTCGCGGCGGTCATGGTGACGGCAAACCTGCCCCCCTTTGCCACCCAGGGTTCGCGCATGGACGTGTCCGTGGCCGCGCTGGGCGACAGCGACAGCCTGCAGGGCGGCACCCTGCTGGTGACACCGCTGGTCGGCGCCGATGGCGAGGTCTATGCCATTGCGCAGGGCCCGGTCTCCATCAATGGCTTCAAGGCCGAGGGCGACGCGGCGACCATTATCTCGGGTGTCCCGACCACCGGCCGCATCTCCTCCGGTGCCCTGGTCGAACGCGAGATCGATTTCCATCTCGGCTCGCAGACCTCCCTCCGGCTGGCCCTGCGCAATCCGGACCTCACCACGGCTCGCCGCATCGCGCTGGCGGTCAATGACTTCATCGGCGCCCCCACAGCGACCCCCGAGGATCCGGCCACGGTACGGGTCACCCTGCCCCGCGGCTTCAACGGCAATATCGTGGACCTGCTGACCGACATCGAACA
>JAKFFN010000114.1:0-7997 GCA_036675025.1 Candidatus Sumerlaeales bacterium | reverse complement strand
GTAAATGTCAGACGGTAAGCCAAAAGTTTTTACGAGCCATTCTGAAGAAGAGACTGCTGCTATCGCGCGCGGGGTTGCGGCGGCGTTGAGGGGCGGTGAGTACATTTCTCTCGAAGGCGACCTGGGCGCGGGTAAGACGCTTTTCTCCCGGGAACTGGCGCGCGCCCTTGGAATAACGGAACCCGTCACCAGTCCGACGTTTGTGATCCAGAAACTCTATGACGTTGCTGGCAACAGCCAGGGCATCAGCCGGCTGGTACACTATGATTTTTACCGCATTACCAATTACCATGAACTGGTGGACATGGGATTTGAGGACACAGATTCGCATACCGTGGTACTGGCGGAATGGGGAGACCTGTTTGTGAAAGATTTTCCCGTAGAGGCGGTCAGGATCAAATTTGAGATTCTACCGGATGATGTGCGCAATGTAGTTATTTATGGTCTCATGGATAAGTAATCACGGTTGCAATTAGAAATCTGCAGTAGAACAAAAGACGACTTATGAAACAGCAGTTATCCATCATCACGCCGCTCATCCTGTTGATGCTGTTTGCGCAAGCCGCAATGTGGCTGGTAGAATTACCGACCTATCCGGTTTCAGCGGTGCACCCCGCAGCCGTGTTTGCCGCGGGCATCGGAGCGCTTTATTGCCTGAACCTTGGTGAATTGCGGCGCTCTTATCCGCTCTATGCCAGCGGACTAGGATTTACCTTTCTAACGGCGGCCATGTCCATTTATCCGGACCTGTGGCTCCGCTGGCCCGCGGCCAGCCTGGCTGGTCTGGTAATAGCCCAGGCGGGGGCCGCCCTGATACCCCAAAAGGCGACGGCGTTCGGGCGTTTTCTTATCATTATGACGCTTCTTTTCGCGGGGCTTTCATTGCTGCCGCTTGCTTCGACTGTCTATTTTCCCTGGCCGGCAGGGCTTAGATATTATATCGCCGGTGGGAGCGCCCTGCTTTTGCTCGGGGCGGCCTGGCTGGCGTGGCATCGCCGGCAGCGCAAGTATAACTTTGTTGCCGCAGTTACGATGCTGTTCTGGACGCTCCTCGCTGTCGGGCTGCTGCTTATGACGTACCTGCCAGGCTATAACGCGGCAGGGTACCGAATCGTTTTTGAAGAGAGTCTGCTCATTGCGCTCCTGACATTGGGAGGCACATTTGTTTTTGATCACCTGCATGCGGAAAGGCGGCTGCGGTCTCACAGGAACCGGGATTTGCAGGCTTCCATGAGGGACCCACTTACGAATGTGGCGAACCGGCGAGCGCTTGAGACTTACGGTCCGGTGCTGGTGAGCCAGTCACGGGACGCCGGGCGTGCGATAAGCCTGCTGATGGCGGACATTGACCACTTCAAGAGAGTCAATGACACTTACGGGCACCAGGTGGGCGACACTGTGCTGCGCAGTACGGCGGAGCAGCTGACCGGTTTTGTTCGGCAATCAGACATGGTGGCGCGCTACGGCGGCGAAGAGTTTGTGAT
Source organism: Candidatus Sumerlaeales bacterium (assembly GCA_036675025.1). Lineage (GTDB taxonomy): Bacteria > Sumerlaeota > Sumerlaeia > Sumerlaeales > Sumerlaeaceae > JAKFFN01. The sequence goes on along the minus strand of JAKFFN010000114.1, from coordinate 6,513 downwards.
CCTGCTGCCGGGGTCGCCACTGGCGCCGGCACTGCGGCTGGCAGAACGCATCCGCAACACTATTGAAGGACAGTCGTATAATCACGAAGGACAGGAAATCTCACCGACAATCAGCATAGGTGTAGCGACGGCCTTTCCTGAAGAGCCGGCTTCTCTGCCCGAATTAATTAAACGTGCTGATGCGAATTTGTACCGCGCCAAAAGGCAGGGGCGCAACCGGGTTTGCGCTGATGAATTGCCGGCTGCGGATTTTTAAGGGACAATTCTCGCAATTGAACGATTCCAGACAATCGCCCGTTGACATCCACTGTATGTGACCCGGAATTCGGTGTTCGATTTTAAGGAAACCTCCAGGCTTTTCATATCCAGTGAATACCCTCCAACGCTACGTCTTGCGCGAAACCCTGGCCCCGATGGGACTGGGGCTCGTGGTTTTCACATTTGTATTCCTGATCGGCCAGATGTTTCAGCTGACGGAGTACCTGCTGACGCCGGGCATTCCGGCGATGCTGGGCATTGAGCTCATCCTTCTGATCCTGCCGAGCGTAATGGCTCTAACAATCCCGATGGCGGTACTGGTGGGAGTGCTGCTGGGGATTGGCCGGCTTGCAGCAGACCGTGAGATTCTAGCTATTAAAGCCAGCGGAATCAGCCTTATCCACCTGGCGAAGCCGATCGTGATTCTTGCGATAATCCTAAGCGGCGCCATGATGTGGGCGAACGCCAAACTTATCCCGTACCTGAACCTGAAAAGCGCTGACCTTATGACCCAGATGCTCTTCCACGGGTTGTCAGCAATTCCGGCTGGAGTACCGAACGAGTTGCCAACGGAAGGTCAGTCGGCGGATATGTTCATTTTCATTAACTCCAAAGATGCTGACACGGGCACGTTGCAGGGCGTGACTATGAAAGCCGTGTTTGAAAAGGAAGAAGCGCCTGCCGCTGGCAAAAAGAAGCTGGCGGAACTCGGTACATCGGGCACTGAAGCGCTGGCGGGGGCTACTTCTGCCAGCAAGGCGGCAAAGAGCGCAGAGAAAGAACGGAAAGAGAAATTATCAAAAGCTGATAAAACAGCTGAAAAAATTCGTAAGCAGGAAGAAGAATGGAACCAGCTGGTCAACGAGCCGCTGACGGAAGTATTAATTATCGCGGAACAGGGAAAGTTTGAGCCGCAGATTTCGGAACGGGTGGTTTACGTTCGCCTGAACAAGGGATCTATCCACCTGGCCGACCCTGATAACAAAGGCGCCTATGACGTAATCCAGTTTGACACGCTGACAAAAGGCATCGTTCCGGTGTTTGACCGGATGGAGAAGGGCGTGTTTGAGAGGGACCCGCAGGAGATGTCGAACGGAGAGATTGCCGAGCAGATCCAGGTGCGCGACAAGGGCCGGAAATACTCGGTGGAACTGTACCAGCGGTTCTCTGTTCCGCTCGCGTGTATCGCCTTTGCTCTCATAGCTTTACCCCTTGCGGTTTATGTTCGTCCGACGGGAAAAGCAGTTGCTTTCGCCATATCGTTCCTTTTGATCCTGTTTTACTACGGTTTACTGCAGTACGGAGTGGCTCTAGGGCATGCAAACAACCCGCTGGGTCCCGTGGCTATTTTTCTGCCTAACCTGGTTCTTGCCGGGATTGGTGGATTCATGCTTTACAGAGTTGTAACGAAGTAGCTTATACAAATATCTTCATTGGGTTGGGAAGGCTGAATTTGGGCTTGGCTCGCGTAAGACCAGTAATTGCAGCAGTATGGGTGATAGCTATATGTGTGGTGTCGCTATGGATGCGGCAGCATGCAGTTGCTGTTTCTCCAGCCTTGCAAACCATTGAACCCACTGTGGCGGCGAAGGGCACAACCACGCCCCAGGGAATTGCGCTGCTCCAGGCTGCTGATTCCGAAACGACCGAAGGTGCCCCGCTGGTAACGGCTGATCCGGATGAAGCTGCCGCGGTGGCCGCACCGACTGGCGATGTGGCTACGGCGCAGGCGCCGTTGACCGAGACACAGGATGTGTCTGGCGTCGCTTCAAGCTCTCCGCTGGATGAGGATTCCTGGGACCGGTCTGAGTTCGAACAGTTGGCTGCACCTACGTATGAGACCATTGATGTGCTTTCCCAGTTGCCGGTAGGTGCAATGACAGATCCTCCCGAGCCGCTGACTATCGATGAACTGCTGGCGACCGATCAAAAAGAGGCCCCTGTAGGCTACGCTGCCACGCTGCCCGGGGCTGTAGGTCAGCCGTTTAAACTGAATTCAGGCGATTCGGCCCTGGCAGGATGGACTCCGCTGCCGCCGGGGCAGATGCAGATTAAATCGACCGACTACCTCGATTATGACGAGGAACATAGCCAGGTTTACGGCCATGGCCGCGTAACGGTGCGCTATGGTATGTATAAGCTGACGGCTAACCGTATCATGATCGATACGCGCCTGCGGGAAATCCAGGCTTATGGTGAAGTCATACTTGCCAGCCCGTCTCAGCACATTGAGGCGGAATCGCTTTGGTTCGATGCGGAAAACTACCAGGGTGTAGCCTATGAAGCGTCAGGCCACTCCGGGGATTTTTACATTCTTTCCCATGATCCGCACTGCGACCATGGTACGACGATCAGGCAGGTCAGCGAGCAGGAAACGGTCATCAAGGACTCCAGCTATACGACTTGTGATTTCCCTGTTCCCCACTATCGCATGCGTGCGAAGGAGTTTACGCTCATGCAGGGCGAGCGTATCTTTGCGCGTAACGTTTGCCTGTACATCCGCGAGGTACCGGTGCTTTGGCTTCCGTACTTTACGCGAGCTTTGAAGGATAAGAACCCCTGGGGCTTTACGGCTGGATCAGACAGCGAACTGGGTTTCTTTGCACGCCTGTTTTATGACTTCCACCACAGCTGTTACTCCCCCAGCGATGTTGATGATTCCATCATGGTGAAGAGCTCTGACGGCCACGGCCGCGTTCGGCTGGATTACTTCAGCAAACGCGGGCTTGGGCAGGGCCTGGAATATGATTACTATTTCGACTACGGCAAGCACTTTGGCGACCTGGTCGCCTACCGCCTGAATGATACGGAACGGGATATTGATGGCGCAGATGCCGGTGAACGTACGTATGTGAACTGGTTCCACCGGACGCGCATTTCTGAAGAACTGGACTGGATGGTGAACCTGGACTGGTCTTCGGATCCGGACCTGTTTTACGACGTACTGGACCGCGTACGCAGTTCGGGCGAGTGGGAACGGGGCCGCCTGCCGGAGCGCGTAGCGCAGACGGGCTTTGAGTGGACGACGGATGACTGGTTTGCGGGCCTGCAGATTGAACTGAAAGACCGGATTGGTCGTGACCGCGTTTCCAATTTTGCGGAGTTCCGCGATGGAGATTTTGATTTCGATCGCCGGTTTAATGATGAGGGTACATTTACCCTGAACGCACCGGGGGTGGGGCCAGACGGGTTTAACTATCCAAACGCGGGTCGCTACCTGGATGGATCGACGCTTGATTCTGATGATCTTGATCTTGGTGTTGCTTCCAGCCGCTATGGCCGCGTAACTGAGCGTCTGCCCCATCTGCGGGTTTCCAGCAACAGGCAACGCCTGTGGACGCTCCCGCTGTGGTATCACATGGACCTGAACGTGTTTAACAACCTGGACAAGGGGCTGAACGTTGTCGGACGCGGAGATGACAGCTTTGTTCGCGGGTTTGACCTCTACCAGTCGGTAAGCCACCTGGTGAAGTTCTGCGAGCGCTACACATGGCTCACGAAATTTGGCGTGGGTGCGGGTATTGCCGAGCGCGAAGACGACTCTTACAACCTGGATTTCCCCTCAGGGGCGAGCTTCCCGTTTGTGTATGACGGACAGGTAATTGACGGGCAGCCGCTGGGCCTGACGTTCGTTGATGAGGATACCTTCCTGGTTGGTGAGCGGCGCATGAGCCTTTCGGATGTGGAGCCGGCTTTTGTGTATGGCGATATCGACAGCCGGTTCAATGCGCGGATATCGGAATGCATGAGCGCCTTCGTGCGCTACCGCTTCCGCGAAGGTACTGATGATAACCTGGGAACCTTTTACGAGTCCATTGGTGCGCGCAAGGCCATGGATGATCTTTATGCCTTCCGCACGCCTGAGCATTGGCTTGAGGGCGGCATCACTTACACTCTGGCAGATCCGCGGTTGACGTTCAGCGTAAATGCGGGGCAGAATCTTGACTCACAGAACAACATCACGCCAGGCGAAATGCTGAACTATTCTAATGCCGGTGTAAGCTATGCGAACCTTCGCAACACCTTACTGGTTAGCGCGGGTGTGGGCTACCAGACGCGGCAGCTGCGCGACGTGACAGATCCTTTTGAGTTCGAGCAGAAATCGCTTACCTATTACCTGAGCGGATCATATCTGCCGGTTCACCAGAGGCACTGGGGGCGGGTATCTGCCTACTTTATCCAGAACGCCGAAGAAGATCCCCTGCTGACCTCCAACGATGATCGCCGCAACTTTGATACGCGGGATGAAGCAATCCTCGATACCCGACTGGGCAAAAAGATCGGTACAAAGTACATGGTGGAATTCCGAAGCCGCATCCGCTCACGCGCGACGGAGAACCAGGATACCTACGTGCGCGTTGAACGTGACTTCCACGACGTAGTGGCTGGAGTTTCTGTGGGAATGCGGAGCAAAGGCCGCCTTAGCGATGAAGATGAAGAGCAGGCCGAGGACACCATGCAGGTCCGGTTTAACGTTCGATTTAAGCCGGCGAGTCAAAAAGGTGTGGTGCCTGTCGTAAAAAGTACTAAACTCTATGATAGCGGGCGAAGTGGTTTTATGGCCCGCGAGGAAAGCAGCATTTTCTAATACGGAGGTCGTAACGTGAGTGACAGCAAGAAGATCCTGGCCGTAGATGATGAGAATGATGTTTTGCTTATCATTAAAACTGCCCTTTTGAGTGAGGGCTTTGAGGTAAAGACGGCGTCGGGCGGTGCAGATGGACTTTCTATTGCCCGGGAGTTTCAACCGGACCTCGTGATACTAGACGTAATGATGCCGGAGATGACCGGCTTTGATGTGCTGAAAGAAATGCGACAGGTCCCGGCTCTCAAGCAGGTGCCGGTAATCATGCTCACGGGTGTGGCGGATAAAGAGAAGATTCGCGAAGCCATTGACGTCGGCGTGACCTATTATATCGTAAAGCCGTTTGAGTTCCATGACCTGATTTCCAAGGTCAAACTGGCGATTTCTGATTCGGAGAGCACCCAGGTTCCCTGATCCTGGTTTGGTACCACTTTGACAGCCTAAGGAGGGGACGTGCGGGCAGCAACCAGAATCGCAACATATCTATTTGTCCCGTTGATCCTGTGCGATGGAGCATTATGGGTACATGCCGCCGATGAGGCGGAAAAGGTTTCACGCGTACTCGAGGGCGAGCGCCTGAATGAAATTGGCGCCTGGGACCTGGGCGGGGATAATGAGTATGAGATCTTCGTAAGCGGTGTTTCCGGTAAAGCGGGATGTTACCGGGCTGACACGCTGGAACCTCTGTGGGAAAAGAAGATTTCGTCATCTGCCCTTACTGCGCCGGTTATCGGTGATTTTATGGGAACCGGTGCTCCGATCCTGGCATTTGGAGCATCCACGGGCGAAGTGCTGTTTGTGTGGCCCGCCACCGGACTGGTGATTTCCACGCTGGAGACCGGGTCGGGTTTCAGCCTGGCGCCGGCCGTGGCATCATTTAGTGGGGAAAACCGACAGGCCATAGTACTGGCTGACGACAAGGGGCAGTTGATCATTGCTGATCTATCGGCGGACGGACTGCCGAGACTTCGCTGGACTATCCCGAACACCATAGAAGGCTCCACCGCGTTTTCGGTCGTCGGGCAGTTTGCGCAGCCCCCGTCCAGCGCTGATCTTGATGGCGACGGAACGCCCGAAGTGGTGATAACCAGTGAGTCGGGAATTCTGCAGGTGGTGTCGCTGGCAGAAACGCCGACCCGCCATTTTACGCGACTGCCGCAGCAATCCAAAGCTACCACGCCGGCCGGGCTCGGGCGGCTTTCCGGAGGCACTGATGCTTCCATTATCATTGGAAACGAAGCCAACCTCCAGATGTTTAAGTGGCAGCCGGAATCAGCCAACGGGATAACCCAGGTGCTCAGTTCGCCGGCCTACGGCAGATCGCTGGGTCACCTGCTGTTTGCGCCAGTCAACGCCGATACGGTTCCAGACCTGGTTTCATCGGCGGATACGGTCATTGCAGCGCGCTACCTTGGCAAGGACCTGAACGGCAAGGAAGTGCTGCTGGATATTGCCACGCGCCACCTGACGACTACGGCGGCGCCACTGGCGCCGGCTATTCTTTGCAAGAAGCCGGACGGATCTATAGCCATTGTGACGGTTGATAAGGACGGTGCCGTGATTGAATGGCAGCCGGGGAAAAGCGAAAGTGCTGTACGGGAAGTGGCGCGTATCCAGGTGCCTACAGGATTTACGCCGGCGGGTAACTTCACCGGGGAAGGCAAACTCTC
>JAKFFN010000261.1:0-8269 GCA_036675025.1 Candidatus Sumerlaeales bacterium | reverse complement strand
CGCCGGCTGCGGCGAGATCGGCGCCGGTGAACTGGACGAAGCCTTCACCGGTGGTGATGAAACGGGCGACGGCATCGGGGTGTCCGCCGAGAGGCACGGGCGATGAATCGGGCGGCGGAGGGACGTCTGCAAGGGGCACAGCGTAGCGCGAAATGTCGCCCGGATTGGCGACGAGGCCGGCCAACATGTCATTGAAGAGCGAGGCTGTTTCGGTTTTGGGTTGATGGGTGGATGGTGCGGCCAGGGAAGAGGCGTCGGCGTAGGCAATGGAGAGACGGCCGGATTTCAGACGGTTGCCGAAGGTGCCGGGGACAATGACGGGGATTTGCAGCTTAAGAAGTCGCGTGCCGCGGATCCAGCCGAGATGTTTTGCCGTGATTGCGATTTCGCGCTGGAAACTTTGAGAGGCGGTGGTGGCAGGAGCATCGATGGCGGGAGCGCTGGGGTCGGTGCGGTCGTCGTAGAGTTCATCTACATATAAAGTGGCAGATGTGACCTCGCCGGGGGGCGCAGCCATGGTGAAATTGAGGAAGTTGTCTGCGGCCCAGGGCTGAACGCGAAGTTCTGCATGGAGAAGATTGGCAGTGGCTGACGTGGCGCTGATTTCTACGGCAGGGCGGGAGTTGCGGTCGAAAGCCTCTGCGCTGGCCTGGCGGTATTGCAGGTAGGAGGGAGCATCCTGCGCCGCGGAGGCAGCGGGCGCAGCGGTAAGCGCGGCAGCAGCGAGCAGCGCGAAAAATCTTTTCGCAATAATCCATGGCTGCGGGCCATACTGCCTCATCTGTGTAAGTTCCTCCAGCTTCTGCTCCACATCACACTTGATTTCGTACAGTTGGAAACACGTGTCTTATGCGGATGTTCGCAAACGATAATCAATACAGGGTGCTGCACCTGGTCAGCAATGAGCGCTGGACGGGGGTGGCGGAGCCGGCGGCAAGCGTGGCCGCGCACCAGATGGCTGCGGGGTGGCAGGTGTGGATGGCGTGCATCTGGGGGCGCAGCATGGATGAGCGGCTGCGCAAGCGGGGCTTTAACCTGGCTACGGATTTGCGGATACCGCGGCGGGTGAATCCGCTGGCAACGCTGGCGGACGTGCGCAGGCTTCGCGCTTTTATGGAGCACAATGATGTGGAGATTGTGCATTGCCACCAGTTGCATGAGCACTGGCTGGCGGCGCTGGCGCTTCGAAAGTGGAAGGGTATGAAGAGGCCGCTGCTGGTGCGGACGGTGCACCGGTATGAGGCGATGCGGAGCGACCTGTGGCATTCCTGGCTGTTTGCGAAGGCGACGGACCTGGTGATTACGGTGTCGACGGAGCAGAAAGATCTTATTGTGCAGGCGTATCCGCAGGCGCGGGCCAACGTGGAGGTGATTTTCGGTGGCGTTGATCCGGAGCGGTATAAGCCGGACGCGGAGGGCGGTCAGCTGGTGCGGGCGGATATGGGGGAGAAGCCGGGCGCGATTGTAGGTGGTATCGTGGCGCACCTGGGGTATAACCGCGGGCACCGGTGGCTGCTGAAGGCGGCTCCGGCGGCGCTGTCGGCGGCACCGCAGGGGGTGATCTGGATAGTGGGCCGGGGCGAGCTTAAGAAGGAACTGCGGCGGGCATGCGGGGAGAAGCAGTTTGATAACCGACTGGTGATGGCGGGATATCGGACGGATGACCTGGTGCAGACGTATTCCGCGATGAATTTTGCGATGCTGCTGGGGCTGGGAAGCGAGGGCAGCGCGCGGGCGGCGCTGGAGGCGATGGCGTGCGGGCGTCCGGTGATTGCGATTAACAAGGGCGCGCTGAAGGATACGATCACGCATGGGGTGGATGGATTTTTGGTGGAGGAGGATGATGTGGGGGGACTGACGGAGTGTCTGACGGAGTTGCTGGGGAACCGGGAGCTTTGTGAGAGAATGGGGGCGGCGGCGCGGGAGAAGATACTGGCGCGGTTTACGGAGCGGGTGAGGTTTGAGGAGACGGCGGAGGCGTATGGGCGGGCGTTTCGGGCGAGATAGTTTGCGGGAGGATTAATTACTAATTACCAATTACTAATTACGAATTCTGGGGCGGCTGCGCCGCGATGATTGGGTAGAGGCAAATGCTTAACACAGAGGCACAAAGGGACGAAGAGTAAGGAAAGAGGATTGATCAGGTAAAAGCTGGGCCACAAAAAAACACAAAGCGCTTCGCGCGGCACAAGAAGCACAAAAAGGATCGGGCGGGCGCTTCGCGCTGATTATGAAATTTGAGTTAAGAATTGTGGTGCGGCTGCGCCGCGAGAATTGGGTAGAGGCAAATGCTTAATGCAGATAGCGCGGTGGGGATCAGGTGGAGGGTTGTTGGGGGGGTGGTTTGGTGTATTGGATTAGCAGGATGAGTACTACGCTGCCGGACCAGATTGCGTAGGTTAGGTAGCCGAGGTTTCGGCGGAGGGTGTAGTTGGTGAGGCCGTAGACCTGGATGGTGATTTCGAGGCTTAACCAGAGGAGGAGAAGCCAGGCGAGGGGGTGCTTTCTTCTGGAGGTTGTCCACCAAGTGGCGAGCAGCCACAGGATGCGCAGGCTTGTGAAGGCGGCGAGGAGAAGGAGGCCGGGGATGCCGGTTTCGGCGGCGGTTTCTAGCCATTGGTTGTGGGCGTGGACGGCGTCTTGAAAGTAATTGGGGATGTGGGGATTGTCGTGGCGGGCGGTGGCGACGAAGTTTTCGAAACCGTAGCCGAAGCCGAGGGCGGGGCGTTTTTCTATCATGTCGGCAGCGTTTTCCCACATGATGAGTCGCGCGCCGATGCTGCCGCCCTGGCCTTCGCGGTAGTTGCGGAGGTTTGTTATCTTGGCGATGTGGTCCTGGTAGTTTTCAGGGAGGAGCGCCCAGATAAGCGGGATTGATAGCACGAACGCAGTGAGCAGCGCCCAGCGGCCACGGCGGTAGCTGGTGAGGCCGAGAAGGGTGAATGCTGTCATGCCTGCGGCGGCGGCAATGAGTGCGCCGCGGGTGAGGGTAAAAGGCAGGGCAATGGCGGCGGCGATGGCGCCGCAGATGCCGAGAGCACGCCAGTGGGTGCGGCCAAAAGCGCCGGCGAGACTGAGGAAGATGGCACAGGCGGCGAAGAAGCCCGCGCGGTTGTGATGGTGGAAGAGGAACTGGAGCCGGTGGGTGTCGGGGGCATCGCTGTCGAGACGGAAGAGATCTGCATTGAGGAAAAGTTTCTGGAGACCGGGGGAGGCGAGGGCGAGGAGGGCGATGATGGCCATGGCGAGGGAGGCGGTGACGATGATGAGCCAGGAGGCGCGGTGAGTTGAGAGTTGAGAGTTGAGAGTTGAGAGTTGGGGGGCGGGGGGAGTTGAGAGTTGAGAGTTGAGAGTTGAGAGTTGAGGGGCGTTGGGAGTGGACAGTTGAGAGTGGACAGTTGACAGTTGGGGGGGCGGGGCGTCGGGGAGTGGTGATTGGCATGTGAGGCGGATGAGAAGGATAAAGATGCCGGTGTAGGGGAGGAGTTCGGAGCCTAGAAGGTCCATGCTTTCCTCGGGGAACAGGGAGCCTGCTGCGCTGAAGGTGGCCCAGGCGGTGAAGGCGAGCAGTAGGGTGATCAGGCTTGGAAGTGGTGAGCGAAAGAAGCGCCTGGAGGGTATACGGGCTGATGTGCCTGCGTGTGAAGGTCTGGGAAAAATTGGTAACGCCAGCCAGGTGATCGCGAGCCACAGTACAGCGATCTGGTATTTGAAGAAGCTAGATACACTCTCCCGAAAGTCTCCGGCCAAGAAGGCGATGATGCCGGATATTATGATTACGGTGGCGGTTGCGGTGACGGCAGCGCTGAGGCGGGTCCAGCTGCGATGGCGGTCGGCGAGGGCCATGACGGCGATGAGGATCCAGGCGAGAAGGGGGAGGATTTTATCGGCGTCGCGGTCGAGGATGATGCAGATGAGCATGACGGGGAGCATGACGGCGGCAAACCGGTTGGCCCAGCGGGGCCAGGGGGACCATGGCCGCGGGGCAAAGGGGGCAAGAGATGGAGATGTATCGGTGGTTTCGGTGTTCACTGGAGGTAGTTGCGTGGGGGAGGTGGGGGTTTGTCAAGGCGGGGCTATGATAATTACTAATTACTAATTACTAATTGTGGTGCGGCTTCGCCGCGGAAGATTGGATAGGGGCAAATGCTTAACACAAAGGCACAAGAGGGGCGGAGAGTGCGGAGACGGGGAGGGCGCAGAGAGTTAGGAGAGCGCGGAAGGCGCAGGGGCGCGGGGGCGCGGAGGTAAGTAGAAAGAAGGAATCGGTTGGAGGTGTGTCTCAATTGGATGGGATTTATTGTTGGAAATTGTTTGAGTGGCGGTAGTCGATCAGTGGGCGGGAGTGGAGCACGGGTGGGGGCACCCGTGTTACCGCGGAGGTGACGATTACTGGGGCTGCACGGAGTCAATGAGTACGTGACGGGTTTGGTGGTTTATCCGGTGCTGCGCACCGGCGGGCAGGATGCCCGCGCTCCCAGGGAAATAGCTCTGCGCGGGTCGGTTTTGTTTGGTGATGGGTGTGTTGTGACGTTGTAAATTTCGCTGTGCATTTGTCTTTTTGCTGTTGATTGCGTTAGGTTGTGTGGGTTTGTTGGCGGGCTATGACTTCTCCTCGTCGGGCTACGCGGTTTTATGATATGATTGGGGCGCTGCCGCGCCGTTTGCAGTTTGCTGTTGCGGAGGAGGGAAACGCGAGCGGGGCGAACGTTGGGAGGTGTAATGGAGGCGGCAGCTCAAATGGAAATACAAGCGGCAGCCCAAGTGGGAATACGAGCGGCAGCTCAAGTGGGAGTGCAGGCCGCAGCGCAAGTGGGAGTACAGGCCGCAGCGCAAGTGGGAAAACAATAGGCAGCGCTGGTGGGAATGGCAGCGATGTAATGTCGCCGACGGTGGGGCGAATGGCGCCGTTGGATGAGCGGATTGTGCAGGCGATCTGGAATGAGCAGTTGCTGAAGTCGGATGTGCTGGTGACGGCGGATGGGCGGGCGGTTAAGGTTTTTGATGCGGGGCAGTGGAACGGGGAGGCGGGTCCTGATTTCCGGAATGCGGATGTGTCGATTGGCGGGCAGCGGTTCCGGGGAGATGTGGAAATCCATGTTTACGCGACGGACTGGGAGAAGCATGGGCATCAGCGGGATTTCGATTACAATGGCGTAGTGCTGCATGTGGTGCTTTACCGGGATGATGCGCTGACGCGGGATGAACTGCATAATGGATCGCAGGTGCCGCGGCTGGTCCTGGAGGATTTCGTGGAGCCGGACCTGGAGACGATACGGCTGTCGATGGCGGGGGAGGATTTTTTTCACGCGCAGAGGTCGCCGGAGGTGGGGCCGGGGTGTCACCTGGAGGTGGCGCGGGTGGAGGACGGATACCTGTGTGAGCTGATGGATGAGGCGGCGCGGGAACGGATGGAGACGCGGGTGGAGCGGTATGCGCACCAGGCATCGACTTCGTCGCTGGACCAGGCGCTTTACCAGGCGCTGATGACGAGCATGGGGCACAAGGGCGGAAAGACACTTTTCTTTTTGCTGGCGCGGCGGGCTCCGCTGGATGACCTGCGCCTGGTGCTGAGGAATGTTCCGGCGGAGGAACTGCCGCAGACGCTGGAGGCGATACTGCTGCATGTTTCGGGATTGGCGAGCCACCGGGCAGCGGCGCGGCCGGCGGTGGACATGCTGGCGGAGGCGGGGGAGGGTGATAGTGGGTGCGAGGGTATGGGCGGTGTCGAGGGTGCAGACCCGGGCGCGGGCGCGGGCACTGGCGCTGGCGCAGGAGTTGAGGATTGGGAGACGGCGGCGTATATTACGCGGATGGAGCTGGTGTGGGGGCGGTATGAGAGATTTTTCGCTGACCGGGTGATTCCGCCTACGCGGCGATGGATGACGGGGATTAGGCCGGTGAATTTCCCGACGCGGCGAATCGCAGGAATGGCGCGGTTCCTGGCGACGGCTGGATTTCATGGAAGCCTGACCGGCTGGTTTGCGGATATGCTGCGGGCATCGGCGGGGCGGGGGCCGCGGACGGCCAAGGATTTTAAGAAGGAAGTGCAGTTGCTGATGGAGCCGCTGCTGGCGGGTGACCTGAGCTATTGGAGTCACCGGTACACGATGGGCGGGCGGCGCACGGAGAAGCCGATGGCGCTGATCGGGGAGGAGCGGGCGCTGTCGATGCTGTTTAATGCGATCCTGCCGGTGATGCTGCTGCATGCGCGGCACATGGGTGATGATGTGATGGAGAAACACCTGTGGAGGATTCATGATAATTTTGGATCGCTGCAGGCGAACACGATTACGAAATTTATGAGGGCGCGGCTGTTTGGCGCGGGGCCGGCGCGGCCGGGATTGAACTTCCGGCTAGAAAAGCATAACCAGGCGCTGATTCATATTTTCCACCAGTGCTGTTCGGATGCTGGGCTGACGTGTGAGGAATGTGTGTTTCGGCAGGCGGCGCGGCTTCGCCGCACGTAGAACGTAGAACGTAGAACGTAGAATGTGGAACGCGGGAATAGGACCAATAGGACCAATAGGACCAATAGGACGTATAGCGCTTATAAAACTTTTGGGCCTGTGGGATAAATTGGGAATAGCTTGGTGGGGCTTTGTATCTTTTTTGCTGATGACATCAAGGTTTTGGCGATTCCTGAATATCACTCACCATGGCTGACACTAAAGCGCGTATATGGAAGTCTCTTCGTAGCGAAGTTGAGGAGATGACTCAGCGGGAACCGATCCTGGCGAGTTTTCTTTATGCTACGGTTTTGAATCACCCGAGCTTTGAGGAGGCGTTGAGTTTCCTGCTGGCGAGCAGGCTGGCGAGCGCTACGATTCATTCGATAACGCTGCGGGATGTGATGTACAAGGCGCACCTGGAGGATCCAACGATCGCGGATGCGAGTGTGGCGGACCTGGTGGCGGTGCGGGATCGCGATGCGGCGTGCAATACTTACTCGCAGCCGTTTCTCTACTTTAAGGGGTATCATTCGCTGCAGACTTACCGGGTGGCGAACCACTTGTGGAACATTGGCCGGAAGGAACTGGCGCTGCATCTGCAGAGCCGGATGAGCGAGATTTTTGCCGTGGATATCCACCCGGCGGCGCGGATCGGGTGCGGGATAATGATGGATCACGGCACTGGCGTAGTGATTGGGGAGACGGCGGTGGTGGAGGATAATGTTTCCATCATGCATGAAGTGACGCTGGGCGGTACCGGGAAGCATGGCGGCGACCGCCATCCAAAGATCCGCAAGGGCTGCCTTATCAGTGTGGGTGCGAAAATCCTGGGAAACATTGAGATTGGCGAGGGGGCCAAGGTGGGCGCTGGCGCCGTGGTGCTGATTGATGTGCCGGCGCACACGACGGTGGCGGGGATTCCTGCGAAGCCGGTGGGTAAGCTGAAGGGTGCGCCGAGCAAGGAGATGGACCAGAGTTTTGATATGCCGCTGAGTGAGGGTGTGCATGCGTTTGGGGATGGGATATAGCGGCGCTTAGGCGCCGCGGCGCGCTTCGCGCGTGTGAGAAGGTGAGAAGGTGAGAAGGGGCGAACTGGGAATAGGCAAATAGGACCTATAGGACATATAGGACCTATAGGCAATCTGGCGGATGGGGCGAGTGCGGGGGGGTAGGGTGATTTAATGGGGGTTAATGGTTAGCGGGGGTGATACATAAAAACCCCGACAACCTTCTGGCTGCCGGGGTTGGGTGAGGGGGCTTGGTGTTGTCCGGTAGCCTTTCGGCTACCGGACTTTGGTTAAAAGCACAGTCGTGCTTTTACCGCTTAGAAATCCACCACTACGTCTTTGTTGAAGGAGCAGGTGTCGACGGTTTGGAAGCGGACGGTTTTTGTCTTCTTCTTGTTGCCGATCTTGTACTGCACTTTCATCAGGACTTCGCCGGTGGGTAGCTGGGCGGAGTTGGTGAGGGCTCCGAACTCAGCGTGGTACACGGTGCTGAGGTCGTCTACGAATGGCGCAGGAGCATCGATGGAGCGCCTGGTGGCGTTGATCTGCTTCAGGTTGACCTTCGATTTCTTGCCGTTCGCGTTGAGACCTTTCATGGTCGCGGTGATCTTCAGCACGTTGTCCACGGGAACTCCGCCGGCCCGTACCACCATGCGGAAGCCGGTCTGACAGGCTTCGCCGATGATGGGGAAGGAGAGAGTTTCTTCTTCCAGGGTAAACGGATCCTTGATGTAGGTTACGTCAACCTGTGCCTGGTGGAAGCGCTCTGTGAGCATTTCACTTGGGAGGAAACGCACACTGAGGGAACCG
>JAKFFN010000135.1:0-8276 GCA_036675025.1 Candidatus Sumerlaeales bacterium | reverse complement strand
CGCCCTCTTTATCGTGACCGGGCAGCGGAATGATAAACGCCTTTGAGCCGGTTGCGATGATCGCCTTATCGTAGGCTGCTTCAACGCCTCCGGCGCCTCGGAGCACGCGGTTTTCCCGATCAATTTCTGTGATCTGAGTACCCATGTGGAGCTGGATGCCGCGCTCCTCGTACCAGGAGTGTGGATTCAGGATTATATCGTCCCAATCCATGTCGCCCGCCAGTACTGGCGAAAGGAGAATTCTGTTATAATTGGGATATCTTTCTGCTCCGAACACCGTAACATCGTACCGGTCAGGAGCCAGCCGGAGGACGTTTTCCAGGCAGGCAATACCGGCCATTCCGTTGCCTACCACTACCAGTTTCTCTCGATTACTCATAGGTTTACACCTCCAGAGTACCCGCCACATGCTTCGCGACGAGATACTGATTTATGGAGGATGGTGTAGCAGGAAACAGAGAAACAAATTCAATTTATAATTTATATTAATATCCATTTTTATCACATTAAAATTGGTTCTTTTTGCCCATTTAGTACTCGTCCCTAATCCAGCTCACAGGTGCGACGACACCTGGAAAATTCTTCCAGATTTCCCTTGAACAGGCACGCCGCGTGTTAGAACAAATGTTCTAACGAGCGCCTGAATGCCTTTGATCACTTACATAGATACCGATGCCTTTGCCGTAGCCGTGGAACGCACCCGCGATCCTGCTCTTTCACGGCGCCCTGTTATCGTGGCTACCCATGCTGCAGATCGCGGACTGGTGCTTTGCGCATCCTATGAAGCCCGCGCCCTCGGCGTGCGCTCCGGCATGACGGTTACCGTGGCGCGCCGGCGCGCCGAGAAGGTCGCCATTCTCCCCTCAAATGCCCCTGAGTACGATAAGGCATCGCGCCGGCTACTGGCTTACCTGCATGATCGCGCACCGGTGGTGGAGATGGACAAGCAGGATGGATTTTTTCTCGACCTGACGGGCTGCGAACGATGGATGCAACGGCCCGCCATGGACTGGATGCAGCGCCTGGGCCTTGCTGTAAAACGGGATCTTGGCCTGCCGGTTTCCTTCGGCATCGCGGCGAACAAACTGGTGGCGCGCATTGCCACTCGAATTGCAAAACCTGCAGGAGGATTCCAGGTGCTGCCGGGTAATGAAACCGTGTTTCTATCGCAGGTTTCCGTAAGCCTTCTGCCGGGCGTGGGCCTAGCAACGTTGGGCCAGCTGCGCGAGTTCGGTATCAAACGCATCGGCCAGATTCTTCAGCTGGGTGAAGAACGCCTGCTGCAGCTGTATGGCCAGGCGCGCGGCCACGCGCTGTGGGAGCACGCCAACGGCATCTGCCATGAGCCGGTGAAAGCCACTCCTCTCGTAAAGACTGTGCGATTTGAACATATCTTTCCGGAAGATACCAGCCGCGTCACTGAGATTGAAGCGGCGGCCGTGCTGCTGGCCCAGCGCCTTGCATGGAAGCTGCGCGCCTGCGGCACCCGTTCCTATACTGCCACGCTGGAACTGGCCTATTCCGACGGCCACCGCGCCTCGCGCCGACTGAAAATTTTCACCCTGTCAGACCGGGATGCTGATCTCATTGATGCAATGCGCCATGCCGCGGAACATGTCTATGCGCGGCGCGTGCGCGCACGTTCGCTTGAGCTGAAGGCGGCACTTCAACCCAATGAAGATGCCCAGTTTGATTTTTTCCAGGAGGAACAGCAAAAGCGAACCCAGCGCCTCTACGATGCCATTGATGAAGTAAAAGCCCGGCACGGCTTTTCGGCCCTCACTCTGAGCGCCGGCCTGGGGGGTCGCCCCGCGCCACGCACGGGCCGCCGCCGCCAGCAGCAGCAACAGGTTTTCTTCGAGGAACTGCTATGAGCAAGTTCCAGCCTTCCCCCTTTCTCCGTTCTCCATTTTCCGTTCTTCGCTTTTCCTAATGGTTCACCTCCACACCCATAGCTACTATAGCTTTCTTGATGCGGTGCTGCGGCCTGATGAAATCGTGTGCCTGGCCGTCAGCCACGGCGCACCTGCGGTTGCCCTTACTGATATCAATAACATGAGCGGCGTGGTGCAGTTTGTGCAGGCAGCCACAGAAGCCGGTATCAAGCCCATCATCGGAGCCGAGATTCGCCAGCCGTTTCCCTCCGAGCGCAGCCTTACCCGCAACCGGAAAAGTCACGGCGGTTTCGCGCCCCGGCTGGAAAATTCCGCTGAAGCGCTCGCAGCTGCCGGCCTCGTAGATGATCTCGATACCGGCGTCCGTGATACCAACTCTCACTCTGCCTCACCCGCTCTCTGCCACGGTAATCCCGACCTGCGCGCCGTCCTCCTTGCGCGCAACTTCGCCGGCTACTCAGAAATCTCCCGCATCGTTACCCGTCGCATGCTCGATGATGATTTTGATCTGCTTCGCGAAATTCCGCAGTTGAGCAACAATGTCATTCTCCTTACCGACAGCCCCCGCCTGCTTCACTTGGCCGCCGCCCATCCAGGCGCAGATCATTATGGCATCCTTATCCCCTCCCGCCATCGGCGCCGCGTCAATCGCGCCATTTATGAAGCCGCCGTTGCCACCAATTCGCCCCTGGTAGTAACCTGCGATGTGAAGCTGGGCACTGCCCAAGATGCCAGGCTCCACACCCTGCTCCAGGCCATGCGCCGCCTGACCACCGTGCATCACATCCGTGAAGACGAAAAGATTGATCCCGCGCAGCATTTCCAGTCGGCCGATGACATCCACAGTTTTTTCGGCCTGGACAATCCTTCACCGCCCGATCCCGATCTCAATGCGGCCATTACCAATGCAATCACCAACACCACTCGCATCGCCGACCAGTGCGACTGCAAACTCCCCCTCGGCGAATGGAAGTTCCCGCGCATCGATGCCACCCCGGAAGAAGCGCGCCAGCGCCTCCGCGAGTTCGTAGACAAGGGCCTCGCCTGGCGCTACGGCACTCCCCTGCCCGATGAAGTCCGAAAGCGCGCCGATTATGAACTTGGTGTCATCGCCCACCACCATTTCACTGACTACTTTCTGCTCGTCCACAAGATCGTCGCCCGCGCCCAGGAGCGCAACTTTTTCATCATAGGCCGCGGCAGCGCCGCCAACAGCATTGTCACCTATGCCCTCGGCATTTCCAACGTCTGCCCCATAAAGCATGATCTCTACTTTGAGCGCTTTCTCAATCCCCAGCGCAGCGTACCGCCTGATATCGACATCGATTTCTCGTGGAAAGAACGCGACGAGATCATCGAATGGTGCTACGAGCATTTCGGCCAGGATCACGTGGCCCTCATCTCCACCATCCAGACCTTCCGCTCGCGCCAGTCCATCCGCGAGGTGGCCAAGGCTCTCGGCATCTCCGAAAGCGAGGTGAACCAGTTCACCCGCCTGGCTGAGACAGGATACAAGGTAGAAGAACCCGCGCCCGCCGCATCCAATGGCCGCCGCGGCCGCCCCCGGGTGCATAATCTCCTCGAATCAGAACCCTGGCGTACCATCGTAAATATGGCGCAGCGCATCCAGGGGTTTCCCCGCCACTTCTCCGTCCACTGCGGCGGCATTGTCGTCACACCCGGACCCGTTACCGACTGGGTGCCCCTCAGCCGAAGCGCAAAAGGCTATGCCGTTACTCAGCTCGACATGTATGGCGCCGAAGACCTTGGTCTCATTAAGATCGATCTTCTCGGCAACCGCTCTCTCGGCGTGTTGAAAGATGCTCTTAATCAGTCAGAAGCCCACGACAAAGACCGGGCTCAAACAGAGACCGGCCTCCGCATCGCCACCTACGAACCCACCCTGGATCACCACACGATCAACACGGCCACCTTCCAGCGCGAGGCGGTGCGTATGAAACTCGCCGGCACCCGCCGCGGCACTACCGTGGCCCTGGCGGGTGTTATCCAGGGCTTTGGAGGAAACGAAAGCACCACAGCAACTCCCATCGCCCCCGATGTCCTTGTCACCCAGCGCGTCTTCAATTTCAGCCACGTAACCGCCGACCCTGCCACCCGCGCCATGATAGACGAAGGCAAAACCATGGGCTGCTTCTACATCGAAAGCCCCGGCATGCGCGCGCTGTTCGAGCGCCTGCGCTGCACGTCCTATGAAGAAGTGGTAGCCGCCAGCAGCATCATCCGCCCTGGCGTGGCCGAGAGCGGCATGATGGCCGAATACATCAGCCGCCACAAGAACAACAGTTCCGGCGATCAGCGATCAAAGAAAGTCGTGATCAACCCCCTCATGCAGCGCATTCTGCCCGAAACCTACGGCGTGATGGTGTACCAGGAAGACGTACTGCGCGTGGCCCACGAAGTCGCCGGACTCAGCTACTCCCAGGCAGATGTGCTGCGCCGCGCCATGAGCGGAAAGCACCGCTCCAGCGACAGCCTCGCGAAGCTGGAAGACCAGTTTATGTCGGGCGCCGTCGAACGCGGGCTTAGCCGCGAAGATGCGGGCGAGATCTGGCGGCAGATTTCCAGTTTCGCCGGATACAGTTTCTGCAAAGGCCACAGCGCCGCCTTCGCCGTGCTCTCCTACCAGATCGCTTATCTCAAGGCTCACTACCCCGCCGAGTTCTTTGCCGGTCTGCTCACAAACCAGGGCGGATTCTATGGCCCCGGTGCCTATCTGCAGGAAGCACGCCGCTGGGGTGTCAACGTGTTTGGCCCCGGCATCAACGAAAGCGAAGACGACTACACCGGCACCTCGTGGGATAGCGCGCCACCTCCCCCATCCGATCAATTTACCGGCCATTCTCCCCGAAACAAAGGAAGCCTTCGCGTCGGCCTCCTCGCCATCAAAGGGCTTTCCTGCCACGCCCGCGAAATCATCCTTACCGAACGCCATCACAACGGCCCGTATATGTCTCTCCGCGATTTTCTCCACCGCACCCGCATCGGCGCTGAAGAATGCCGTATGCTGATCAAAGCCGGTGCGCTCGATTGTCTTCATCCGCGTTACAGTCGTTCGCTCCCCTGGCACCTCGCGATCCATCATCGCCCCGCGCTGCTTCTCGAACTCGCCACCATAACCAACCTGGCTGCCCCCCAGACAGATTCGTTCTTCAGCGCCGACAGTTTTCTCCCGTTGCCATCTTTCTCTCCCGGTCCCACGTCTCGCAATCAGCCCGAGCCGCTCACCCGCGCCGAACTCTGCGGTTATGAAAACGAAAACCTTGGTTTCCCTGTCTCCGCACACCCCATAGAACTTGTCCGCTTACCTGCCGACGTTGTACCAGCGCGCGACATCCGCCTCCATGACGGCAAACGTATTCGCATGGCCGGCCTCTGCATCGCTGCAAAGATTCTTGAAGCGCGCAACTGCGGCAAACCCATGAAGATGCTTACCATGGAAGACCTCACTGATACCTTCGAAGCCGTCATGTTTCCGCGTATTTACGAACGCTTCGCCCCGCGCACTTTGGGCCGTGGCCCATATATTATCGAGGGTAAGGTCGATATGACCCTTGGTTCACCCACCATTAACGTAGAGCGGGTGGATAACCTGGCGCCAACAACCTGACTCCCTGTTGTCGCAGCCCATGCTACAAAATATGGGCTGAAAAGACCCTCCGACATTCCGACGAAAATCAGAAAGACTTTCAGCCCACACTTTGGATATGGGATCCGTCACACCATCTGTGGGCAGGAAGAGCGTCAACTCATCGCTCCTTTGCCTCCCGGATCAGCGTTTCGATTTAGCCATCATACCCGTAGAACTTTTTCTGCCAGCGCCCGCAGTGGAACCAGCGGTTTTTTTGTTAGAGGAACCGCTCTTCATGGCGCCGCTCGTGGTAGTCTTCTTCATCGTAGAACTGGCGTTTTTAGAAGCAGAACGCATGTTGCCGCTCGAGCGTCCCGTGGTTGCCGATTTACTTTTGGCGGATTTGCTTCCGGCAGATTTGGTACCGGTCATTCTGTTGCCGGTGCTGGCAGACCTGCTACCTGCCATTTTGCTGCCCGACATTTTGCTGCCGGCGCTCTTGCTACCTGCAGTTCTGGCAGTCGTGCTTTTCTTTTTCGAGCCGCCCATGCGCGCTCCGCCGTCCAGTCTTTCAGAAGCTTTACCACCCTTACCCTTCGCGGGAGACACAGCACGCTCGGCTGCAGGCACACCGCGATTGGTCGTCCTGCCGCGCGGATTCGTTGTAGCAGCTGCTACGCCTCTGCGTTTCGCACCCATGTCGTTGGTGCGTGCTTCCAGTTTCTGGTTCGGTTTCGCGCGTCCGCCTGGGCTTTTCGTCGCAGTGGCAATGCGAGGAGTTTTCATCTGCGACGACTTCGCCATTCCCATCTTCGTGCCCTGGGCAGATCCTCTTGCGCCCGTTACACGAGGCTTCGAAGCCGCCGCGCGAGTATTGGCCTTGCTTGTGCCTGCCGGTGCAGATTTCAGAATCGCCTCGCGCGATCCCGAAGCTGACTTCACTTTGCCAGCGCCAGTCATCACTGCCGAAGGTTTGCTGCGTCCGCCGCGAGCACTCGCGCTGGATTTCACTGGCTGCACACCAGGCCTTACTATCACTTCTTCTTTTTTCGTTTTACGAGTCGTCGCTTGTTTTGTCGGTGCCATTATCTTAGCTCCAATCATCAAGTTGGTGTTGCTCATTATTAATCGAGCAAGAACCATGCACCAACGTGATTTATCGCCTTATGCGATGCGATCAAGCGGCCCGAAAAACCTATCTCTCCACGCTGCGGCGCACCTTCAAACTCACGTTTGTCTGACCGCTGATTTCGTAGTTCGTCGCCACATCCGCATCCACTACGAAGTTGCCGCGCACCGGCGCGTAGTACTCGCTGTTCACCGTTTCCTGAACCAGACCAATCACGCTCGATGGCAATTTCGGCATCTCGTTACCCTGCACAGAAACTCCTGTATCCTTGTCAATGAGCGACACATAAACGCGGTTCATCGCGAAGTTCTGCCTCACCTGTTCAAGCAGGTCTTCGTAGCGTTCAATCCTCTCCCCCCCAGGATTTCTGCGGGTTTCAAGGCTTTCACGGAAATCTCCATCGCTGATTATCACTTCATAATCACCATCCGGCAACACATCAGGAACAGTAAACTCATACGTCATCCGCATCGGCTCTTCGCGGTATGGACGAATCACCCACTCCAGCGAAACCACATCACCGGGATGATAAGTTTCTTTGTCCAGCACCGCCGATTCAATCGATGCCTGGCGAAGTCTGTCGACTACCTGCATCTCAAAATCAAACTGCGTCATCGATACCGGTTTAAACGGATTATTGAGCAGTGCACCCGCATCACCCATGGCGCCCAATGCAGCGTACATTGTGCCGCTCATATCTGCTGAGTAATCCTCGATTGTAAAACTTGTCCCATCATCCAGGCTCATCGAGTACTTGAAAAGCGCCGACGAATCACCACCGGCGCGCGCCGCCGCACCCAGGCTTTCACCAAGTATAGTCATCAGCAATCCGGGCGTCATGCGCCGATCATTGAACAGGCGAAAGTCAAAGTTACGTTCGCCCAGGTATTGCGGATCAACAATGGAAGCCGTGGCGGGAAACATCTTTGCAGTCTGGCCAAACAGTCCGCCGATCGCCGGCAGGCGATCCTGCCTCACCATGCCCACATGCCCCACCGGTTCGCCCAGCTTAAACGGACGCGTGCGGCTTCGCACCAGCGCATTAATCCGCGCGGCAGCCATGGGGAAGTAGACCGTGCCGTTTTGAAACATCGGATGCCCGAAAGCCACCAGGCGGTTTCCTTCGCGCCACGTCACCGTCCCCACGCCCGCCATGTTCAGGTCACCCTCAATGAAAGGCACCGCCAGTGCATAGCCGCCGCTGATGCTGTCAGAAAAAGCTTTCAGATCCTGGACCGGCCCGCCAGGCGAATTCGCCGCCGTCGCCGATGGCGCCCACGTGCTTACGCTCGCCATCTGCTGTCCCGCGGCCACCACATCCATTCCGCCGAAGAACGTTTTCGCCAGCTCCGCCGTCAGCGGATTCGACGAGTTCAGAATTACCGGTGATGAAAGCGGCTGCATCGTAAACTCGGCCGGCAGGTTATACTTGTCCGCCACGCCGCCGCCAAAATCTGCAGCGCGCATCTCGATCGCACCAAGGCCACTCCCCTGCATGGCTACGTTGCGCAGGTTCTCCATCGTCGGCTCATTGCGCAGAGCCATGTAAGATTCAAAAACCTCAAACCCGGAAGCGGGCCCCGCATCTTCAACCGGACCCACGGCCGGCTCCACGGGCGTGCTATTATAAACTGCCAGCATATCCTCAATCGGTGTCACCCCT
>JAKFFN010000006.1:0-8346 GCA_036675025.1 Candidatus Sumerlaeales bacterium | reverse complement strand
TCCGCCGCCCTGCGTCGCATCGAGGTAACGCCGCTGCGCATCAGCAATAGCTTCTTTGGCAGAATCACCCGTCTGCCCCTGCCGGCTCACGACGCGCTGCTTAACCTTTGCCATATAATTGGAGTTACTAAGGTCATGCACCAGGTTCCGCGCTGCTTCAGAAACGCCCCATTTGCTAGAATACTTTTTGCCCAGAACATCCTGTGCCGCAGCCAACGCGCTCTGGCGGTTCTTCTCCATATCGGATACGTTGGAGCTGGCCTGCATTTTCAGATTATAAATTTCGGCGACGAGGTAATGATGCGCCGCCCGCCGCTCAGCCCCGGCCTCGTTCGTCTGGTAAACATTATGAGCCACCTGCAGCGCCTCATCATAGCGCTCCGACCGCACAAGCAACTGGCAAAGCTCCTGCTGCTTTACGCACCGCTGCTCTGCATCAGTGCACGCAAGAACACCCGATGCACACTTCTGAATCTGATCCTGGAGCTGCTTTTCATGGTAGGGATTCAGCTGCCGTCCCGCCTGATCCTGCCGGGCGATACCGACACTAACGCAAGCCGCCAGCACGCAGCCTAACCAATAAGATTTTGCGCCAAAACTCAACATCCCAAACCCATCCTGTTTAGATTACCGAAACCTCAAAGGCAGGCAGATAGAAAACGTTGTCAACCCATTTGGTACGCTCTCAACCCCCACACTTCCCCCGTGCGCTTCAGCAATAGACTTCACCACGTACGCCCCCAGCCCGCTCCCCTCAATACTGGCCTGTGCATGACCCCGCCTGAATCTCTCAAAAATCTCCGGGATTTCATCCGGATCAAGCCCCGGACCCTCGTTAGTCACTGCAATCTCCAGTGATTCTGTCAGGCACGCAGGATTTTCTCCCGCCGCCACCGTCCGAGCCGAAAGCACTACCTCGGTACCCTCCGGCGAAAACTTACACGCATTGCTCAGCAGGTTACCCACCGCCCGAAACAGCAAGCCCTCATCCGCCTCCACCGGCGGCAGGTCCCGTTCCAACTCCAGTCCCAGGTGTAACCGATGGCGGTCCAGTTCCGCGGCAAACGTGTTCGCCAGGTCCTCAAGAAACAGCCCCACGTCAATATCATCCAGTGAAAGGTGCAGCTTGCCGGAGTCGATCTTGTTGCTGGTCAGGAAGTTATCGATCAGCGATAAAATCTTAAGTCCGCTGGCATTAATGGTCTTCACAAAATCCCGCGCCCGCGCGTTAAGCTTACCCGTATTTTTATCAAAAATGAGCGTGCTGTAGCCCAGGATCGACGACAGCGGAATCTTGATGTCATGCGTCAACATGCACAGCATATCATCCCGAAACCGCTTACGCTCTACATCCTCAAAGCACCGCTCCAGCGCATATTTCAATTCCTCCGCGCTGCAGGGCCACACGATATAATCCCGCGCGCCCGCCCGCAGGCTCTGGATGGCGCTTTCACAACCAGCGCAATCTGTAACCGCAATAAATGCCGCGTTCTGCACTGAATGCGCACGCTTGATCAGGTCCAGCCCTGTGCCACGAGAATCTATATGGATCAGTACTACAGGAAAATCCCGCTGCTCAAACTGATCCACTGCCATGTCGATCGAGTCCACCGTCTCCACGGCATAACCCGCCCCGCGGATGGCCTCCGCCAGACCCTCCTGTTTCCCCTGCGGATCATACACCAGCACCCTGTGGGGCGTACGCAGGCATACCTCGCTGTCAGCTTCACGGTGCGTCATCGGCGTAACCTTTGCATGCATGGAACAAATTTCCAGCATAATCCGCTGCCCCGCACAAAACACCTGTAAACAGAAAGAAACCCGATCAAACATTTAAGTCAACCGGGTTTCGTAATAACCTATTTCAAACGCTTCACACTATTCAGTGAAATCGCCGATTTTTTATTTCTTCCAGCAAACCGCCGATAAACTCGTCTTTTTGCTGGGCGCCTTTATCACCTTCCCCGTGCCGCCGAACGCCTACTGTGCCGGCCGCAGCTTCCTTTTCACCTACTACCAGCATGTAAGGAATCTTGCGGATTTCGGCGTTCCGGATCTTCGCGCTGATCTTATCCTCGCTCTGGTCCAGTTCAGCTCTCACGCCTTTCGCCTTCAGCGCATCCAGCACGCTCCGGCCATATTCCACGCTCTTCTCAGAAATCGGCAAAACCGCCACCTGAACCGGTGCCAGCCATGTCGGAAAATTCCCCGCCGTGTGCTCCGTCAATACGCCAATAAACCGCTCCATCGACCCTACCACCGCACGGTGCACCATCACCGGCCGATGCTTCTGACCGTCCGCACCCACATAGTTCAGGTCGAACCGCT
This sequence comes from Candidatus Sumerlaeales bacterium, assembly GCA_036675025.1. GTDB lineage: Bacteria > Sumerlaeota > Sumerlaeia > Sumerlaeales > Sumerlaeaceae > JAKFFN01. Next base: position 6,018 of record JAKFFN010000006.1, on the reverse strand, counting down.
CCGGCATGGAGAAGTCCACCTGGATCGTGCCGCATTGCCACGTCCGGTTAAGGCAATCCTTCACGTGGAAGTCAATTTTCGGCCCGTAAAATGCCCCGTCGCCCGGGTTTAGCTTATACTTAACCCCCAGGTTATCCAGGCTGTTCTGCAGCGCGCTCGTCGCGTTTTCCCACATCTCATCGCTGCCCTGGCTCTTCTCAGGCCGGGTGCTCAGCTCCATGTGGTAGTCGTCGAACCCGAAAACTTCGTACACCCGCTGGATCAGCTCAATAGCTTCTGTCACCGCCGCTTCCAGCTGCTCAGGCGTACAGAAGATATGCGCGTCATCCTGCGTAAAGCTCCGCACCCGGAAAAGCCCGTGGAGCGCGCCGCTCAGTTCGTGGCGATGCACGCGCCCGAATTCCGCCAGTTTCAACGGCAGATCGCGGTAGCTGTGCAGCGAGTTCCGATACACCAGGCAGCAGCCAGGGCAGTTCATCGGCTTCACGGCGAAATCCGACTCATCGATGTCCGTAAAGTACATGTTCTCTTTGTAGTGGTCATAGTGACCGCTCTTGTGCCAAAGCTCTTCGTTGAGGATCATAGGCGTCATGATCTCGACATAGTTGCGGGCAGCCAGCTCTTCGCGGATGAAACTGGTGATTTCGTTATAGATCACCATGCCGTTGGGGTGAAAGAACGGGAAACCTGGGCCTTCGTCCTGGAAGGAGAACAGGTCGAGGTCTTTGCCGATGCGGCGATGGTCGCGCTTTTTGGCTTCTTCCAGTATCCGCAGGTATTCCGCCAGCTGTTTTTTGTCCGGGAAGCTGGTACCGTAGACCCGCTGCAGCACCTGGTTTTTCGCATCGGCGCGCCAGTAGCAACCTGATACGTTCAGCAGCTTGAAAGCCTTTACCAGGCCAGTGCTGGGGATGTGCGGGCCGCGGCAGAGATCGGTAAATTCGCCCTGCGTGTAGCACGAAATCGTCGCTTCATCGGGCAGACCGTCAATGATCTCCAGCTTGTACGGCTCGCCCATCTCTTTAAACTTATTGATCGCCTCGTCGCGGGGAAGCTCCGAGCGTTTCAGCTCCAGGTTTTCTTCCACGATCTTCGCCATTTCGGCTTCGATCTTCTCCAGCACCTCGGGGGTCAGCGGCTCTTTTACGTCGAAATCGTAGTAGAAGCTGTCGGCCAGCGGCGGGCCAATGGTCAGCTTGGCCTCGGGCAGGATGCGCTTCAGCGCCTGCGCCATAATGTGGGTGGAGGTATGGCGAAACATCTCGCGCCCTTCCTCATCCTTCCACGTCACCAGCTGCACTTCAGCAGGCTCATTGATGGGAGTAGAAAGATCCACCAGCTGACCATTGATCTTGCCGCCGAGGGCCGCCTTGGCCAGGCCGGGCCCAATCTCCCGCGCCAGGTCCATCAGGGTCGCCCCGCGCGTAATTTCCCGCTCAGATCCGTCGGGCAACCGGACCGAAATCTTTTCCTGCGCTTCCGCCGTTGTAGACACTTTGATGTGCCGCTCCTTTAGCATACGGGCCGTAAAGCGAACCACACCAATCAAACGCTACATCAGCGGTTACGAATCCGCTTCAAGGCCTTAGATAGAGCCACATTAGCGAGGCACCGGCTGAGAAATTCACAAGAAGCTTGAGGCTTATTTTAGTGATTAGTGGTTAGTGGCTTGTGGCTAGTTGTGGTGCGGCTTCGCCGCGGAAGTTTTGGCTTTTCGCAACTATCCACTTCTCCTAATCGCCAAGCCGCTGGACGGGTGATTTTCCACAGGCTGAAATTTTTTTTTAATTTTATTTTCCGTGTAAGCCCTTTGGTTTCAATGCTATGAGTTGATATAAATGGACATATTTATTTTGTAAGTCTTTGAGTGTCAATGGTCTATGCGGAGAAATTCTGTCCGTTTTTTGCTATTTATTGGCATTTTCTGTATGAGCCGGGCTTCGCCTTTCTGGATGGTTAGGAAGCTTCTACGCGGGTAGAAAGTGATGCGCTATTCCCGCATGACCCTTTATGGACCCTTACGGGATCAAAAAGTGATAGGCATAGGTTTTGGGGTCTGGGGGTTAATCCGGTGCTTCGCACCGGCGGGCGGGACGCCCGCGCTCCCAGGACGGGATCAAAAAAGATGATAGGCGTAGGTTTTGGGGCGATGGGTTTGTTCCGGTGCTTCGCACCGGCGGGCGAGACGCCCGCGCTCCCAGGGAGCCGCACAAACGAAAAGCCGCCGGCCGGCCCTTTCGGGCCAACCGGCGGATTCAGTCCATTCATAAAACGCATTTGCAGCATACGCCGCCTATGCGCCGTGTTTACGAACTTCTTAGATTAGCGAACAACCTTAACGTTGCTGGCCTGCGGTCCACGAGGACCATTGCCTGCATCAAACGTTACACGGTCGCCCTCATTCAGGCTACGAAAGCCCTCAGAGACAATCGCAGTGTGGTGCACGAACAGGTCAGCACCTTCATCAGGGGTAATGAAACCAAAACCCTTCGCATCATTGAACCATTTTACAGTTCCGTTAGCCATTGTAGGCCTCCAGTTGGGCGTATCTGCCCGAAATGTGAGAAGGAAATCTTTGAAAAAATCTGGGACGGGGAAACGTAGTTGGCGGGATTGGAACTCAACCGGCTTATTACTACGATGCCAGACATTAAGCGACGAAACCTGAAACTTATGCTTCCCTCCGTATTTTTCCACGGAGGTCTTCTCTATGTTACGGAAACTAATAGCCCCCCAAGGCAGCGGAATTCAAGTACAAACAAAAAAAACTGCAAAAATATTTGCAGGGTCTCACACCCCGCCGAAACCGGCAGCCATTCCCCTGCCCCCCCACAACCTGCCAAAAAGTTAACATGCTGAAAGTTAACCTATTTCTCTTGCAACGCCTCCCCCACCAGCACACCCTAGTCTTTTACGTTCAGGGGAAGACATGGCCGGTTAAGAGCTCGCCAGCCACACCGTACGTCACGTCTACAATAGATCGTAATAACCATAGCCTGTCCACACGGCAAATAAGGAATAGTTCATGAGTGCAACACCATTGCCTGACGGCACAACCATCACTCCGCAGCGCGCTGCGCGCCGCGGGCTGATTCTCACTCTCAGTACCATCGCCCTGATCTCCACAGCCGGCGTAAATGCCGCATTTTCCCAGGCATTCACCCTAGTCGAAAACCCCGTCGCGGGCACCAGCAACTTTCTCGGGATGGACTCAGGCTGCATCGCCTGGGGCGACTACAACGGCGACGGCCTGCTCGACTTCTTCACCTGCGGATATAATGACGGCCCCACCTACGCGGAACTCTACCGCAATAACGGCGACGGCACCTTTACCGAAGACACCGCCGCATCCGCCAACCTGATTCCCGTCACGTCGACCTCCAGCTATTCCTGCGCGTGGGGTGACATCGATAACGACGGCGACCTCGACCTCATCTCCACCGGCAACGCCCAGTCCCTCAGTCAAAGCATAACAAGAGTCTACCGCAACGACGGCCCCGCAGGCGGCGGCAGCGTCACCATGACCAGCCTGGGCAACCTCGGCATGACCAATATAACCAACGGCTCAGTCGTAGTTTTCGACCACAACAACGACGGCAACCTCGACCTCCTCATCTCGGGCTTGTACACGATGAACCTCTACCAGGGGGATGGAGCCGGCGCGTTCACCCATCTACCCACCGCCGGGTTCAACGGAACCTCCTGGGGCGCTGCGGCTGCGGCAGACTACGACCGAGACGGTAATACCGACATCCTCGCCGTCGGCATGGCCCCCAGCTCAACCCCCAGCGCCAGCCTCTACCGCAACAACGGCGACGGCACCTTTACCGCAAACTCTTCCTTGGCCGCCACCCCGGTATCCTTTGCCACTGCCGCATGGGCAGACTACGACAACGATGGCTGGCCCGATTTCGCTCTCGCCGGTCAGACCCCCACTGGCCAGACCACCCAGGTTTATCGCAATGCACAGGATGGTACGTTTTCCCTCGTCGCTACCCTTGCCGGAATCAGTTTCGGATCCCTTGCATGGGGCGACTACGACAATGACGGCCTCCTCGATCTCGCCGTATCAGGCAACAGTAACGCCGGAAACCAGTTCCTTGTCTACCGCAATACCGGCGCCGGTTTCTCCGAAGTCACCCCGTCCGGCCTCATCGGCCTGCGCACCACCGGCCTTGGCTGGGCAGATTACGACAGCGACGGACACCTCGACCTGTTGATCAACGGCGTAGACGACGCTGCAAACTTAAAAGTCACCCGGATTTACCGCAACAATTCTACCGCCCCAAACACCGCGCCCTCAGCGCCCACCGGTCTTAGCTCCAGCATCAACGGCCTCGATGTCACCTTCACCTGGAACGCCGCCACCGATGACAACACCCCCCAGGCCGGCCTCACCTATAACCTGCGCATCGGAACCAGCACCGGCATCACAGATGTACTCGTACCCGCCCCCGACGGCAAAACCGGAAACCAGGAAGCCAAACTCACCCACACCATCCGCAACCTCACCCACGGCGAGATCTACTACTGGAGCGTGCAGGCCATAGACACAACCTTCAAAGCCTCACCCTACTCCGCCGAAGCCATCACCGCCACCGTACCCGTAACCGTATCCACCTGGACCGTGGAGTAGTAACCAGCAAAAGCACACGAATAAACACAGCCACGGGGAGACAGGCAACCAGCCTGTCTCCCCATTGCCTTCCCGGGGCGCCGGCATCGTGCCGGCCGTCTCTCATGTAGGGCAGGCGTCCCCGCCTGTCACCGTGAGACCCAATCCCGTCAGGCCGTTCCCAGGAGCCCTGCTTACTTTAGACTTGCCGGTCCGCGTTCCAGCCGCTCTAAGCATTGCCCATGGATAGACCGCAGGGTTTGATTGATCTGGATTTCCGGCTGCGTCGGGCCGGTTTGGTTTTGCTTTGGCTGGTGATTCTGGCCGGGGTGTTTTTTATGCTGCGGCAGGCGCGGCCGGCGGTGGAACTGTTGCTTACGGTGCTGTCGCCGTTTATCGTGGCGATGATTATCGCTTACATCTTTAACCCGATAGTGACGTGGCTGCAGAGGCGGTTCGGGGTCCGGCGGCTGCCGAGTGTGATCCTGACTTACGCGCTGATCCTGGCGCTGACGGCGGGGTTTTTCGCCATCGTGATCCCGATCCTGTATTCGCAGGCGAAGACGGGCATCACGAACCTGGTGAACAACGCTCCGGCGGTGATGGACCGGGCGAGTGACTGGCTGAAGCTGAAGGTGAACCCGGAAGAACTGGCCCAGGCGCGGGAGTTTGTGCGGAACAACCTGGACCTGAGCGTGATAACGGGCAGGGCGGGTCAGGTGACGGAGGGCGCGGTGGATACGGGCCGGGTGATCACGAGGATCATCGGGACGACGATCAGTGTGATTATCGGGGGCTTTGCCTTCATCACGTTCGTGGTGGTGATCTGTTTCTACTTCCTGCTGGATTACGGCAGGTTCGAGCATATCGCGCGGGTGTTGCTGCCGGAGGATACGGAGAGCCGGGTGTTTCACATCTGGCGGAAGATTGACCAGGCGCTGGGCGGATACCTGCGGGGCCAGCTGATAGTGGCGGCGACGATCGGGACGCTGTACACCGTGTTCCTGTTTATCCTGGGGATGAAGGAGTACGCGATCCTGATAGGCTTTTTGGCGGGGTTTGGCAACATGATCCCGTACTGCGGTCCGCTGCTGGGGGGCATCCCGGCGGCGCTGTGGATCCTGTTTGGCTCTGACCCGAGTTTTGATACGGGGCAGGAGAAGATGATAGGGGTGGCGATCATCGTGGGATTCAGCGTGGCGATCCAGAGCCTGGACGGGTTTTTTCTGCAGCCGAGGATTGTGGGCAAAAACGCGGAGCTGCACCCGCTGCTGGTGTTGCTGGCGCTGCTGGTGGGCGCGCAGTTTGGCCTGGGCGGGCTGATAATCGCGGTGCCGCTGGCGATCATGGTGCGGGTGGCGCTGAAGGAGTTGTGGTGGGATCCCATGGAGCGTCAGGAATTT
>JAKFFN010000334.1:0-39355 GCA_036675025.1 Candidatus Sumerlaeales bacterium | reverse complement strand
TATCATTGCTAACTGGATAATTCTTAAAACGGGGTTACTATAAATGATCTGCGGATCCTGCAATTCTCCATTCGATGCCCAGGCGGCCATCGTAAGCTGCAATAGCTGCAGCATGAGTTCCGGCTGCAGTAAAACCCGCTGCCCGCTGTGTGGCTATGAAATGACACTGGAGCCGGGCCTGATTGGTATTGTCCGCTCCATCGGTCGCGCGGTGCGCGGACTGCTTCCCCGTAGTGCTTCCGGCGCAGATGCAGCAGGCAATTGCTGCGGCTCGATCTCGCTTGCACAGCTAAAGCAGGGCGAGAGCTGCGTGATTGAAAAGTACCTTGAAGTAGGCCACGTGCGCAAATTTCTCAGCCTGGGCATTCTTCCGGGGACTTATGTGACTGTCCTGAAGCATTCCCCGCTGGTAGTGCTTCGAGTAGGATACTCGGAATTTGCGTTCGATCGTCCGCTGGCTAATACTGTCCAGGTGCACCGACTGGCGAAATAAAAAAAGCGCGAGAGCCAGTGGCTCTCGCGCAGGTTTAAGGTCTGCTTTTATCTACTCGTGGCGCATCAGCGGGAACAGTATGACATCGCGAATTGATGGGGAGTTTGTGAGAAGCATCGTCAGACGGTCGATGCCGATTCCCAGGCCGCTGGTCGGCGGCATGCCGTATTCCAGGGCGCGGATGTAATCCTCGTCCATATCGCTAGCCTCTTCGTCGCCCTTGGCCTTGGCGTCCACCTGTTCCTTGAACCGCTCATACTGTTCGCGGGGATCATTTAGCTCGGAATAGCCATTGGCGATCTCCATGCCACAGATGTAAAGTTCGAAGCGCTCGGCCACAAGAGGGTTATCCGGGCGGGATTTTGCCAGCGGGCTGATAGCCTTGGGGAAGTCCGTGACAAAAGTCGGTTCGACCAGATGCGGCTCAACCAGTTCCTCGAACAAGGCAGTCAGCATTCCGTGTGTTGTGCTTTTATTAGTTTCCGGATCGAAGACACCTTTGATTTTTCCGAGGGTCAGTTCCGGTTCATCCGACCAGCTCAGCTCAACATCCTGCAGGCCGTCTACGTACTTGCGGATGGCATCCAGGTAAGTGATGCGCGGCAGGGGAGTGGTTAGGTCGAAAGACTTCTCGCCAAACTGAAAAGTTGTGTCAGAAAAAATCTGCTCTGCTACGTACTTAAGCGCATCTTCAGTCAGCGCCATGGTCTTTTCATAGTTCCAGTAAGCTGTGTAGAGCTCCAGCATGGTGAACTCAGGGTTATGGCGCACCGATAAACCTTCGTTACGGAAGTTTCGGTTAATTTCAAAAACTCGGTCAAGGCCGCCGACAGTCAGGCGCTTCAAGAACAGTTCCGGAGCAATTCGGAGGAAAAGGGGCATACCCAGGGCATTGTGATGGGTGACAAACGGCCGCGCAGTGGCACCACCAACGACAGGGTGCATCATAGGCGTTTCCACTTCCAGGTAACCGCGCTCAATGAGGTAGGTGCGCAGAGCGCCGATAATGCGGCTGCGGGTGACAAAGACGTCACGCACGTCATCGTTAACGATCAGGTCAACGTAGCGCTGGCGGTAGCGGGTTTCCTTGTCGGTAAGGCCGTGCCATTTTTCGGGTAGCGGGCGCATGGACTTGGTAAGCAGGCGGAAGCTGGATGCTTCAATGGACAGTTCGCCAGTGCGGGTGATGAAGACAGTGCCTTCCACTCCCACGATGTCGCCCATGTCGGCAAATTCTTTGAAGATGTGGTGGTCGGCTTCGGGTACCAGGTCCTTCTTCAGGTAAACCTGGATTCTGCCGCCATTATCCTTGATGTGAAAGAATGAGGCCTTGCCCATGTGGCGCACCGTCATGATGCGGCCTGCCACCTTAACCGGGGTTTTGCTTTCGATCAGTTGCTCTGAGTTTTCGCGAACTTCGGTGGAAATGTGGGAGGGATCCCATTGCGTAACAAATGGGTCTATGTTCTGCTGGCGAAGGCGATCAGCTTTGTCGTAGCGGTTTTCAATTATGTCATTATGATCAGAAAGCATGGTTTTCCAAAGGGGCGCAAGAAATGGTGTGACCTTATGAGGTCAGGGCAATTGACGATGGGAGACAGGGATTATTCGCTGAAACAGTGCAGGCTAGATGTCTGTAAGTTCCTGATCGAGTTGCTCAATCAGATCATCCACGCGTCGTTTGACATCTTCGGTAAGGCCGACGGCCGCATTGGCATCATCAATAACCTTGTAGTACTCTACAGTTGAGAGCAGCGCAGCCTGCAGGGCAAGTTTGCCGGTATCGGGCGTAATCTGGCTGGCGCTGAGTTCGCGCATCATCTCATCGACGTGGCGTGCCGCCCGCTTGAGGCGCTCGTGTTCTTCCACGGGCGCTCTCAGGCGGAAAGGCATATTATAGATGGTAAATTCCAGCTTTGAAGCTGAACCGTTGTCGTTCATTCGACTTGGTTAGTATCCAGTTCGATAATTTCTGCTTCGAGGGTATCGATGCGATTAAGAATGGCTTTCAGGCGATCCTTAACTGTGTTCTCCTTGTCGTCGCGCAGGTTGAGCTCAGCTTCGAGTTCCCGAATTCGTTCCTGCAGACGGCTGTTGTCGGTGTCGGTTTGTTCCTTTTGCTCCAGTAGTCCGGCAAGCTCTCGATTCTGTCGTTGCAGGTCGCCAATACGAACTTTTGTATCATGCACCTTTTGCAGTAGCGCCGCAATCTTTTCCTCGAGTAGCTCGATGCGGTCAATCATTCACAATTCTCCAAACTGACTTCAATAATAATATGTGGTTTGATGCTGAGGTAAATGTTGGGTTCCGTGACAGGGGTTCAAGGTTTTTGTGACAGCAAACGATGGAAAGATTTTCCGCGCAGGTGTAGAGTGAAACCCGAGGATTTTGATTTAAACCGTGCCAGAACAGTTTCCTAAAGCCCTGGAATCGCTTATCCACGAACTTTCGCGGCTGCCAACCATCGGACGCAAGAGTGCCCAGCGCCTGGCTTTTCACCTGCTGAAGGCTGATGAGGCCCAGGTGCAGCGCCTGGCGGAGGCTGTTGCGGGGCTTCACGCAGGAGTGCGGTTCTGCTCGCGGTGCTTCTTCCTTGCAGAAGCGGAACTGTGCAGTATTTGCGCTGACGACCGCCGGGACCAATCGGTAATATGCGTGGTTGAAGAGCCTGCCGACGTTGTCTCTTTTGAGAGATCGGGGGCTTTCCGGGGTGTGTACCATGTACTCCTGGGCCAGCTGTCGCCTCTGCATGGGGTTATGCCAGAGGATCTAAAGATTGACGAGCTGATGCAGCGACTGGATGCGGGTGACGGGGAGATTGCTGAAGTCATTTTGGCTACTAATCCGAGCGTAGATGGGGATGCGACGGCGCTGTATCTTCATAAGCTGATTGAGCGCCGTGGGATAAAAACTACCCGGTTGGGGCTGGGGGTGTCTATGGGGTCTTCGTTGGAGTATGTAGACGAGCTTACGATCCAGAAAGCGCTGGAGGGTCGCCGAGGGTATTAGCGCGGAGAACGGAGAACGTAGAATGGAGAAAGTAGAAGGCACTTCATAGCACGTAGGCACTAGAATAGAGAATGGTACGTTTTGATTGTTTGGCGCAAAAACCTGTTGCGGGGTGCTAGCGTAGGCCATTGGCGGTTATTCTCGCTTTTCTACGACTTCTTCCATTCTGAGGTAGGTTTCCACTTCGCCGTCCAGGTCGTGCAGCCGGACAGACATTCTCAGGGGCCCGGAAAAGAACTTTGGCTCGGCGAGACCGGTGGTGGGTATGGCGGCTTCGAACCGGAAACCTGCTACGGGCGTCTTGGTATCTGGCAGGTTGACTGGAACATCTTCCGGCCTTAAGCTTCTGATCTGAAAATCCGCGGAAGTTAAAACTCCGGAGTTCTCGATAAGTGGAGCTTCCATGACCTGGACTTTGGGCGAAAGACCGGCGGAAGAGAAGTTCAGTATGACCCGGAGACGATTAGTAGCCGAAGTGGGATCTTCCAGTGTCAATTCCACGCCGTCGGCGGCGTAGGTTACCTGCCACCAGTCTGGTTTGGCAGGGTAAGCAATGGGCTGCACAAACGGCTGATCGTCGACAATCCTGCCGCGCACCACGATGGCCTGGGGAGTAAAGCCAAGTTCGCAGCCTAAGGACGCATCGCGCATTCCTCGCCAATTATAGCTATGCTGCGTTACTTGCTCCATGCGATCGAGGCTGAGGGGATATACGCCGGTAAGCATACGAGCCTGGTCTTCATAGGAAATGGCTGAAACCTGGTCGGCAGGGGGGGATTCGGCCTGATCAGTGGCGCCTTGTGTGGGGGTTACCTCGTCGGCATGACTGGTACCGGCTGCGAGACACAATGCAAGTCCTGCAATAGCGATAGGAAGACTTAGACCCAGAAACCGCCTGCAATGCGGAAATGCCCAAAACATCGAGACTCCGTAGTTAGCGCCGGTTTTGATCAGGAGTGCCAAAGAGGGCGCGCAACGGTGCGGTGTATTTACGCCAGGAGGGCACGCGGTTCGCGACGTTGTAGGCGGCGCCTGTTGCCGAATTTACGGTATCAGAAGCTGCTTCAGCAGCGTCAGCCACAGGTGTAGAACCTTCGCGGAAAGACTTGTTTGAGAGCTGGCCGCCGAAGCCGTCAACCTTGCTATCGCGGTACTTGTACTTAATGTAGGCGCGTACGTCTTTTACCCAGACAGTGGTCTTGTCCTTTGGGTCATACACCTTGTATACGTCGCCTTCCTGGCTGACCATGATGTGCCTGGCAGCTTCTGCCCCGACAGCAAGACTGAATACCGTGACAACGGCGATGATTTTGCAGTAGTTCTTCAGCATTTCGATCAATGCTTCTGCGAGCGTTGATCAGGCTTTGCAAGTTATTTATGAATTGTGAGACGGTAGAAAAAAGTGCCGGAGCTACCAAAGGATATCTTGCTCCTTGGCCATAAACACGTGTTGTAGCTACTAAATTTGTCTTTAGCGCCGGGGCGCTATTCCGTCCCCCTGATGAGAGAAAGTGACTGCGTGATACGTGAAAAGTTATATCGGGACCCGGTTCATGACCTGATTGCGCTTGATAAGAACTCCAGCGAAGACACGACCCTGATGGAGCTGATTGATTGTCCGGAGATGCAGCGGCTTCGGCGGATCAGGCAGATGGGTCTCGCGTACCTGACTTACCAGGGGGCAGAACACAGCCGGTTCAGCCATTCTATCGGTGCGATGCTGGTGGCCACGCGAATTCTTGATCAACTGAGCAAGGAGCAGCCGGTGCCGCCGCGGATGCAGTTTGCCACCCGGTGCGCTGCGCTGCTTCATGATATTGGACATGGTCCGCTGAGTCATGTGTTTGAGAGCTTTATGTCGATCAGCCACGAATCGTGGACTCGTCGTATAATTCTCGATCCGTCCAGCAATGTAAACAGAATCCTCAGGCAGTATCACGCAGCGCTGCCGGGCGAAGTGGCTGGAATCATCGAAGGAGAAAGCCGGCCCCGTTACCTTTCGCAGATCATCGCATCGCAGTTGGACGCGGACCGGTTTGACTACCTGCTGCGCGACAGCATCATGACAGGCGTTAAATACGGCATCTATGATTTTGAGCGGCTGCTGCATGTGCTTCGACTTGACGCTCGGGGGGAGAACATTGTGGTGGCCGCCAACGGGGTGCAGGCTGTTGAGAAGTATCTGCAGGCGCGGTATCACATGTACTCGCAGGTGTACCTTCATAAGACAGTCAGGGCAGGGGAGCGGGTTTTCGGGAACCTGCTCATGCGGGCGGCGGATCTTGCAAAAGATGACAAGTTGCTGCGCCTTTGGCCGGATGAACCGCTGCTGACTTTGTTGCGAAAGAAGACGCAGACTGACCTTGGAACGTATCTGCAGATCGACGACTATGCCATACAAACGGCGCTTCAGCGTTGGAAAGACTGCGCAGACCCTATTCTCAGCGACCTGGCAGGGCGCATTGTTGAGCGAAGGCTATTTAAGACGATAGACGTTTCAAAAGTTAAGGGATTGAAGGCAAAGGAGAGGGCGGCGCGGGAAGTGATCAGCAGCGCGGGACTTGATCCGCGATACTACTTTATTATCGATACCAGCGGCGATATGCCGTATAAGCCTTACAACCCGAGCCGGCCAGAGGTGAAGTCGCATATTATCGTGGAACGAGCCAGCGGAAGCAGGGATATCCATGAGGTTTCTGAGGTGGTTGGCGGACTGGCCCGGGCAGCGTTTACAGTTAAGCGTGCCATTTTTCCGGCGGTGGCTGGGGGGCGCGATTTGCGGGATGAGATGTCCCGCATATTCCTTTCGACAGAGACCAGTGAAAGCTTTTTGCCGGGTACGTAGATGCGCGGCTAAAAAAATCTTCACATGAGCCTTTAGGGTTTCATGTAGTCATTCTAAATAGCACCTTAACTTAAACGATCAGGAAAAGTAATCAATGACTCAGGATTTGAAACAGCGCATTGACACCATGGTGGAGGCAAACCGCGACCAGATCGTTGCGGCGATGACCGAGATCCTGAAATACAAGACGGTCAGCGGGGCTGACGACCAGGCGGGGCAGAACCTGTATAAGGCAGAAATTGCGCGCTGCATGGAGTTTCTTGAAACACAGTGCAGCGAAATCGGCCTTGAGTGGAAGAACATCGATAACATTGTAGCCTATGCGCATCTGGCAGGAGGGAATTCGTTTGTCGGACTGCCGCTTCACATCGATGTGGTGCCGGTAGGTGAGGGGTGGACGCAGGATCCGTTTGGCGGTAACATTGTTGATGATGTGGTGTATGGGCGTGGTTGCCAGGATGACAAGGGCCCGGTTGTCCAGATGCTGTATGCGGTAAAGTTGTTGAAGGAAATGGGTGTTGAACTAAAGCGCGGCGCGCGACTGGTTATTGGCACTACTGAAGAGTACGGCGAGTGGTATGATATTAAGCGGTACTTTGAAACGGAAGAAGCGCCGGAAATATCCATCGTTTCTGACGCCGCTTTCCCGATTATTAACGGCGAAAAGGGCGTGATTAATCTGCGCCTGGAAGGCAAACTGCCCGAAGACGAAGATCCGGATGTAGGCGGGCTGCGGTTTAAGAAGGCGAGCTCTGGTGACCGCGCGAACATTGTTCCGCCCAAAGCGACGCTGGTTTTTGAGGGCGATGCTGACAGTGATCCGCTGAAGCGTGAACTGGAAAGGTTCCTTGATGCGAACTCTGACGCAAAGGCTGAGTTCAAGGAACATGCCCAGGAAAAGACGATCGTCTTTCATGGCAAGGGCGCACACGGCAGCACTCCGGAAGAGGGACATAACGCGGCTTTGGACATGCTGCAGTTTATGACAGATAGCGGGTTCGTTTCTGATGACGAAGCGGATATGGCTGAGTTCCTGCACCGGACGGGCGCTGGACTGAAGGGTGAGAATCTTAACATCGCGCATGAGCACCCGTTTATCGGGTCGACCACGGTGAACCTTGGCATCCTTAACTGGTCTCGCACGGATGTGGAAGCCATCTACAATATCCGCAACACGATGGGGCTTACGGTGGATGAGACTGTAAAGAAGGCTGGCGAAGTGATTGCGGAGTTTGCGGAAGAAACGGGTTTTGATCTCTCCGCAGCGCCCAAAAGTAAGACGATGGAGCCGATTTACGTAGACCCGGAAGAGCATCCCGAGTTTATCGGCGCACTAAAGGAAGCGTATAGCGCTGTAACCGGGCGCGAGGCTACGCTGCATGCCATTGGTGGAACGACCTACTCCAAGGTTTTCCCAAATGCGGTATGTTTTGGTCCGGTGGATCCGGCGGAGGAGCAGGAACTGGCTCACCAGGCGGATGAACGAATCTCAGTAGAGCACCTGCTGCGGAACGTTAAGATCTACGCTTATGCACTGGCCAAGCTTTGCGCCGCATAACGAAGGCTTATTAGAATGGCCGATGGGAAAGGGCTGATACGCGAGATACGGCGCAACAGGAACGCTTACCTGTTTATTTCGCCGTTCTATCTCATGTTTCTCGCGTTCATGCTCTTTCCCATCGGATTTTCTTTTCTCTTAAGTTTTCAGCATTGGAACGGGATTACGGCTGCGCATTTTGCGGGGCTGTCGAATTACCGGGAAATCCTGAGTGACTCGGGTTTTTTGAATGCGCTGGGAAACACAACGATCTTTGCCGTGCTGACAGTGCTGATCTCTTTGTTTGTGTCGCTTGCGCTGGCTTTATTTCTTAATACGGTGCGGGTGTTTAAGCGGTTTTACCGGGCGGTGTTTTTTATCCCGGCTATTGTGTCGCTGGTGGTGGTGTCGCTCGTGTGGAAGCTCATCCTCAACAGTGATGTCGGCTTGATTCGTGAGATGCTGGATGGAAGCGCGCGTTTGATGGACCAGTGGGTCGGGTACTCACCAGATTGGCTTACGTACCGGTTTCGACTGCTCGATAACCCTAACCCGTTTATCCCGCTGCTTACGATCACGCTGGTCAATGTGTGGGCGGTAGTTGGATTTAACACGGTGATTTACCTGGCGGGGCTTCAGGGGATACCGGCGTACATGTATGAGGCCAGCCACATTGATGGAGCCACAGCTTTTCAAAACTTCCGGTATATCACCTGGCCACTTTTGCGTCCGACCACTTTTTTTGTCGTGTTGATGAGCACTATTGATGCGCTGCAGGTTTTCGTGCTTCCCAATGTGATGAAACGCGATTCTGAGGCGACAATGACAGTGGTTTATTATCTCTACCGGAATGCGTTTCAGTTCTATAACATGGGTTATGCTTCAGCGATAGCGTACGTGCTATTTGCTATAACCATTGCGCTGGGTGTGGGGCTGCGGCTTACGCTTGGCCGCCGCACCACCTGGGTGCCAACGGAGTAGCCGGTTTTATCGCGCGTTTTCCGGCAGGAACACGATGAAGTTGTGGGAGCCGTTTCCAAAGAACACGGAACATTCGTAATGCGTTTCGCCGAGGACGAGTTCGATTTCGATGGAGCCGGTTTTGTCCAGTTCCTCTTCCTGCGCGGGGCTGAGGACGGCCCTTGCGAGGGATTCTGTTTGAGAAAAATGCAGTTTGTCTTCAGTAAGCGGCGGTGAGAGCTGGTCACCTATGCGGCAGACGGGGTGTTTCCCGGCAAGCAAGAGGAGCCGGCTGGCCTGGCTGTCCTGCGCGCGGCTCACAAGCGAGGCAAGGTCGGCTAACGGGTCATCAATAAAGAGGAGTCTGGTGTTTTCGAGGCTCATAAAAAAAGGGAAGCGCGTGGATATCAGAGCGATTCGCTTTTACGAGTAAGCTCCGATTGTAACTCGACTTATACCGGCTGGTCTTCGCCGTTTCCGGTGATCGAGCACAGTTTCAGGATTTGAGCCCCGACCCCACGCGCTTCCTAAACCATGAATTGTGAAGTGTTGCTTGTAATCGCAGGTTTAATTGGCCTGTGCCGGCTACTGATGTAAAGGATAATCGAGCTTTGCGCATGTAAAATCACCGGGGTCTGCGAACCAGGGAGCCCGCTAAAATTGATACTACGATGAAAACGATAAACGCGAGTGCCACTGCCCGAACGAACTCGAACTCGTAAAAGACGTAAGATAGCAAAATGAGCGCGAGTACACACCCGAACGGACCGCAACAGGGTGTGCAACCGCCACCGGAGTAGTATGTACGGACATGGGGCTGCTGCTGCTCAACCCGATACGCTTCAGAGACCTCTATAGGCTCCGCATCAACGTACTCCACTTCCAGCACTTCTTTTTCCGTTTGGCGATCGTGGTCCATTTTCTCTGCTTATTTGCTTGTCATAGGTGTATCAAAACTTAGTAATTGCTGATAGTTACATACTTCGGTTACGGAAACAGCGACAAACCGTTCCCACGGACATTCATAAGAGGCGAGAGACTTCACGTATTGCAGTCACAAGTGCCAAAACTCGTTGTTTTAACCAAGGGAAAGCCCCGGGAGATTGAAATGGGGCAGGAATTAACTATCGGCCGTGGTTACAGTAATCTGCTACGGCTCGAGGGCGACGAGATTTCGCGCGTGCATGCGATCATTTATCGCAGAAATAATGACTTTATCGTACGTGACCTCGACTCTAAAAACGGGATTTTCGTTAACGGCAGCAAAGTTGCGTGTGCGCACCTGGGGCCGGGTGACCGTTTGCAGGTGGGCAAATATAAGATGATCTTCAATCCGCCTACTGATTTTGAGGTTAACGGCGATGGTGAGGCTGGAGCGAAAAATGCTGGAAACGGAAATGTTATTATAGCGACCCCGGCACCCGCATTTGAAGACCCGGCGGAGTTTACAAGCTCAGGGCATGTGCAGCATATCAAAGAACCGCCGCCACCGCCTTTAGTTCGGGTGGCTGTAAAGGACCCGTCTCCTGCACCCTTCAAGGCCCTTCGTGAGGAAGTCTTCCTGCTGACCCGGGCGGAAGTTGAACGGCAGATGGAAGAGGTCGATCCCGCAACTCGAGACCAGATGGTGGATTTTCATGATGCGTTTTTTGAGCAGTTACTGAAACGAACAGTGAAGTCTGCTTCCGCATTTGTGGATGTTGTGCTGCATGCGCTGGTCAGGGCCTTGGCGGCAGATCGTGGTGTGATAGTTCTCGCGGAGGGTAAGGCTGGCGATCTGAGACCAGCCGCAATTGTGGCGCCTGAGACGGACGTTGCTGTAAATCGCGTTGTATTGCGGAGTGGGCTGACAGAAGGAAAAGCGATCCTGTGTCCGCGTACCGAGGATAGCGGTCTTTTTCGCGAGAATGAGACGGTGGTTAGAGACCGCATCTCATCGCTTATTTCGGTTCCTCTGGGCTCGGGCGAGCCGTTCGGACTGCTTTATGTGGACCGGATAGGTGAAGCCGATGAATTGGACATGGCTCATTTCATGGTCGCGGCAAAAGTGGCACGGCTCCTGGAGCTGCATCTTCTGGGAATTCGAGGAGTTGCGGCGTCTAAAGATGGTAGTTTATGACTGATGGTTTAGTGGATTGGCGGATACGGCGGGTCGCGCTTCTCAGCACCGGTTCGGAAATTCTCCAGGGCCAATATGCCGATAGTAACGCCCGGTTTCTTGCGGAGAAACTTACACTGGCCGGGCTGGAAGTAGTTAGTATTACGGCAGCACCTGATAATGCCGCAGCGGTGAAACGGGCCATAAACTTTTCAGCAGCCGGCGCTGAACTTATCGTGTGCACAGGCGGATTGGGGCCTACCGATGACGATGTGAATCGTTGGGTGTTTGAAAACGCATTTAAAGTCGCACTGAAGCGAGATGAAAAAGCCGTAGAGCAGATGGGACGGCGGTTTTTGACTCGCGGTCGCGGGCCTATGCCGGAGGCCAATGAGGTCCAGGCTTTATTGCCTGAGGGATGCATACCTTTCTACAACAAGTGGGGAACGGCACCCGGCTTTTTCCTACCTCCGACAGGGAAAGGTGAACTTGGCCATTGCGGGCTCATGGCGCTGCCGGGTCCGCCGACGGAAATGATTCCGATGTTTGAAACCCTGGCAATGCCGCTATTGAAAAACTACGTGGGTGGCGAGCGGCTTGGTGCTATCAGAACTATCCACACTTTCGGGCACCCGGAATCTCACGTGGGAACCCTGGTGGCAGAACTGTTTACTCCGACACCCGGAGTAGAGTTTACGATTCTCGCTAAACGCCACGGCGTGGACTTGCGTATCTGCGCTACCGGCGCTGATGCTTCAGTAGTTAATGCGCGCCTGGATGCGTACGAGAAAAGGGTGCGGTCAAAGCTTCACGCGGAAATGATCTATGGTGTAGATGACGACACTCTCGCTGTGGCGGTGGGGCGGTTGCTGAAAAAAAAGCAGGCGTGGGTAACCACGGCGGAGTCTTGCACTGGAGGTATGGTGGCACAGATGTTGACCGACGTTGCTGGCAGCTCTGCCTATGTTGGCGAGTGTCATGTTACTTACAGCAACTCGGCCAAAGTTCGGGTATTGGGAGTGAGCCAGGAAACCCTGGACCTTCACGGAGCAGTGAGCGAACAGGTGGCCGTGGAAATGGCGCAGGGCGTGCGGCGGGGTAGTGGTGCAGATTATGCTGTTTCCATCACAGGGATCGCTGGGCCTGATGGCGGCTCAGATGAGAAACCTGTTGGGCTTACATACATAGGCCTGGCTGGTCCGGCAGACACATCCGTCAGTCGCCATGTTTTTATGGGGAATCGTGAACACAACAGACTCCAGGCCGCCCAGACAGCGCTGAATCTGTTGCGCCTGATGCTGCTCAAAAGATAAAAATCTCGTAGTAAACTCGATTCGTTTTACTGCCTGCGGCTATCGAACAACCACGCGATGCGGTAACGTATCAGCACCCAGAGCGAAACAAAGCCATCGGCCCAGTAGAGTTTCTTGCCCTCTGCATGAGAGCGTGGAAAGTAGTCTACCGGCACCTCGGTGATGCGACAGCGGGCGCGGATAAATCGCAGAGTCAGTTCCACGGTAAAAGACATATCTGAGCGGTCAAATCGCATGCCTTTGATTGTGTCCCGCTTAAAGACCTGGTAGCAGGTTTCCGCATCGGTGAGGCGGGTGTGCCAGAAGAGATTCAAAAGTCCGGTAACCGTGCGGTTACCCCAGTACTGGAAAAAAGTCATTCGAGGGCGACCGCGAAGAAAACGGGAACCGAACACGACATCTGCGACATCGTGCTGTATGGGACGAACCAAATCAGGGAAGCATGATGGATCCAGTTCAAGGTCGGCATCCTGAAAGACAATCACATCACCCGTGGCTGCAGCCATGCCCTCCTGCAAGGCGCCGCCGCGGCCGTTTTTGTTCCGCTGGTAAATTACGCGCAGATCACCGCGCTGCTCTTCCCGTTCAAGAATCGCTTTTGTACCATCGGTGGAGTTGCCATCTACCACAACGATTTCCATATCAAGCGGAACGGCGCGAACAGCATCAAGTACTGTGGCCAGGGTGGCTGCTTCGTTGTACACGGGAATGATGACGGAAAGGCGACTCATGCCATGGCTTTCGTGATGGTATCGCAAACTTCCTGAACTTCCGCCTCACCCAGTTTCGGGTGCAGTGGCAGTGTCAATTCGCGGGCAGAAAAAGCGTCTGAGTTATTAAAGGGCCCGTGGGCAAACTCCTGGTGACTCGCGTACCAGGCAAAGCTATGAATTGAGCGGTAGTGGTGAGACATCTGGATAGCAGCTTGTGCAAGTGCCTCGATCACTTTTTCTCGCGCGGCAACGTCTTCAAAAATTACTGGAAGTATGTGGCAGTCGGATTGGCGGACGGTTGTTTCGTCGGCCAGGAGAACCTGCACGCCGGCGACAGGGTCGAGGAGCTGCTTATACAGCAGGGTCAACTCGCGGCGTCGCCGGTTTCCTTCTTCCAGTTTCTCAAGCTGAACCAGCCCAAGAGCTGCCGTGATCTCAGTGCAGCGGTAATTGTGGCCGGGAAACATGACATTGTAATTAGGGCTTTGCGAGCTGTGGCGTGCATGGGTGCTGCTGGTAAGACCGTGGCTGCGCCCCATGGAAGTCCTTTGAATTAAACCGTGATCATGACTTAGTATCATTCCCCCTTCGCCCGTCGCGAGGTTCTTGTTGCTAAAGAAGGAAAAGCAACCAGCCAAACCTATTGTGCCCAAGGGCTTTCCTGAAGCCGTAGTTCCGCCCGGGGCATGGGCGCAATCTTCAACCAGGTACACATTGTGACGTAAACATATCTCGGCTATGGTTTCCGCCCCTGCGTCGTATCCGGCATAATGCACCAACACAACAGCAGCTATATCAGATCGGCTGTGCAAAAGGTTCTCGAGGGCAACCGGACATAGGAATGGTCGGACAGGTGATTCTATATCGCACAGCAGGGGAGTGCCGCCTGCAGAAATAACCGCGTTGGCCGTGGCGACAAATGTAATATCAGGAACAACTATGGTACCACGTTTCTGAGTCAGTTCAAATATATACCGATAGACCAGTTCCAGTGCGCAGGTGCAGTTAGTGACAGCAACTGCGGCGGCAGCTCCATGCCGCTGGGCAAATGCCTCTTCAAACTGCTTCGTAAGGGGCCCCATAGTCAGCCAGCCGGAATCCAGAACCTGCTGCACGGCCTCGGATTCCCGGTGGTCAAAATTCATATCACTAAGGGGGATTCGCCACATAAGAACAGTTACTACCAGAAGGAGCGCCTGCTCTGCAAAGCAAACAGATTATTTAACAGGTTGACTTTATTGCGTACCCAAACAGTGCCTTCCTTAGAAGTTGTTGGTAATGATTAACTGCGAAAGTGAGGACTGCTTATGAAGCTGTTCGACGAGTTTAAAGAGTTCGCCGTCAAAGGAAGCGTAATCGATTTAGCTGTTGGTGTTATCATTGGCGCAGCGTTTGGGAAAATTGTGAGCTCGCTGGTTGAGGATGTCGTGATGCCGCCGATAGGGTACGTAATCAAAGGGATCGATTTTTCCAGCCTCGCTTACACGTTGGGAGAAGGCCCGGATGCAGCGCAGATCAAGTATGGGCAGTTCATCAATAACCTCATTCACTTTCTCATCGTGGCCTTTGTGATTTTCATCGTGGTTAAGCAGTTCAATAAACTGAAAAAGAAACCCCAGGAACTGCCTCCTTCCACGAAGAAGTGCATCTATTGCAAAGAGCCTATTAATATAGACGCGACCAGGTGCAAGTTCTGCACGGGCGAACAGTCAGCGGGAGCCGCAGCGTAAGTAAAGAGGCCGGGAAGCTTAAGCATCCCGGCCTGTTTTGTTATCTGCTTCTGTGAGTGCTTTAGTTTACGTTCTACCTGTTGCGGGCACGTTTTCCTTTGCGCTTCTTCTGGGGTTCGGAAGTTTGCGAATCTTTCGCTCCACCTTCGTCTTCCAACTGTTTCCGGCGGTTAATAATCCGGGAGTCCATAAATAGCGGTTCTATATTATCCTTGTTCCATTGCTGCCAATCGCGCTTCAGTTCTTTTACTTTCTCAGGGTTTTCTGAAGCCAGGTTCTTGGTTTCGCCGACGTCCTCGGCCAGGTTATAAAGCTCCCACGGTTTTCCCGGTGCAGGCATCACGGCTTTCCAGTCGCCTTTGCGAACTGCGTTCTGATTTGGCGCGTCAATGAAGCGCCAATAAAGAATCTCGTGGGGTTTACCCTGTTTTTCACCACTGATGTAGGGGAGAAGGCTCACGCCTTCAAGGCTGACTGATGTCGTTGTGTCAGCCGCATCCAGGAAAGTCGGCGCCAGGTCCAGCCCGCTTACCATGTTATCATACTTTTGTCCTGGCTTGATTTTGCCTTTCCATTGCATGAACATCGGAACTCGGATCCCGCCTTCGTACACAGTCATCTTTCCAGCACGGAACTTTCCGTTAGCTTCGGGATGATTGGGGCGGGCTCCTCCATTGTCGTTGAAGAAGACAATCAAAGTGTTCTCTTCGTCGCCATTATCACGGACAGCTTTCAGGATTCCGCCCACAGCGTCATCCATTTCTGTAATCATGGCTGCCATCTTTCGATCGTCCAGGTCCGTTATGTGAGCAAACTTACTTAGACGGTCCTCAGGAGCTTGTAGTGGGGAATGGGGGGCGTTGAAGGGCACGTACATGAAGTAGTGCTGGTTTTTATTGTCTCGAACAAACTTTGCAGCCTCGTCGCCAACAGCCGTAGTCAGCCACTTTGTGGTTTTCACTTCCTCTGTATTGCGCATGATTGGGCCGGGTTTTTCCACACCGGGGTGATAGTCATGCGCGCCATGAAGATGGCCAAAGAAGTAATCGAACCCCTGGGCAGTAGGAACCATGTCGGGCTTGAATCCAAGATGCCATTTGCCGAACATGCCGGTTGCGTAATCTGCTTTCTTCAGCATTTCAGGTATTAAAACCTCGGACGTTGGCAGGCCAAAGTTTTCCGGGATCTTTGGCCCGTGATTGGTAACGTATCCAATCCGGTCCTGGTAGCGACCCGTTAAAAAGCCTACCCTGGATGGGCCACAAACGGGACATGTGACGTAAGCATTGGTAAACTGCACGCCGTTGTTCGCAATAGAGTCTATGTTTGGCGTCTGGAACTGTTTCTCGCCGGTAATACTGAGGTCGGCATAATCCAGGTCGTCGGCTACAATGAGAATAATGTTCGGGTTACTGGTCGGAGATGTTGTTTCCTGGGCAGTTGCTGAGGCCGCGAGGCTCGCGACTGCCAAAGCCGCGAACCATGACCTTTTTACTGATTGAAGCATGTTAATGCCTTTCCTGGGATTCTGTGCGAGATGACCTGCGTTGCTGTTTGGTAGGTGTGGTATGCGGCGAATTTGCTTTTGCGCCGCCTTGTTGCTTTTCTTTCTGCTCTCTCATCTGCTGTCGCCGTGTAAATATACGCATGTCCATGAACATGGGTTCTTCATTGTTCATGTTCCATTCCGCCCATTCTACTTTCAGATCTTTAAGCAGTTCCGGCTTTTCGGTAGCGAGATTGCGGGTTTCTTTTTCATCGTCTGCTATGTTATAAAGTTCCCAGGGACGCGTGGGCGCAGGTTTAACTGCTTTCCAGTCGCCTTTGCGGATCGCATATTCTGTAGGTGCATCGATGAATCGCCAGTATAGTGTTTCATGGGGGGAGCCGGTATTCTTACCGCTGATATAAGGCAGCAGGTTCACACCGTCTATTGTTTCTGTGGTTGTTGTGCCTGCAGCGGCGAGGAAAGTCGGAACCAGGTCAAGGGTGCTGGCCATTTGATTATACTTCTGACCCGCCTGGATCTTGCCTTTCCACTGCATGAGAAGTGGAACTCTTATGCCGCCTTCATATAAGTCCATTTTGCCTCCGCGCAGGCCGGCATTTGTGTAGGGGAGCTCTCCGCGGATGCCGCCATTGTCATTTGTAAAGACGATGAGAGTATTTTCCTCGTCACCATTTTCTTTTACTGCCTGCAGGATGTCGCCAACCGCCTGATCCATCTCGTAGAGCATCGCGGCAATTGTGCGGTCCATTTTGTCTTCAATATGTGAAAACAGCTTTTCCGTTTCGGCCGGTGCCTGCCATGGCGCATGCACGGCGTTAAAAGGGACATAGAGAAAATACGGATTGTCAGCGTTTCGTCTCACAAAATCCGCCGCTTCATCCCCGAAAACCGTAGTCAGGTATTTAGTTGTCTTTACGGGTTTGTCATTCTTTAGAATCGGGCCCGGTTTTGCTACGCCCGGGTTATAATCGTGCGCGGCATGCAGATGCCCGAAGAAATAATCAAACCCCTGTGCGTTTGGCACCATATCGGGTTTGAAGCCCAGGTGCCATTTCCCCACCATTCCGCTGGTATAACCGGCCTTATCCAGCATTTCCGGAATCAATACCACTGATGACGGGAGACCAAAAGTTTCTGGCACATCAGGTCCGTCATTGGTCAGATACCCTATGCGGTCCTGGTACTGGCCGGTGAGCATTGCAACCCGGGAAGGGCCGCATACAGGAATGGAAACATATGCCTGTGTAAAACTGACGCCGTTTTGGCCAATGGAGTCAATGTTTGGGGTTTTTGTATCTTTGCCGCCGGTTATGCCAATACCCGCGTAGTCCATGTCATCGGCAACAATGAGTATGATGTTAGGCTTCTGTGGGGACGAGGCAGTACTGTCTTGTGCAAATACCGAAGCCAAGCCAACCGTGGAAATGCACGCTGTCAGCCCCAATATCTTGTTATAGTACACTTGTTACTCCTTCTCTTCGTCGGGCACTGTGCTGGATAGTTGTTAGCTATAGTCACGTGTAAAGACAAAGCTGCAAAAAAAGTGGCTGCAGAAAAAACCACAGCCACGCGAATTACGACATTTTTCGAATAATGGCGTCTGCATATTCCGTAGTCGAGGCGGAACCACCCAGGTCTCGCGTCAGGATTTCACCTTCGGCCATAACTTCAAAGGCCGCCTTTTCAATTCTATCAGCGGCTTCAAACTCGCCAAGGTGCTTAAGCATTAACACGCCCGAGAATAACACTGCCGAGGGGTTTGCGAAATTACGGCCCGCAATATCAGGCGCGCTGCCATGAACAGCTTCAAACACAGCGATGTCGGCGCCAATATTAGCTGCCGGTACGACCCCCAGGCCTCCGACAAGGCCGGCGCACAGGTCGCTGACGATGTCGCCGTAGAGGTTTTCCAGCAGCAGGACGTCAAACTGGTTAGGGTCTGTAACCAGTTGCATGCAGCAGTTATCGACGATGATTTCTTTGTACTCAATTTCCGGATATTCGGTACCAACCCGGCGGCAACAGTCGAGGAACAAGCCATCACTTAACTTCATAATGTTTGCCTTGTGCACTGCGGTTATCAGTTTCCTGTTATTGGTTCTGGCATATTCAAAGGCAAAGCGTGCTATAGCGGTTGAAGCCTTTTCCGTGATGATCTTCAGACTTTCAACCACGCCCGGCACAACAATGTGTTCGAGGCCTGCATAAAGGTCTTCGGTGTTTTCGCGGACGACGATCAGATCAACATCGTCATAGCGGGTCTTAAGGGCCGGGATGCTTTTAGCGGGGCGCAGGTTGGCGTACAGGTTCAGCTTCTTTCGAAGGGCAACGTTAACGCTGGTGAATCCGCCGCCAATGGGAGTGGCAACGGGACCCTTGAGGGCTACGCCGTTGCGGATGATGGAGGTAAATACGTACTCAGGCAGCGGCGTCCCATGTTGCACGGCTACAGCGCCGCCTGCTTCCACCCGTTCCCAATTGATGGAGACGCCACTGGCGTCAATGATTTTAACTGCCGCGTCGGTTACTTCTGGACCAATACCGTCACCTGGTATGAGGGTAACGTTGTGAGTGGTCTGACCCATAGAATTTGTGCCTGGCTTTCCGTTTGTCTTTGACCCAACCGAACGTCCGGTGAAGTCATTTATTCCTTTATATGGGTACGTTGCTGGAGGCGTCAGCATTTGTTGTCAAACTGGATATCTACTGGAAGTGCACAGCATTACCGGAGCCTGGAGCCGAATTTCAGGCTCCTGATGGCAGCATTGCTGGTGGCCGGGTGTTTTCTGGTGGCCGGGTGTGAGGGCGGCAGGCGAGACAGATCGACAGAGCCTGCCACGCGAAACTCTATTGTGTTCGCGCTGGGAAATGACATCTCTAATATGGATCCGGCGCAGATGAGCGATATTGAATCGGCGCAGGTAGCTGCACAGGTTTATGAGGGACTTGCGCGTTTTAAACATGGGTCTGTAGAAGTGGAACCTTGCCTGGCTGAGAAGTGGGAGGTATCTGATGACGGGCTGGAATGGACTTTTCATCTAAGGCCGGATATTAGGTTTCATGATGGGTCTCCTTGTAATGCTGACGCGGTAGTTTATAGCGTTATGCGGCAGATAGATGAGAACCACGAGGCGCACGTGAGCGGGCGCATGCGTTACGCTAACCTGCTTTTTGGCGATTCTTCCAGCACAGAAACAGCGTTGGTCACATCCGTAGAAGCTGTTGATCCAGCGACGGTGCGTTTTAAACTCGCAAGGCCGTATATGCCGTTTCTGCAAAACCTGGCCATGACACAGGCTTCCATTATTAGTCCAACTGCAGCCCGCACCCTGGGCGACGACCTTAACACGACCATGGTGGGAACCGGACCTTACAGACTGAGGGAGTATCGGCGTGATCAACGTATAGCAGTGGTGAGAAGCAGCAACTACTGGGGCGAAGCCGGTAAGCTGGATGAGATACAGTTTCGGGTGCTGCGCGATCCCAATACGCGTCTGAACAGTGTAAGGCGAGGCGATAGTGACGTCATTGGTGGCATTGAGCCTTATTCGCTGGAACTTCTGGAGGAAGATAAAAATGTGAAAGTGCTCAGTGAGCCGTCCATGAATCTGGGTTATATCGCTCTTAACTGTGACCGGCCGCCCCTCGATAACCCTAAAGTGCGGCTTGCCATTAACTACGCGATTGACCGAGAGTTCATTGCGGAGGTGCTTTTCAACCGCACCAGTGTTATTGCCACCGGAATTATCCCTCCGGGTATGCTGGGTTACGACCCAAATCGGCCGGGGTACCCATACGATCCAGAGCGGGCCCGGAAACTACTGGCTGAAGCCGGATACCCTGGCGGCTTTGAAGTCGTATTTTCTACGCATAACAGGGCGCGCATATACTCCCCGGTGGGAATCCGCCTGTCAGAACGTATCCAGCAGGACCTTGCTCTCGTAGGGATCCGTGCGAAGCTGGACCAGATGGAATTTCCGACGTTCCTGGAACGGCAGAAATCGCGAGAATACACCATGTCCAATAGCGGCTGGATTTCTGACAATGGCGATCCGGATAACTTCCTGTTTGAGCTGGTAGGGCGGGAAGATAACAGCCTCAACTATGAGAATCCCGAGGCCACGCGACTGATGCGCCAGGCTGCCGCGGAAAAAGATGTTGCCCGGCGGGAGCAGATGTATCAGGAGGCTGAAGCGATGGTAGCGCAGTCGCCGCCAATGGTACCTCTCAATCACGCCAAGCAGATTATGGCAATCCGTAAGGGAATAGATGGGTTTATCATGCATCCTACGGGAGTAAACCGCCTTGACACGGTTACGGTTTCTCATGAAAACTAGGCAGGTAATTGTAGACAGGGCTTTCACGCAATAATGGCGTTTAACTTTACTAAAGATCAGCGGATGGCGCTCGAGTTTCCCGGAAACGTTATCGTTTCCGCTGGCGCGGGTTCGGGGAAAACGCGTGTACTTGTAGAGAAGTATTTCCGGATGCTTGTAGACCAACATCCGGAATGGCCTGTGGACTCGGTAGTCGCCATAACTTTTACACGTAAGGCAGCGGCGGAACTGAAGTCGCGGATTATTGCACGCGTCCTGATGGAACTGGAGACAGAACCGGAGGGAACGAAACGGCAGGCGCGGCTGCAGATGATGCGGGCGGAAGTTGGGGCGGCTCCGATTGGTACCATCCATACATTCTGCGGACGCATCCTGCGCGAGTTTGCGTTTGACGCACATCTTGACCCTGACTACATGGTGATTGAAGGAGCGCAGGAGGGAGCCCTTCGCCTGAATGCGGCGCGGGAAACGATTGCCGAAGCTACGGCATCGAAGGGGCAGGAGATTTATACTGACTTGCTGGCACTGCTGAACGTCTTCTCGGCGGGAAAGTTGAACGAAATCCTGGCGGGAATGCTTGCGGGCAGGACGAACTACCT
Organism: Candidatus Sumerlaeales bacterium; assembly: GCA_036675025.1. GTDB lineage: Bacteria > Sumerlaeota > Sumerlaeia > Sumerlaeales > Sumerlaeaceae > JAKFFN01. The sequence continues at coordinate 18,211 of JAKFFN010000334.1, read as the reverse complement.
GGCTCCTGCGGGGAATTACGTGGCGCGCTCGGTAGAGGAGCTGTTTGCAGAGCTTCTGGTGTTTCACAAAGAATACGCTGATACACTGCGCAGGGAAATTGGGCGGGAATGGAAGTCCCTGCTGCAGCAACTGGCTAATAGATCTCAGCCGGGGAAGGTGAAAGATATCGCCGGTGCTGCGGCCGGCTCGTGGCCTGAAGACTGGGTAACGGATTGGGAAAGCTGCTCGCAGATTCTGGAGGGAGTACTGGCCGGCATTTTTACACAGAAATGTGCGTGCCGGAAGAAAGAATTTAAGCAGGCGGGAATTGAGGAATCAGACCCGCTCTGCGCACAACTTGCGGCCTTGTGTGAGAAGCATAAGAATGCACAGCTGGATAATCCGGATGAGGATGACAGATCAGACATTGAACTGTCCCGGCGCCTCGCGCGGCTTTTTCTTCGCGCGGTTGATATTTACGAACAGATGCGTGGAGGGGACGGCAACGAGGGTGAAGCGCAGCTGATGGATTTCTCGGACCTGGAAATCTTTGCTGAGCGGCTGATCAGTTCCAGTGCGGAACTTCGAAACCAGATTCGCAGCCGGTACCCGTTCCTGATTATCGATGAGTTCCAGGATACAAGCCAGTCGCAGTGGGACATTCTGAAGCAGGTGGTAATTGACGAAGATGGATCGTTGCGCCCGAATTCGCTATTCGTGGTTGGTGATCGGAAGCAGGGCGTGTATGGATTCCGAGATGCGAACGTGACGCTGTTTTCCCAGGTGCAGAATCTTGTAACTGAGTCCAATAGTACGTGGGAAGAATGCCGTGGTTTTATAACTATGGCGGAGAACTTTCGCACGAACCCCGGACCGCTTACGTTTATTAACAACGTGTTCGAGAATCTGCTGAGCGAGGCCAGCAATGCCTACAGCGTCGTATTTGAGCCGTTAACAGCCATGAAGCACGAATCTGAAGGCTGCGTTGAGTACTTGTTGTCATGTCCGGAGGCCAATACTTCCGAAGGTGAAAATGAGGATGAAGCTTCGTTGAATGCCGCGGAGCATAAGGCGTGCGAAGCAGGGCTTGTTGCTGCACATATTAAGGCTCTAGTTGAATCTGGAGACGCGAAGCCTGGCGACATTGCTTTGCTGTTTAGAAAGAAATCGGTGTTTGCTGATTATGAGCTCGCTCTAAAGGCACTGGGAATTTCGTGTGTGACGCAGCAGGGGGATAATCTCTTTCACCAGCCGGAACTTGCGGATGTTGTAGCGGCGCTGAATTCAGTGGTTTATCCTCACCGTGACCTGGTTTTCGTACACTACCTGCGCTCGCCGTTTGTAGGCTGTTCGGATGACCTTTTGTTAAAGATTGCACGAAGTCATGGTCGATCTTTCTGGGACAAGGCAAACCTGGTATTGGCGGAAGGGCGTTACCAGTTGGACAGCGAGTGGCACACGCTGACGGCTTTGGAGAAGGACAGGATTTCGTTTGCAGTGTCGGTTCTGCGGCGGGCACGGCAGCTGGTTGGCACCGTTCCACCTTACGATGTGCTTAAATTTGTGGTGGATGAACTGGGGGCAAGTCATACCGTACTGGCGGGTTTCCGGGGAAAACAGGCCGTTGCAAATATTGATAAACTCTTGCTGCTGGCGCGCTCGGCAGAAGCTCTCAGCTTTGAAGATTTCCTGGAGTTTATCAAGAGCGAAGAGGAAAGCCTTAAGGGTACGGCGGAAGCGGTCGACCTGACCACCAGTGACGCAGTACGAATTATGACAATACACGCAGCCAAGGGGCTGGAGTTTCCGGTAGTGTATCTGCCTGATTTGAATTCCGGGACGTCGGGCCGTGGCCATGATGTATATGGTGATGGAGAAAAGTGGATGACGCTCGTTCCTCCACGGGACTACGCACCTAAAAGGTCATTTCTGGCGGAGTATTTCCGGATGGTAGGTCGAAAGCAGCAGGAAGCAGAGGAACGGCGTGTGTTTTACGTGGCCATGACTCGCTGTGAAAACCGCCTCGTGCTTTGCGCCAGCCCTAATGCAAAATCTAGAGGGGAAACGTTTTATCAGTGGATAGCCGCAGATTTTGAAAATGGTAAGGCCGCTGGAAAGCTTAAGTCTCAGAAGGATTTCCCGTCTATTTCGGCGGCAGCCCGGGAGAGCGCCATTAATGAAAACCCGAAGACAGCCGGGAGAGGCACTCAGGAGCAGCGTTATCATGCAGCGCTCACAAGCGCAGATGCTTTTGCACAATCTTCGCAACGGCCTTCTGATCTGACACGCGACGATACCATTAATCTCGTGTTGTCGCTTTTACCGCGGTACATGCGAGCCACATCAGAACTTGGAACTGATCACGCGCAGCAGGAACTGGCGAATCAACTGGCAGGGATGAGTGAGTCGGCAGCTGCACAAGTACTGGAACGACTTGTGAAAGCAGCCCACTTGATTCAGCAGGGATTTGCGGATACAGATGACTTGCAGTTTTTTCCGCATCTGCGCTTTACGTACAGTGGGAAAGTATTACGTTTTCAGCCACACATACAGGCGGGCAACCGGTGTGTGTGGATAGCGCTTGGGGATAGCATGCGCACAAAGCTGGAAGAGGACGTGCGGCGGTACGCAGAGGTGGTTGAGAAGCTGTCTGGGGCGCCGCGTGGAGAAATCTGGGTGCTATCCGACGAAGCCATTTCGGTGGGTTCATGACAGAGTCCTCCGCTAGTTTTTCATGGGTGCTTTCTATTGTGAAGCTGTTGTTTGTTGCTGCCTGTCTTGTTATGCTGACAGCAGCTGCACGTGCGTATTACAGTGATCAGCAACTGGTACTGGCAGAAGGCGGGCGCAAGACTTTAAAGGATTATGAGGGTCTCCTGACTGCATCGGTGAAAGCTAATCCCTGGAACGCCGGTGCGCAGCTTCGGCTGGCTGATTATTATTACTCCAGGGGAGAATTTGACCGCGCTCTGGATGTGCTGAAGCGGTCTTCTCCCGGGCTGAATCACTGGCGCGGCTGGGAGAGAACGGGTGCAACGTATGAAAAGCTGGCGTACAGTGAGCTCGGCACGGAAGAAGAAATCGCCCGATCTACTTATTATTATGATCGCATGCTGCGAGTATATCCAAGCTACCAGGTGGGGCTTGAGCGCCGTGCTGTGCTGGCACTGAAGGGTGGCGAGTGGGATCTGGTTGAGAAGCTGGCGGCAAGTCTCCAGGAACTGGACGCCAATAACAGAAACAGTGTATACATGCGGGCACGGGCCGCAGAGGCTCTCGGGCGCAGTGATACAGCGTACCACCTCTACGCGCAGCTATCGGCCGGAAATACGGAAACTACTGGCGTTCTATTTGACCGGGCGGAGATTACCCGGCGACTGGAAGTGCTTGAGGGCCAGGATAAATGAGACACCTGCGGGCGTTTACCACGGTTGCCATATTGCTTGGGCTGTTGCTTGCAGGTCTGTGGCAGGCTCGTTTTTTCTTCCTTCAGAACAAGGTGACCTTTCTCCTGAACCAGAAGCAGTTTGAGGACGCCACAGCACTCGTTTCCAGGCTTTCCCAGCAGGATCCACACAACCACCGTACACAGTTTCTGCAGATCAAAACCATGACCTTAAACGGGAACTATCGAGAGGCGGCAAAGGGGAAAGTCGCCAGGCAGGTAATTGATCGGGACCCCGAAGTACTTTACTGGCAGTCACTGGCTAATTGGCAGCTTTCCAACGACCAGCAGGCCAGGCAATTGGCGCAGTCATTTCTGGATTCAGGAGAAACACTTCCTGACCAGGCTTCTATGTTGATCGCCCAGAGCCTGGCTGGACGGAAGAAATCGTTGCCGGACCCGGCAAGCACTTCGCATGGGTTCCGATTATTGTTTCCTGTGGAACAGGCCGTTTATCTCGCAATTGTTTCAAAGCGAGAACTTGAATTGGGAAGAGTAGAGAAAGCGGCAGAATTGGCAGCTCGGGCCTTCGGGCTGGGTAACAGAAATAACGCTACGCTTTTAAATGGTGCGGAGGCATCAGCCATCGCGGGCACTGGCGGCCAGGCCGAAATGTTGTTGGCTTTTTCAGGCAGCAAAAGCGTTAAGCCTCTTTATGAGAAACTGCTGACAGCGTACGAACAATCTAACGCAGCAGCTCGCACAATTCATGACCAGGATGTTGCGGGCCGAGGCGGACGATTAGATCTCGCACGGGCGCTATCCTGGGCCGCCACTGCGTATCTATCGGAGGATGTAACCGGCAATATGTACCCGGTTTTGCGTGTGATGGCAGAACTGCAGCAGGAGTATCCGTATGATCGGGTAATTACAATCCGCATGGCCGTTGTGCTGGAGACATTGGAGCGTTACAATGAGGCCTATTCCTTATATAGGAAGCTTTATCTTGATGCTCCGAATTTGGTGGTTGGGCTGCGGATGTGGGCGCTGGAGGCGCTTCCTGAGCCCTTGGTTACTGATAACATAAAAGCTTTCATGGAACCATTGGAAGTCCTGGATGTTATTACCACCCAGGGCCTTGCGGGTGATGGTTTTGCCACTAAATCGGACTTTATTGTTTTCGATGAGTCAGGTTCGGCTGATTTTCAGGTTAAGATTGCGGAGAGTGGCAGCTACACGTTAACATTTATAGCGCGTGGGGACAAGGCGGGGGATAACTGGCCTTTAGTAAAAGTAATGGTGGATAACGAGTTTGTGAAGTATGTGTATGTGCGCCGCGAGGCCTGGGACTGTTACAGTCTTGACTTGATTCTAGACTCTGGTGCTCATGCCGTTGAATTTGAGTACGTAAATGGTGATACGCCTGCCGGCGGTTCAGAAATGCGAACCTTAAGTTTGAGATCAATTTATGTAACGAAGCCTGGAGCTGTATAGATGTCTTACACACCAAGTCCGCCAGCAAAGCAGGTCTCGCGGGATGATCTATTGATAGAATCCACTATACTTTACTGGTGGAGCCGGCGTCGGTTTATTATAACCATCCTTCTCGCTGCCATAGCGCTTTTCGCCGTGGTTCTGTTGATTATACCGAAGGCCTATCGAGCACAGGCTTCAGTTATCATTATGCCGCCCAGGTTTGTGCCCGAGGTGCGTACTCAGCCGCTTACAGTTACAACTGCACAAAGCCTTCTGGAGACTCATGAGTTGTATCAGCAGGTTATCAGGTCGCTGCGGCGCAATCGAGACCTGGTAGTCCGAATCTCTGGCGAAGAAAATCCAAGTGTAGAAAAGCTGCAACAGGTTGCGGATCTTCTTCCGCAGGAGATTAGCAGTGCTTCGGGCGCGACACCTGATGAGGCAGAGGCTCTCGCAGAAATGGACCTTTCGGAACTGGAGGGGCTGATTGAGTTCAGCGATGATGAACTGCAGGATATGACGGTGGACTCGGTCAGCGAGACGTTATCCAGCGAAGAGACAGTTGAGAAAAAGACGGCATCAGAACTTACGTACTCCCCGGTGTTGCAGCTGCATGCCATTGCAGATTCGGGAAACAAAGCCCAGGTTCTTGCTAATATCTGGGCGGGTCTTTTTGAAGAGAAATACGAATCAGTTACGCGCGGACAAACGCAGCGGCTGTACGAGTCGCTAGAAAATCAGCAGATTGCGGGCCAGCAGGAACTGGAAAATATCCAGAAAATCCTGGTAGAATTTAGCCTAGAGAATAACCTCGATCTACTTGAGCGGCAAATTGCAGAGTACACCGAAAGCATGACATCATACAGCCGCCAGCTTGTCAACCGATCCAATGAACTTGTAAATATGCGGGCCCAGATGGTAACACTGGTGCAACTCGTTAGGGCGCTTGAGCAGGAGGACGGTGGCTGGCTTGGTGGCGCGCAGGTAGATACATTTTCAACAGATTCGGAACATATCGTATATGAAGACGTGCCTCATTTAGAGATCAACGATACTGTTCCGTCGGTGACTTTAATGCGACGTGAGGCGCTGCGGAGCCGGGTTGATTTGATCCGGGCTCTCGACATGGCGTATGCCTTCAATGAGCGAAACCCGATTACACTGCTGACTGCCGAGGAGGAACGGTTAAGACAGGAGTTTCTTGAGCAGAAGACGGAGTATCGAAATAGTCTCGTAAAGGCAGAAGTGTTAGAGATGACACTTCAAGATATCTCCACACTGCTTAGCGCAACTTCTCAGAGTGTAGTGCTAGCCACTGCACTGCCTGATGAAGTTATTGGGCAGGCATTGTTATCAGAGCGGCGTCAAAATATCGAGCAGGCTAGTTTGCTACAATTGCAGACTGAGCAGCTAAACCCGTTTTGGACAGTTTTAATTAATCAGCGTGCAGAGGCATCGCGAGAACTTGCTGAAGCACAAGCTGCAATTTCTGAACTTTCAGCCGTTCTTCCACAAAAGGAAAAAGAACTAAGGTCGCTCAGCAACCGCGTATTCCAGGCGAAACAGGCAGAAGAGACGGTAACGCAGCGGGTGGAGCGTTATCAGCAGCTTAATGAAAATTTGTTTACCCATTATACGCAGATGAAAAATCAACTGTTTTCCGTGTCGTGGCGGGTTACACTTCTTGAGGAGGAAATCAACTCCCTGCGAACGGGGCTGGCAGCCACACGTGTAGAACTGGAAGCCTTCCGCGAAGAGTACGAGGGGGCGGCGGCGCAGGTTGAAATTATTAATCTCCGGAAAAGTGCCGTAGCAGAGCGGGCAAACCTGCTTACGCAAAAACTGCAGGAATCGCTGGTAGCCATTGGTGAGCAGGTTAGTGACGTGACTATTGCTTCAAAGGCCGTGGCGCCAACTCGCCATTTTTTCCCGCCCCGGACTATCTTACTTGCGCTCATGACGTTCCTAACTGCAGCGGTGGTCCTCGGCGGAATGTCGCGACGACGATACCTGGAACTGGCAGCGGCCCGTGACACAAACATCGGTTAACCAGAGACGGTGGTCCAGGTTTGGACTACTGTTTGTAGCAGCTGTTTTAGTTTATGCCATGCTTACTTTTCTCGGGTGGGTTCTCGGTGCCGTTGTAGTGAAGCGCTTTCCCGAAAACTTTGAGTGGCAGGTGAAGTCCGCCATGAAGAAAGGTAACCTGGAGAGCGCCGAACGAATTGCACGCAGCCGTGTGGATGACGAGCATTACGATTTCGGTGCGCACCGGCTTCTAGCGCAAGTGCTGCTTAAAAGTGGGAAGGTGGATGAAGCCGTGTCTACCTTGCTAATGTCTTTAGATCGTATGGGTGCGGCATCTGGCCGTGACGTGTACACCCGTGGAGCAGATCCGGCAGCCACTTATGAACTCCTGACGGACGCCCTGGTGCAGCAAGGGCGCATCAGCTTTGCACAGGAAACATCAAGGATCGCAAAAGATTATCGGGCAAGTTCTTCTACAAATGCGGATCAATCTCCAGAGGAATTGCAACCTGTTGTGGAAACGGCTGCCGTAGATGATACAACCGACACAACTAGCATAGACTTGAAAGAGTTCGAATCGTCACCTGGCGTTGAATTGAACAGTGGTGGGACTATGCGTTTTTCCAATTCCAGCACCGCCACAATTTCATTGGAGCCGTCCGCAACAGGGATCTCGTCTGAACTTATCTTTAAAGTAAGCGGCAGTAAAGCCCTTGGCCTTGGAAGCATCCTGAAGATTACGATTGGCGATGAGAATGCGTTTCTCATATACGCAGACAGTGAGGTGCCGCGGGCGGTTGTGGTTCCTTTTGAAAAACGAGACGTAAACTCCAGTCTGCCGTTGACCCTGGAGTTTATAAACGATGCGTTTGACCCCGTAACAAAATCTGACCGCAACCTGGAAGTCCATCAATTGGCGATCCGATAACGCAGTTTTTCGGGCTTCCCTGAGTGCATGCATTCTGGTGGAGTTTGATGATACGTCCAACGATTATTCTCACAGCCCTGGTGGGCACGGTAGCTTCATCCTTTGCTCAGTCACCATTGCCTGGTAATTCCGGTAAGGTGGTAGGCCCCGGTGTAACATGGAGCCACGAGTTTTCTCCGGACGGCCCTATGAATTATAATGTTATGAGGGTTCAGTTAGATAACCCGCTTGTAACTCTGGAGGCGGAATCCGGCGGAGATCGCCTGTTTGCCGGCGAAAAGGTACTTGATACCGTCCGCCGAGAAGAGGAACCAGGCAAGACGCAGATCATTGGCGCCGTAAATGCTGACTTCTGGGGCAGTTCTCCAAGGCCATTCTGGCCGGTGGGGCTTCTCGTAGCAGACGGTATGATCTATAATATGCCGTCCACTTCAAGAAGTGCATTCGTGCTGACAAAGGATGAGCAGCCGTATATTAAACCTGTTTCTCTAAAGATCTCACTTGGTGCCGGATCAGAAAAGCTCACGATTGATCGTATTAACAGCGGAGTGAAGGCCGATGAAGTTGTTCTGTTTACGCCGCCCTATGGCGACGCTGTCAGCCCGGCTACAGGGAAGAGGTTCGTACTGGCCACAGAATCGGAAGAGTTCCTCCCAAACCAGCCGATCCATGTAAAACTTCGGCAGGTTGACGCACACACAACCACTTCGATAGACGATCATAGATTTGTGCTGCACGTTCCCGACAGCAAGGTTTCTCAAATACGTTTTGAAGACGGTCAAAGGCTGCAGCTGACAGCCACAATGCCGGAGGTGAAAGGGGTGGTAGCCAGCGTTTGCGGTGGCGGACCTGCAATCGTCGACCGCGGAAAAATCCACATACCCCTGGAAACAGAGAACGTCGCGAAATCCTTTTCCGAAACAAAACATCCACGAACTGCCATTGGAATTACAAGGGACCGGAAAACTGTTTATTTAGTAACTGTTGACGGTCGCCAGCCGCGGATCAGTGTTGGTGCGTCTCTTGACGAATTGGCCGCTTATATGGTAAAACTCGGCTGCTGGGAAGCTCTCAACCTGGATGGAGGCGGTTCAACTACCATGATTGTAGGGGAGAAGGTGGTTAACAGGCCTAGTGATTTTCTTGGCCCAAGGACCGTGGCGAATTCATTACTGGTAGTCGCATCTAATGGTGCAGGTGAAGCTGCCACATTATCGTTTGAACCAGTTGGCAATCCACTTTATGTTCCGGCGGGGGCTACAATCGCGCTATCTGTTTCGGCGATGGATGCGAACTCTTTACCTGCAGGCCTTCCCGCGAGCAGCGACCTTCGTATTGAAGAGACTGATCTTCTGGAGAATGTTAAAGTAAGCGGCACTTCGGTTTCCCTTTCGTTTACCGATCTGGAAAAGAGCGGAACGGTCAAGTTCAGAGCAGGAAAAGCCACTGGCGAACTCAGCGTGGAAACTGTGAAGATCGACAAGATTATCACGGAGCCGAAGGTGGCTGTGCTTCCTGCCGGCGAAGAGGTGGACCTTCACGTTTCTGCCATGGTCGATGGGCGGCGCCTGGAGTTGCAGCCCGATGCGGTCGAACTTAGTTCAGGGGATAATGAAATTGTTGAACTTAATGGGACAAAAGCCAGGGCCGTATCCAAGGGAAAGAGCGCCATCCGAATAACCATAGGGGCGGCGGAAGCTGAAATACCTGTTTATGTGGACCTCGCAAAGCAGGTAACAATCGAAGATTTTGATTCCATAGATGACCAGAAGCCGGTGGATGGAACCGCCTTTGATAAAGCTGCGACCACAATTGAATTAGAGAGCAACAATTTTAAACAGGGCAACGCAGCCGCCCGAATTACGTATGACATGGAGCGAGGCGGAAAGACCAGGATTAACGTGCCGATCAACAAACCTGTAAACGAAGAACCTGCGGCCCTGGCACTGTGGGTTTATGGCGATGGAAAAGAAGCATGGATAAGGGCTAACCTCGTCGACAGCAATGGAACCCTGTTCATAGCTGATTTTACAGACGGTGCTGACGGAATCACATGGGCTGACGAATGGCGCCGGTTATCTGTACCCTATCAATCTCTTATCGGCACGGATTTTAACAAGTCTCCGCGTCCCAAACTGCCCTTACAGGTTCGTGAAGTTGTACTTGCCCAGGATCAGGAAGCGCTAAAGAAGAGCGGTTCCATTCTCATTGACGGATTTATGGCGCTCTATCCCCCTGATTAAAACCATAATTTCTGTGCAGCACAATATTACAAAAAGCATGCATGTTACTGTAAGAAAATTCTTGTAAGAGCCGCTGGAATCTAGTTGTGTCTTGCGATCTTAATATATGTAAGGCAATAGAAACCCTTGTTATGCTGAAGCTTGAGCGCAAAAAACAACTGACACGGTTCCTGGAAAAGTTCCGGCTACCAATGATGTCTGACCTGGAACTGTTGGACCGCGCCCTCACGCATAGCAGCTATGCCTTTGAAATGCAGATTCCTTATGACAATGAGCGCCTTGAATTCCTGGGAGATTCTGTGCTTGGCCTTGTAGTGTCGGAGTTTTTATTTACCGAATTCCCAAAGGCTCGTGAAGGGGTACTATCCAAGCATAAGTCTCAGATTATCAGTCGCGGAATCCTTGGTAAACGCGCCCAGGAAATGGAAATAGGAAAACTTATATTGCTGGGGCGGGGTGAAGAACTCCACGGGGGGCGGGAGCGCCCCGTATTGCTAGGCTCTGCTCTTGAGGCTGTCATTGGTGCGCTGTACCTGGACTTTGGCATCCAGCCGATGCGGGATTTTCTTTACCAGGAAATCTTTTCACCTGCCCGTGTACTCTCAACCACGGATGAGTTTGGCGACTACAAGTCCATGCTGCAAGAGTATGTTCAGAAACAGTTCCAGATGGTGCCGGAGTACGTAATTATTGAGGAATCAGGCCCGGACCACAACAAACACTTTATTGTAGATGTTCGGATTAATGGCGAAAGCTCCGGCAGGGGAGAAGGTTCTCGAAAGAAAGTAGCTGAAAACCAGGCTGCCATGAGGGCGTATTGGAATCTGACTCAAGAGCCTGCAGGGAACAGTCCTAAAAGCCACCCTACTCCTATACGCTGATGCGTGGCTACCGTGCGATCATCTGAAGCTCATCGATGATTTCATCGATATGCCGGTCAACCTTTACGCGCTTCCAGATCTTCGCAATCTCGCCGCTGGGATCAATCAGGAACGTCGTCCGTTCAATGCCCATAATCTGCTTTCCGTACATGTTCTTCTCTTTCCATACGCCATAAGCAGTGGCTATCCTCCGGTCTGGATCAGATACCAGGATGAACGGCAGATCGTACTTTGATATGAACTTATCATGGGCCCTAAGGTCATCCGGGCTGCACCCGACAACAACAGCATTCATACCTGTGAGCCTTGCCTGGTTATCGCGAAACGCGCAGGCCTGCTTGGTACAGCCGGGGGTGTCGTCCTTAGGATAAAAGTATAGAATTACCCACCGACCACGAAAATCCGTAAGCGAAAGAGTAGATCCGTTAGATGCGTCAGCAGAAAACTCAGGGCTCTGCTGACCAACTTCGAGCTGCATTAGTTACCTCGTGTAAAATAGTCCAGAGAAACTGAACAGCGAACTCCCGGCCTTATTGAGTTGTTGGGGCAGAAATTTTTGTAAGGAAATTTCTGGCAATCAGGGCAAAGATTGTAAGAATAGCCGCAACAATGGCTGCGATGCCTGCGGACAGGGTTCTTTTTGGCCATACGCGTGTTTCTGGCATTACCGGTGTGGCCATTGCTCTTATATCACCACCTGTTGGCAAACCGTCTTCTGTTGCGGTTGTATAAACCGCCGAGGCTACCGTAAAGCGCGCCAGCGTATCATTTATGGCTTTCTGAGTTCCGGTCAGCAGTTCAAGTTCACGGATAGTACGTAGTTGGTGATAACGAATTTCTGCCAAGTCCTTTTCCGCACCGGCTATACTGGTATTCGCATCGGCAATAGCGGTTTCCATTGCTTTAAGCTCAGCTGCAGCAGTGGTCGGTGCGCTTCCCGAATTCATTTGAAGTTTCAATTCCGCATAGCGTTCGAGGAGCCCAGGCCGCATGCGCGGATTTTGTATCTGGAAATCCAGTTTGATCGTATCTACGTCCCGGTCCTGAAAACTTAGCCGGGATGGCGTTAAAAGTTCCAGCTTTTCCGCCAGCATTTTTTTCAAATAGGGGAGCTGTGAATCGTACTTTGCCCGCTCCCGTTCCACCCTGACTATTTCATCCTCTACGCGCTGAATTTCATTACTGTAAGCATCGCGCTTTACCAGCGCCTCTTTTGTGGTATAGTTGCCATACTGTTCGATGAAGTTCTCAATCCAGCGCTGCATGATAAAGCGGGTTTCCTCAGCGCCGCTGGACTCTACCTGCAGGGTCAGTACCGGAGAAAACTGCTTTCGCACCGTCGTATCCTGCAGGATATATGACTCCACATCAAACTGCTTGGCGAACTTCTCCACTGGAGGCGCGGTTTGCACGTCGAAAGCTTCCACGTAGTCATTGCGTACTTCTTCGATAACGCTCTGGCTTTTAAGTAAAGACGTTACCGTATCAGGACTTGCAGTTTCCTCATTCGCGGTGGTCGGCAGGCGGTTTACGTAGATTTCTGACTTAACCCGGTACGTCTCCGGCACGAAGAGAAGCGCGATGTAAGTTGCAACTCCCGCAAAGATCGCGACCGCGATGATTAACCATTTCCGCGTCCATATTAGTGCGATGTACTTGTCCAGCGAATCGGTTGTTTCGTCTCTGCGTCTGATTGGCATAACGTCTTCCAGGTTCTATGTTGAAGTGAAACTTTAGAGTTAATAGCCACAACGGGTGCAAGGGTTCTTTTTCAGAAGTGTAAAACAGCAATAATCGAATAGTTTGCACCTGTAATTGGTACGCATAGCTGCACCAGTTATGGTGGGTATAGTTCAGCTGGTTAGAACGCCAGATTGTGGATCTGGAGGTCGTGGGTTCGAACCCCACTACTCACCCCAACCTTTCTTTTACCGGGTAAGGCACCATTCAAAGCGTGTGCCTTTGAGCACATTTGCTACCTCGTCGTAATTGGAAATGATTTCTCTCAGCTCGTCCGAATTACCCTTGGCCAGTGGGCTTTCCAGGCCAGGTACGTGCTCAACCTCCAGAAAGTCCAGCATCCTGGAGAGTTCCAACTGCTTATCCTGCACAAAATCTTCATAGCCAACCCTTAGATATGGCATGCCGGCAGCGGTTTGCTCCCAGAATCGGTTTTCCCGCTCATAGCCCTCAAGGTCAGAAAGCAGTCGGTGTTCACGCAAGGTAACGATTGTTTTGCCGCCCGGAGTTCGGGTGTGCGACTCTCCTGTGACTTTCTTCGCTGCCCTGGATACAAGAGTTTTCAGAACATTTTCCCGCACCACATGGATTACCTTCGCTTCATGGTGTTTCAGGTATGGCATAACTGAGGGAAATATCTCGTGCTGTGAAATCATCAGCTTAAAACCGACGACCTTATGGTCATCGACTGCAAATACCTGATCGAGATACTCCTCAACCAGCCTCCGGCGATTTATCACATCGCGAAAGCGGCGCCAAAACGACTCCTGTAAGTAGCGGCGGTATCCGAACTCGTTCTTATCACCGCGGGCACCAATGAAGCGACCACCGAAAGTAAACAGCTCACCGTGGCAGCGAACGTCCTGATGTTGATCCAGCGTGGTGCGAATGAGCGTTGTACCAGTCCGCCGGATCCCGACGACAACGAAACGTTTCAATCAAAAACTCCTGGAAATGCATTGAGAAACCTGCAGCGCACGCGGCTGGCTGATGCCTGACATAGGAAGGAAGGTAATTTCAGCCACTCAGTAATGCAGGGGGTCTAGTGTTTTTTTCAGGTCCGGAACTAGATTAGCCTTGTCGTACCGAGCTCTAAAATTTTCTGGGGAGGACTGGCCTTCACCAATATACCCCAACCGACGACACCTGAAATTAGCGACCCTGTGAGAATACCTATTTTCGATACCTCGAGCAGTTGCGATTCTCCAAAGGCGAGATTTGCAACAAACAAGCTCATGGTGAAACCGATACCACCAAGAAAGGCAACTCCTACTATGTGACGCCACGTAACTCCGGCGGGCATCGAGGCCAAATTCAGCCGTATCGCCAGCCATGCAAAAGAGCTTAATCCAATAACTTTCCCAACCAGCAGACCAACGATAATACCAAGACTTACCGGATGACCTACTGCCGCCACTCCGCCGCCGCCGAGTGAAACTCCCGCATTTGCAAATGCAAAAACTGGAAGTACCACAAAGGTAACCCAGGGATGGAGCTCATCTTCAAGTCGGCTCGATGGCGTGCGCACCCCCTCGGCCAGATCCTGAAGCGAATTAAGCACCCCATGCCGTTCCTGGTTAAGTCCGTGTTGCATGTCCAGCGGACCGGCGTGTTCGAAATCATTCAACAGATTCCGACTGGTTTCAAGGAATTGCGCTTCTGCAATCCGGGTACGCGCCGGAATTGTCATCGCCAATAGCACCCCGGCCACCGTCGCATGAACGCCGGATTTTAAGATTGCGATCCAAAGAATAACGCCCACACTACCATAAACTACCGGCCGGCGCACACCGGCAACATTAAGCGCGATAGCAACGAACAGCATAACGGCAGATATTAGCAGAGCCGTTAGCGATACTTTGCTTGTGTAAAAAACAGCTATTACAAGCACAGCACCAATATCATCCACGATAGCAAATGCGGTAAGAAATACTTTCAGAGACAGCGGAACGCGATTACCCAGCAGGGTCAATACGCCAAGGGAAAAGGCAATGTCTGTTGCCATGGGAATACCCCAGCCGCGGCTCCCTTCGCCACCAATATTGAAGAAGCTATACAACAATGCCGGCACCACCATGCCGCCAATGGCTGCTGCAATTGGCAGACTTGCCTTTCTCACAGAGGCCAGTTCACCTGCAATAATCTCACGTTTTATCTCCAGGCCAACCACAAAGAAGAACACTGCCATCAAGCCATCGTTAATCCACAGAAGCAGCGGCTTCGAGAGCTCGAATTGGCCAAGACCGACTGTCAGCTTTGATTGCCACACACTGAAGTATGTCGATGCCCACGGGGAATTTGCCCAGAAAAGTGCGACCACAGTAAATACGAACAGCACAATTCCACCGGAAGTCTGGCGATGCAGAAACTCCTGGAACGGACTGAGAATGCGGTCGATGGGAGCGTGGTGATGGACAGTCGGTGTTAGGCGGGTATCGGCCATGAGGTCAGGAGCCCTTCAGCTAAGCGTTCTATTAAGTCCGCCGCACCGATTTCAGACCCGCAACGAAAACTGGTCGTTACTGAAGTACTATTCGAGGGCCCTGTAGCAGGCTATTGCTCCAGGGGTATTCGCAGCGTAAAAGTACTGCCAATGTTTACCTGGCTTTGGGCGGAGATATTGCCCCCCAGCAGTTCAGCCAGTCGCTTGCTTATCGCCAGTCCTAATCCCGTTCCACCAAATTTTCCGCCGGCATCGCCCTGTTCAAAGGCATCGAAGATTACGTTGAGCTTTTCCTCACAAATACCGATGCCGGTATCTGTAATCACGAAATTAATAAACTTGTCGTCATCGTCTGCGCAAACTTGAACAGTGATCGTTCCGTTTCGAGTAAACTTACAGGCATTTCCTACCAGGTTCAGAAGTATCTGTCGAAGCTTGGTTGGATCAGAAGCTATCTTGTTAATCCCTTCGTCAATCTGAACATCAATTGAGTTGTTTTGATTACCCGCCAAAGGCTGGAGCGTAGTCACAATCTCCTGAAGTAAAGGTTTTACCGGGAATGTTTCAAGTTCCAGTGATGCGCGGCCAGCTTCGACTTTTGCTATATCCAGCACATCTGAAATCAGGTTCAGGAGATGTTGAGCCGACGCGATAATTCTGGAGAGATCTTTGGTTGCGGTTTCGTCGCTGCGATCCACGGCAAGATCATGCATGAGTTCCGCATAACCGAGAATCGCATTAAGCGGCGTTCGGAATTCGTGGCTCATACTTGACATGAACGCACTTTTTGCCCGACTCGCTGTCACAGCAGCATCCCGTGCTAACATCAATGCTTCGTTTGACCGGCGGATCGCGAGCTTTGCCTCTACGAGCGTCGTTACGTCTGTCAATACGGAGACGAAGCGCTCATCATGATCTTCTGCACCGGGCACCAGGTCCATACTCATACGATAGACTTTGTTTTGTACAGCAATATCCCGGACGCCTTGGGGTTGCACGCTATCCTGCAGGGCCTTCCTGGTTACTACAAATTCTTTTTTCAGAGCTGCCACTTCTGCGTCTGACAACTCACCAAGCAGCTTTGCGGCACTGGCGTTTGTCTGCGTAATTTCGCCAGTGACGTCGATGATTAAAATAGGATCATTCACGGCATCGAAAGTTGTGCTCCACTCTGCAGCCTTCGCAAGTGCCATATCCTCGGCTGCTTTTGCTCTAAGCAGCGCCCGCACTGTTGCAACGACTTCTGTAGGACGAATAGCTGTCAGATAGGCTTCAGCTCCGCTATCTAGTCCCTCTACACGGGAATCAACGTTTGTGAGTTCAGACGATATCTGCAGGACCGAAATACTTGAAGTGTCTGGGTTTGCTTTTAATCGCCTGCAGACTTCAAATCCGGAAATGTCTGGGAGATGCACATCCAGTATAACAAGGTCTGGCTTTGCCCGGCTGACAAGATTCAGCCCCTCGATCCCAGTCTCTGCCTGCAGCACTTCATAGCCAGCTGCTGTCAGAATTTTTTTTACCAGGTAGAGATTCGCAGCCCGGTCGTCAACATGGACAATAACTGGCGGTTGTTTTTTCTGCACAGTGAAAACCTAACCGGGTGCCACTTCAGGTTTAACTACCTCGCTAAGCGCCCCCATAGCGTTGAAAATAAACCCATCCCCTTTACTCACAATGCGGGCAGCACCATCTGCTTTCAGCTGATCAATCTCTTTACCCGATAGCGCCATTGAGGTGCAGATAATAACAGGTATCCCGCTCGTGTTCTCGTCATTTTTTAAACTCTTCAGCACCTCAAAGCCGCTCAATCCCTTCATAGCCAGATCAAGAAAAATTGAAGAGATACTGGCATCCGCCAGATCAAGTCCATCACGGCCGTTCGTTGCCTGCAATACTTGATATTTCTGAGACTCGAGCCGGGTTTGAAGGACATACCGGATAACTTCGTCATCATCGATGACAAGGACCTTCAACTTATTGCCGACTTGAGAGCTCATAGGCGTATCCACGTCTTCGATTACTGCTGCTCGTTCGGGCAGGCGCAGGTAAAATTTAGAGCCCTTGCCAGGTTCGCTCTCCACCCATACCGTGCCTCCCAGCAGTGCCGCGAGTCTCCGAGAAAGCGGCAGACCCAGGCCTGTGCCCCGCGCCTGCGATTGAAGCGGATTATGGATCTGCTCAAATTCCTCAAAGATGAGTTCCAGATGATCTCGTTCTATGCCTATGCCAGTGTCTTCCACACAGAATGTGACACTGTTGTCAGCTTTTTGCGCTGTTACCCTCACTTCGCCTGAGGTGGTAAACTTTAGTGCATTGGAAATGAAATTTCTTAATATCTGGGAAACTTTACCTTCATCAGAAAACAGATGTACTTCAATATCAGGTTCGTCAAAGATCAGGGAAACTTTTGATTCCTTTGTCAGTGGTTTCAACATTCCCTTTAGGACATCAAATATTGAATGAAGGTCAAAGCTCTGGAGACGCAGCGTAAGTCTGCCGGCCTCTACTTTTGCAAGATCGAGCAGGTTGTCTACAAAGCCAGATAGTTCTTCTGCACCATGCAGGATATACGTCATCTGCTTTTCCTGCTCTGCTGTCAGAGGCCCATCCACACGATCCAGAACCATCGCCGCGAGCATGCGAATCGAATGCAGTGGTGTTCTGAATTCGTGAGTCATGTTAGAAAGAAACTGGGTTTTCAGTTCGTTTGTCCGGCGCAGGTAATTTGCCCGCTCATCCAGTTCTGCATAAAGGGCCACCACACCGCGGTTAGTAGCTTCCAGCTCATCATTTAGTTGAGCCATCTGGATCTGCCGAGTACGCAACTCATCCAGGGTGCGCATTAGTTCCTGGTTCTGCCGCTGGAGTTCATAAAATGGATCGTCGGGTACCTGTCTTGCCAACTCGGCGCGAACAGTGTCGATCTGCTCTTGCGAAATCGGCAAATTCGATGCAGGAAATTTTTTCCCAAAAACGACTGTTGTACCAGTTGCTGCCGATTCTATATGGAAAACATCCATCAGGCGCTGTGTGCCGAATATACCGTTTCCCAATCCGGTGCGCGACTTATACTTGCCTGACAGGATTGAGTCAAGATTGCTGAT
>JAKFFN010000243.1:0-8427 GCA_036675025.1 Candidatus Sumerlaeales bacterium | reverse complement strand
AGAAAACTGGCGCTGGGCCGGCGTGCCCTTCTACCTCCGCACAGGCAAGCGCATGGCCACCCGCAATACGCACATTCTCATTCAGTTTCGCGAAGCCCCCCTCCCACTCTACGGCGCTACCCGCATGGACCGCATCGGCCCCAATCGACTGCTGATGCAGATTCAGCCATGCGAAGGCATCACCCTGCAGGTCAGGGCAAAAACTCCCGGCCCCATCTTGCGCACCACGCCCGTCGGACTGAACTTCAACTACACCGACCTCGGCGCCAGTCCTTCCACCGGCTACGAAACTCTCCTCTATGACTGCATGATGAACGACGCCACTCTTTTCCACCGGATCGACACCGTAATGCATTCCTGGAAAGTGGTAGACCCTATCCTGCAGGCATGGAGCCAGGCCGCGGCAGCCGAGTTTCCTAATTACGAGCCCGGCACATGGGGCCCTGCCGCAGCAGATGAACTCATTAAACGCGACGGACATTCCTGGTGGAGGCCGGATTGCTGATGGAACTTACTGTCGAAATTCTCGATAACAAAGAAGCCGTAGCTGCACGCGCCGCAGAAATCATTGCCGAAAGCGCCCGCGATGCTACCGGCCAGTTTAGCGTAGCCCTGGCAGGTGGAACAACCCCAAAGTTGCTCTACAGCTTGCTTGCCGCCGAACCTTTTGCCGAAATGTTACCATGGCCGCAAATGCGCTGGTTTTTTGGCGATGAACGTTTTGTGCCTGCGGATCATGCAGACAGCAATTACCGCATGGCAAAGGAATCGCTGTTCGATCCAGCTGCCGTTAGCGACGAATCAGTTTTCCGCACGAAGACAGAACTCGGCGAACCCAGCGTCGTGGCCGAAGACTATGAGCGCCAGGTTGTGAAGACGCTCGGTGCTGCTAATGGCGCTGTTCCGGTATTCGACCTCATTCTGCTGGGCATGGGAGCCGACGGCCACACCGCTTCACTGTTTCCGCACACCAGCGCCATGGCCGAAGACCAGCGGTATGTAGCCCCTAACTTCGTGCCTGCAATGGATACCTGGCGCATCACCCTGACAACGCCCGTGCTCCTTGCTGCGAAACAGGTAGTAATGCTCGTCACCGGCGAAGAGAAAGCCGAAGCCCTTGCGCAGGTGCTGGAAGGGGAGGAAAACATAAACACCTATCCGTCCCAGATACTAAGAGCCCGCCAGAACGAAACCCTGTTCCTGATAGATGAAGCCGCCGCAAAAAACCTCGGCGAATAGAGGCATTCGTAGAGACTGGACAAACCCCATGCTCTGCACACGTCTGTGCCGAACGCCCCGCCACCGCAAGCAGCGCTCACAGTCGCTCGCTCTCGAACCCCACCTGTCCTGAAACGACAAAGTATCACAGCCCACGGCAAGGCACGCACCCGTCGGCGCCCGAACGTTCCGCCGACCCAAGCAGCGCTCACAGTCGCTCGCTCTCGAACCCCACCTGTCCTGTAAGGACAAAGTATGATAGCCCAGGGCAAGGCACGCGGTCCGCGTCTGCGGACCTGTGCCGCCGCCCTGGGTTAACTTCCCCCAACTGTCCAGCCCTGAAAGGGTCAGCGAAGCACCATCTCCAACCCACCACAAAATGTATCTCTGCCCCACCGCACACCCCACGCTGAACACAGCTAAGCACCCCATAATCTTCCACCCCCTAGATGAAACCTCTGTTCGCCCCCATGCCCTTGCCGGGCTTTAGCCGGCTCCCTCTTTGCACCCGCCTTTAGACGGGGTGACCCCAGTCATCCCAATTCCCCCCAGCCGGCTTCAACCGGGCGTCCCACCGCTTTATCTCTACCCATTCTACATTCTACTTTCTACATTCTCCGCTGTTATGTCAATGCGGCTGCTCCCTCACGGTATTCGTATGTTCGCCCGGCTTCTCCACCGTTCCACGGTTCTGCAATATCCGCGCAATCAGCAGACAGATCAGCGCCCACGCCAAACCAGCGCTCCACCCGGCCACCACGTCCGTGGGGTAATGTACCCCCAGAAACACCCGGCTGAACCCAACCAGGAATGTGATCACCAGCGAAGTCACAACTATATACACCCGCATCGCCACCGTCTTAACCAGCGTACTCAGAAGCACACCCAGCGTCAGGTAAATCACCGCGCTCATCATGCTGTGCCCGCTGGGGAAGCTCGACGTCATCACCTCCGTAAAGTGCGGCACAATCTCCGGACGCGCACGCATAAATGCGTTCTTCAGCCCTGTGTTAAAAGCCTGGCCGCCAATGGCAGCGGCAGCCACCAGCACCAGCGCGCGCTTTTGCTTCGCGATCCACAGATACCCCAGCGTAATCAGCGTCACAAATATAAGCACCGTCGTCCCGCCCAGGGCAGTTGTATCCAGCGCCGCCGTTTTCAGCCACCACGGCCCGCGAGCCTCGCGGATATCGCCCGGATCGCGGAACCACAGTAGTATCCGCTCGTCCAGTTTCTGGGTGTCCTTCTCCATCACCTCGTCCGCCAGTTCCATAAAACCGAAAAGACAAAGCGCCAGCAGGAGCAATGCCGCAATCACGCGTGTTTCCGTAATCAGCCTCAAGTGACGGTGATTTTTCAGCCAGTGCCATTGCCTTGCGAAAAAACCATCCTGATGCGTTGCGCGCTGCTGCTCCATTTTTGCCTCCAGGCCCATCAAGTTCCAAACATAGTCAATCTACCGGGGTAACGTACACTTCCTGATCCGCCGGCAGGTTAGCTGGCAATATAGCAATGAAGGTGCCTTGAACTTTGAGCGACTGGATTCCCGTACCCGAAATCGAAAATGTGCTGATCGTGCTGGCCGAACTGGCCGACAATCCTGGCGACATTTCCCAGGCACCCGTGATGCCGCTGCTGGATAAACTCAAGCAGTGGCACGGCGGATCCGTCTACGTGTTTCATAATCCGCCCGAAGCCGGCGAAGTGCTGGAAGACGCCGCCCCGGAAATGGCCGCAAAATTTGCCCTGGCCGCCCAGATGAGCGACTGGCCGGGCGAGGTCTGCCGCGACGCCTTCCGCCGGGTATTCAGCCGCGCAACCGTGCAGCGGGTGGTGCTGGTGTCGGCGCGCGCCGGCGATGTGACAATTGATCGTATCGACCAGCTTTTTGCCGACCTCGACCACTCAGAGTTCCTCTGGGCAGGGGAGTGGCCCGGCCGATTTGCCCTCGGCTTGCGCTCGTTTCAGCCACAAATTTTTTCCAGGGCTGATACAGACAACTTCGATTTAAGGAAGGCCGTGGAGGAGTATGCGGAACAGATTTCCTTGAACCTGCGAGCAACGGATGCCCTTTAGACTCACCATTACAAGCCTTTAAGGAACACCACTTTTCCGCTTTACAAAGCCATGTGGCACTGGCTGATTCTGCTTCAACACCCGATAGAACGACTTGGAGGCTGGTGCATGAAACTAGTCAAAATTACCGCGATGGCGTTTGTGGCAGCTGCAGCAATTGCTGTGTCTCCCTCTGACGCCTCCGCTCACAGCTATGATTCCGACGACAGCGCGCATCCCTTCAGACTGCTGTCATATCCTTTCCACGCCCTTGGCCGCGGCATCGAACATTCCTGGACGAAGCCTCTGCACCACTGCGTATCGCAGCCGCAGAACCGCTACATTTACGGCCATGTGTCTCACCCGAAGCGCGACAACTACTGGGGCGATTACGACCAGTACCAGCGCTCCAGCTACTAAGCTAACCAGCACAGTTTAACCGAACACCAACTTCCCCGGGTAGAGGCGCGTCTGCCCGGGGTTTTACTATGCCCTGCACTCGCCGCCCCCGCCCATCCGCCATCACATTGTGTTTTTTCCAAAATGTTTCGGTTTTTCTTGTATAGCCCCTCGTAACGGGCATTGCTGTGCCTAACACAATCAGAGGAAAGCGAACCAGGCCTTGGAAACTACGACAGGCGTACCTACACGTAAACGCGGCGGCGATAAATATGGCGGTCTTCATATCATCCTGTTGACCGTGTGCACGCTCCTGCTTACGGCCTCGGGCGTGGTTCTCATTTACGGAATGCACCTGCTGGGTGTCATCCTGCTGGCTGCGGCGCTTCTTGTGCGCTTTCTCGACTCCCGCCTGTAACGGCGCCCCAACTCTACTCCGGATTTCCCACCGATCTCATGACTATTCGCATCTTTAACACGGCAAACCGTGCCAAGGAAGACTTTGCGCCGCAAAACCCCGACATGGTAACCATGTACAACTGCGGCCCCACCGTGTACGACTACTTCCACGTTGGCAATGCCCGCAACTTTGTCGTGGTTGATGCCATTCGCCGCCACCTTGAGCACCGCGGCTACAAGGTAAAGTTCGTGCAGAACTTCACCGACATCGACGACAAGATCATCAAACGAGCCAACGAAAATAACGAGCCGTGGGACAAGCTGGCTGCTCGCTTCACTGAAGCATACTTCCGCAATGCCGACGCCCTCGGCGTGCGCCGGGCCGATGTACACCCCAAGGCCACCGAGCACATCCCGGAGCAGATCGCCCTGGTGGAAAAGCTGATCGCCAATGGCCTCGCCTATGAGAAAAACGGTGACGTGTATTACCGCGTGCGCGCGTTCGACAGCTACGGTGCCCTGAGCGGCAAAAACATTGACGACCTTCTCGAGGGTGCCCGTGTTGATGTAGGCGACGTGAAGGAAGACCCCCTCGATTTCGCTCTGTGGAAAGCCGCCAAACCGGGCGAACCATTCTGGGAAAGCCCCTGGGGCCTGGGCCGGCCCGGCTGGCACCTGGAGTGCAGCGCCATGAGCATGCACCACCTCGGCGAAACCATCGACATCCACAGCGGCGGCGCCGACCTGGTGTTCCCGCACCACGAAAACGAACGCGCCCAATCGTGCGGTTGCACCGGCAAGCCTTTCGTGAAATACTGGATGCACAACGGCTTCCTCACCATCGACAAGCAAAAGATGTCGAAGTCCCTCGGCAACTTCTTCACCATCGACCAGGTGCTCGAGCGCTTCGAAGCGGCAGTCGTGCGCTTCTACCTGCTTTCAGCCCATTATCGCCACCCCCTGGATTACAGCGAGCAGGCCCTCGAAGAAGCCAAGAGCGGCCTCGGCCGCATCCGCGAAGCCGTGGTCACTGCGGAAAAACTGCTGGGACCTCAACAGGAAAACGCCGGCGCTGCGGAATCCGTAAATGGTGAGAAAATCCAGCCCCTCCGCGATCAGTTCGATGAAGCAATGGACGACGACTTCAACTCCCAGCGCGCCATCGGCATCATCTTCGAAGCCGTAAGCGCGCTCAACGAAGAGCGCCAGAAATTCACCAAGGGCGATGCCGAAGCCGCCGCCCGCGGCGGTGCTTACGTCGCGCTCATCCACGAGCTTCTCGACCGCCTCGGCCTCGACGCCCTTATGTTCGAAGCCACCAACGATGCCGGCCTCACCGATGGCCTTGTCGAACTCCTCATCGAAACCCGCAAAAAAGCCAAAGAAGCCAAACAGTACCAGCTCGCCGATTTCATAAGAGACGAACTCGGCAACCTGGGCATCCGCCTCCAGGATCACCCCGGCGGAACCATCTGGCTTAAGTAAACCCAAACCCCCAACCCGCGCAGCGCCGTCCCCCCTGGGAGCGCGGGCGTCCCGCCCGCCGGTGCGAAGCACCGGAATAACCCAAACCCCCAACCCGCGCAGCGCCATCAGACGCCAGCTACCAAGTGGCGCGGACACTCCTGTCCGCAGCATTTTACTCCGCCACGAGAACGGCAACCGCGAACGCAGAACTTCGGATTACCCAGCACGTCAGCCGTGCGGGGTACCGCGGAATTTATTCCGTATAGTGGACGCCCGCACCCACCACCATGGCAATCCAGGAACCGCCGCGAAGCTTGACGTCGCTAATGGGAGGACAAGTAGCAAGTACATCATTTTCACGGGCGAATGGTATCTGGAGAATTACCTTTCCGAGTTCTGATCTCACGTGTGCTCGTAAGCCGATTCATTGCGAGAGGAATGCAACAGAACATACATCCGCCATCCACCCAAAAGCTCTCCGTTTTCCGTTGTCATCCACAAAAACCGATGCATTGAATCGCCCCAGTGCGAAACTTCTATCGATCGGAAAACATCATGATTAGCATCAAAGCTGCTATAAACCCGCTGCGTTCACTGGCACTACTGGCACTATTAGCTCTCATAACCACTTCTTTCCCCTTACCCGCCGGCGCCGCCACAACAATCGCCACCCCCACCACCGCCACCGCCACCTCACCCGAAACAACCGCCACCACCACCACAACCACCACCTCTGCCGCCCAGCCCTACCAGGTCCGCGTAGAAGGCACTGGCCCGCCCATGCTTCTCATTCCCGGCATGATGTGCGACGGCACCGTATGGGATGCCACCGTCGCCCATTACCGCGACCGCTACCAGTGCCACATCTTCTCACTGGCAGGTTTCGCCGGCGTCCCGCCTGTTGAGGGCCCCTTCATCCCCACCATGCGCGATGCCCTGGTAAACTACATCCGCGACAACAACCTACGAAACCCCATCATTATCGGCCACAGCCTCGGTGGCCACCTGGCCTACGCGATAGCCTTGGAGGCACCACAGGAAGTAGGACCTGTTATTGCAGTGGACGGCGTGCCAGCCTTTGGCGCACTCGTAAGCTCAGATGCCTCCACCGCCACAATCGCCACACGGGCAGCCCTCACCCGCGGGATGATGTCCATGATGTCGCAAGAGGCTCTTGCCGCGCAATCCAAAAACTTTCTGGCATCCATGGTTACGGATCCCAAGACCGCCGAACGCCTGGCAAAAACTGCAGGCAAGAGCCATCCGAAAACCGTCGCAAACGCCATGTATGAGCTGACAGTATCAGACCTCCGCGAAGACATCGCCGCCATTCAATCACCAGTCCTCCTCATAGGTGCGGCAGAGTTTGCCAAAGACGACGCTACCCGCAAAGCCGTAAGAACCCGCTACGAGCAGCAGGTAGAAAAGATACCCAACCACAAAGTCGTAATGACCCAGGATGCCCGTCACTTTGTCATGCTCGACAAGCCGGAGTTCTTTTACGATACGGTGGACCAGTTCCTGGAAAGCCTGAAGAAAGACGTTATGACTATTAAAGCAGCGTCGAGAAGTAGATAAAGCATTTAGCGCACTAATCCACACGTTCTACTGCGCACTTATCCAATCTTTTAACGACCCTGTTCATCCATCAATTCCGCCCAACCTACGCCTGCGTAATCCAGTTGACTTTCCCGTCATCGATTTGTCATGGAACCATTAATTATATATTTATATTTTCTTCGGTAGTCCAAAGGGGAGATCATGTCTGACAAATACATTCGCAATCGCCTGAAAACACTGTCTGCCTTTACGCTCATTGAACTGCTCATAGTGGTCGCCATCATTGCCATTCTGGCCGCCATTGCTGTCCCAAATTTTCTCGAAGCCCAGACGCGCGCAAAAATCGCCCGCAATAAAGCGGATATGCGGACCTGCACTACAGCCCTGGAAACTTACCGGATCGACTGGAACAAGTTCCCGGTTGGCGAGCATCACGAAAATGGTTGGGCCTGGCAACGGCCGGGAACGGCTCATGTATCCTGGCCATTTCACAATTGGGTTCCCAGCAGGGTCACAACCCCCGTAGCCTACATGAGCTCCCTTCCCCTGGACCCCTTTGATCCTCAAAGCCCCGTAACGCCAGTGCCGGCCGTATGGGAAAATGGGAAGCTCTATCGCCGACTGGTGTTTCGCAACATGCAGCACATGAAAAGTCGGACAAATTATCAGTTATGGTATACACACCACCTGCGCGTCGCCGGTGAATACTCATTGTTCTCGAACGGGCCTGACAAAAGTTTCTACAATCCACCCCTGGGTGGCGGAACAACCGGCGGAAACCAGGACGCCCGTTCCTATATCGATTACGATGCAACCAACGGCACCATCAGCGTCGGAAACATCATCCGCTCAGAAAAGAACGGCGACCGTTTCGGAATGGATCAATGGTTCGCCAGCCAGTGGTAAGTCGTCAGCACCCGCCACTGCCAAAGCAACAAGCAGAAACACGCCAACATAAGGCAAAACGAATTTGGAGTGCCGGCAGCTTGCTGCCGCTTTACTTTGGAGTGAGGAACAAACCGTATCATACTACTGGCAGTTTTCTCGGCCGTTGAACTCTTTACAGACGTAGATTTGATCTCGAAAAAACATTAACGTCAATCGGCGGGACTCTCCTGACCCGCAGGAACAACTAGGAAAGCCCAGGGCAAGGAGGACATACCGATAGAAGAACTCCTCAAACCCCTCCCGGAGGGAGGACACAGTGGTAGATAATATGTAAGGCCGTGACACTCGCGATTCACCGTGATCACCGAAGTGTCACCATCTTTTATCATACGGGCTTATTCCTCGTTTAAGAGGTTGTCCCAAGGAAAAGGAGTGCCACGG
>JAKFFN010000087.1:0-8459 GCA_036675025.1 Candidatus Sumerlaeales bacterium | reverse complement strand
GCAGCGCCATCGCTGCCGGATTTCGGCAACGCCTGGCCGCCCGTAGAAATGATGAGCGTGTGGGCGGTGATGGTGGTACTATCTATGGCATTGGTTATCCGCCAGTGAGCCGCACCGCCGGCATCTCCAACACCAGCAGTTACCCGGCCGATATTACTCACGCGATAGCCAAAAAGCCTCTGAACGCCAACCTCATCAACCCGCTGCAACAGGGCGTCGAGCACACTCCGGGCGGTATTGGTTAGCGGAAAGTACTTCCCGGTAGGCTCCAGCTTAAGGGACACCCCAAGGTTTTCCATCCAGTGGATGGTTTGCTGTTCATCGAAGGATCGTAGAACATTGCGAATGATCTTTGCGGAACCGCCGCAATAGTCATCGGGGCTTACCTTCTCATTTGTCACATTGCAGCGTCCGCCGCCGCTTACAAGGATCTTCGCTCCGGGTTTCTTCGCCCCATCGAGCAGCGCGATTTTCAGGTTCACTCCAGCGCGCTCAGCTTCCTCGCCCGCAAAAATCGCCGCCGCCAGACCTGCCGCCCCGGCGCCAATTATGGCTATGTCATACTCAGGCAAACGGAGCTTCCGCTTTTACGGCAAGGCCGCAGCTCAACCCATCATTCATAATCAACGCTACACGCCCTTCATGTCGGGGGGCCAGATAAACTTGTGAGCCTGGAGCTGGAAGCGGACCTTATGCAGCCGGTCATCCAGCATCCACTGGATGACTTCCGATGGTTCTACTTTTCCGAACACGCACGAAAACAGAACCGCCTGCACCTTTTCGTCCAGCTTATGTGCGCGCACCTGCTCCACGCTCCATTCGTAGTCTTCGCGCGAACCCATCACAAATTTCACTTCGTCATGGGGCTGCAGATGCTCCAGGTTCTCATAGAGATTCCGGTGGCTTTCTCCACTGCTGGGGCACTTAAGATCGACGATCCGCACCACCTCTCGCGGCACATTGACTATGGGGTAGGCGCCGCTTGTTTCCAGGAGTACCTGGTAGCCTTCATATACAAGTGCCTGCAGAAGCGGAATGCAATTGGGCTGCGCCAGCGGTTCTCCTCCGGTCACTTCCACAAGCGGGCAGCCAATGGCGCGCACCTGTTCCATTACCTCGGCCAGTTCAACCTTTGTGCCCCCGAAAAAGGCATATTCCGTGTCGCAGTAGGTGCAGCGCAAAGGGCACCCGGTAAGGCGGATGAATGTGCACGGCAAACCGCTCCACGTCGATTCGCCCTGCACGCTAACGTATATCTCCGTTATCTGCAGGCGAACTGGTTTGGGTGATGTGTGGCTGGTCTCAATGGTCATGGGCGGCACGATACTGTCACCACCCAATACCCTCCAACTGCCAATTCACATCATTCGGCGCAGAAAATCTCGCCGCAGCCTGACACGGCTGGCGCTAGTATGGAGCTTTCGGCATAATGAACCACAGGATTACGTAAACCAAAATCCCGGGAAAACCGGCAGAAAGGACACTGCCGAGAACGTAAACAACTCGGACAACGGTAGGGCTCCAACCCAGGGAATCGGCGATGCCGCCGCATACGCCTGCTATAATCTTGTGGTGCCGCGACCGGAGGAGGGCCATGGGGTGTCCTTTCAGCTTTCTATGCAAAACTCTAATGCAACTGAAATGCCAACTTTGATGCGTGAGCTCGAGGCTAGCTGCGCCCCAGCAAAACTTTAACTGCTGCCTTTAAACGGGCACCAAATGCACCATCATGATTGTGACTGGCGAGTGATGGTGCCTCGACCTGCCGATCTGCAAGCATCCGCTCAAGCCGTTCGATATACTCTCGCTCTAATAACGAGCCCGTCATTTGGGAATCCGCAGACGTCGCACCACTGCCGCCAGCTGCTGCCAGCGCCCGCACAAGTTCCGCCAAGGCCTCAACATAGCTTTCATGCTCCGCTGAACTCTCGTCGGCATAAGGCGCCTCGCCGGCAATTTCCGACAGCTTCAGCGCCGCGGCGGCGTTCATGGCAGCAATAACCGCATGTCTGTATGCGGGCCCGGTTCCGCTCCTCAAACTGGCGTCGCCGCCGTGTGTTTTGTTATAATGAGTGATAAAATTTTTCAGGGCAATACCAACGGCGTAATTACTTTCCCCGGCAGCCTGTGCAGCAAAAAAAAGCAGCCAGCTTGTAAGGTCGCCCGCGGGAGCTACTCCCGTTTCTGCGGCGGCCGCACCCAAGGCACGCCGGGTCGAATCCAGCGACGGCAGACCGCATTCCGCATGTTCCGCCAGCCACGCCTGCGCGGGCGATGATACGGGAAGAAGTTCTCTCACCAGTGCTTCGGCTTTTGCCGCGCCAGGTGTATTGTAAGGGCCGGCCACAATGACCGCGGATTCCGTTACCCGCGCCAGCTCCCGCAAAAAGGATTCACGATATTGCTGCGGTACATGCTCCAGCACGTCGCACGCTATAGTCGCATCGAAATTTCTATCCTGGAATGGCAGAGCGGCGCCGCTGGCCTTTACGTAGGGCGGGTGTCCTTTTGCATAGGTATCTGCTGTTACTATGTTCCAATGAGGAAAAGCCCGGGCCATCACGCCTGGGTAGCCGCCAACATCCAGCACTCGCGCGCCGTGTTCAAGCCCAAGCTGGTGCAGTAGCCCATCGAGATGCCGCAGTCGTTCGCAGGTGTCGAAATTCAGTTCATTGAGGTCCAGCGGCGGCAGATCTGCTGACGACAATATCAGCCTACGCGTACAGCGCCGGACGCTCGTCGGGCGCTTTCGGCCGTGGAGCCGTCGTTGCTCTCACCTTCTTCCACGCCACCGCGGCCCGTTATCGGGCAGTTCGGGCGCGTGCCCACCATGTAGAAAATCAGGTTGGCCAGCGTATCTTTCATTTCCGAGCGGTTGACGACCATATCCAGGAAACCATGTTCCAGTACGAAATCGCTCTTCTGGAAACCCTTTGGCAGGATCTGCTTGATCGTGCTTTCGATAACGCGAGGCCCGGCAAAGCCAATCAATGCATCCGGCTCAGCAATGATGACGTCGCCCAGGCTGGCATAGCTGGCCATTACACCAGCCGTGCTTGGGTTTGTCAAAATGCTGATGTAAGAAAGGTTTTTGGCTGCATGACGTGCCAGCGCGCCGCTGGTTTTGGCCATCTGCATAAGCGACAGGATGCCCTCCTGCATGCGGGCACCGCCCGACGCCGTCACAATTATCAGCGGCAATCCCTGCTCCGTGGCTAATTCGATCAGCTGCGTTACGCGCTCTCCCACAACAGAACCCATACTGCCGCCGATAAAATCAAACGCCATTACCGCTAAAGCCACGGGCTGACCATGCAGACGCGCAGTACCGCAGACCACAGCTTCGTCATAATCGCTCTTCGCCTGCGCAGCCCTCAGGCGGCTGGCGTAATCTTTCGAATCTACAAAGTTCAGCGCGTCGGTCGGCTGGATGTTATTAAACATTTCCTGGAAGCTGTCGCCATCCGTCAAAAGAGCGATACGCTCACGGGCCGAAATACGGTGGTGGTGGCTACAGCGTTTGCAGACCTTAAGGTTTTCCTCAAAATCCTTGGTAAGCATTAACTCAAAGCAGTTTTCACACTTGGTCCACAACCCCTCAGGGATGCGGTCCCGTTTTTCGAGTGATGGCTGCAGCGTGGAATACTTGGCCTTCTTAAACCAAGGCATAATGTAGCGGTTCCTTCAGCAAAATGGGGCAATGCGTCTGCGGGTATAGCTTCATAAGTAATTGGAATACGGCCAACATATATTCAAATCTGAATGCCTCCTATTGGAGGTTGAATAGCCTGCCTTTAGAACAACTTATACAAAACTAGCACGTGGGAAGTACAGGCAAGCATATTTTTCTGTTGTATTTGCCTTTCATGGTGGTAACACGTGCTATTGATCTATGGTCTATAATGATCAAATAGATGGGGGAGAACCCGAGGGATTGACGTCGAGAGATGACGCTGCCCTCGACTACGCCCTCTCCGATGAACCGGCTGTAAGCGACAGCCAGATTTCTACCCATGCCAGCAGCGACAGCGGCCGCGGGGGCATGAGACCTCTTCAACTGGAAGAGGGGCTCGAACTGGCGGGGAACCGGTATCGCTACCGCATTATCAGAAAGCTTGGCCACGGCGGCTTTGGCTCCGTCTACCTGGCGGAGACGCTTAACCCGGATAATGACATCCCGACGCAGGTCGTGTTGAAGTTCTACCACGTACCTCGCACCGGTGACCAGCGCAGCCTGTTCCGCCGGGAAGTCAGCAGCCTGCTGGCTCTCAAACACGACCGCATCATTCGCTTGTATGACTGGCGATTCTCACAAAATGCCTGCTTTCTTACACTGGAATATTACCCCGCCGGCAGTCTGCTGGATGTGGAGTATTTCCTCGGCAAGCCAATTAACGAAGAGACCCTCACCCGCGTCGTTGGCGATCTCTTAAGTTCCCTCAACGCTGCTCACCAGGCAAGCATTCTCCACCTCGACATCAAACCGGCAAACGTCCTCCGCGATGCCGCGGGCGGCTATGTTCTCACGGATTTTGGCATCAGCCAGGGTACGCTGGTTTCTCACTACATGGTAGAAACCGGCGTCGGATCCCCCGGATACCAGGCGCCTGAGCAACGCGAGTGTAATCGCCGCTGGATCGGGCCGCGAACAGATTTGTATGGAGTCGGCGCTACGGCCTGGAGCCTTTATACGGGCTTGCGGCTCGATCATCGCCCGGAATACATCGGCCCCATACAGCAGGCAGGCGGCTCGGCGCTTCCGCCGGTGTCTAAGATTCGCGAATGTCCTCCAGACCTTGAAGCCTTCATCCAGAAAATGACGGCCTTCACACCGACCGATCGGCCTGGCGGCGCAGCAGAAGCGCTGGCGCTGCTCCAGTCATCGTCGCGCACGAAGGCCCGCGTCCGCTCCGAAGTCGCGCGGCTTTACCAGACAGGTCATCCCCAGGTGACAAAGGTTATCGATAACCTTGTCGATCCGCTCTGGGCCAACATCTGTTCTGCACCGCGTCCTAAACTTAACTACCTGCTTTTCCATGATGGTGACGCTTTGTGTGCCGAAGGTGAGCACGCCTACCATACGTATGTGCTCATGGCCGGCACAGTACGCGTGGAGCTTTCCGACGGGCGCATCGCCCGGGAAAGCCGCGAAGGCAGTTTCCTGGGAGAAAACGCCACACTGACCGGACAGCCCCGTACCGCCACCCTCGTAGCCGAAGGCGACGTCTGGGTGCTGGTTTTCAACGCGGCGGAGTTCGAGCAATTCGTAGTCGCCTACCCGGCCGTAGCCATCCGCCTGATCAAAACCCTGGCCGTCCGATGCCGCATGAACGGTGGGTTTGCGTAAGTTTCTGTGGCTGACTCATCTATAATCGATCCGTTGGGGCGCGAAATTATACTTCATGATCGAACTTGGTATGGACATATCTTGCGAGGCCATTCAGAACTAGAAGGTTATCGTGATGAAGTTGAACGCACCCTTGCCGACCCGGAACAGATTCATACGAGTATCTCTGACGCCGATTGCAGACAGTACTACTCCTGGCCGCTTTCCAAAGATTTACGGATAATGGTGGTAGCAGATATAAGCTTGAGTTTAGTGAAAACAAGTCACTTTGTAAAGAAGATCAAAGGAGGTAAAATCGAATGGTCTCAACAGACACTATAGAAGGTATAGTGGACGGCCGCCTTTGGTTCCATTTAGATATCTCCAATGATGTTCTTTACCTGAGATTGGCAGACGCTAGATCAACTCCTACCTATGCCGATGAACAACCTGATGGGGCGTTACTTTTGCGTGTTCTAGACACTGACCAGCCAGTTGGGCTGACAATAGTAAACTGGTGGAAGAAATATGGTTCGGGAATGATTCCCGATTCTATTCGGGACTTGGAGAAGACAATCGAACCATTTGCGCGTAAAATTGCTGCCTGAAGGTCAATGATCCGTCGGTTTCTCTGCCTGCTTTAGTTTTAAAGCAAGTGCATTAATAGGCACTCCCGGCGACCGCTGAAATTTCCGTTCTACGTTCTACGTTCTGCGTTCTACTTACTTCCCGCCGTTCGTCCCCGGGAACTTCAGGTATGTCGGATCCTGCAACCCGCGCTCGTACTCGGCCAGCAGGCGCATGCCTTCTACCGGGCGCAGCGTGTCCTGCTTGATCGCCTCGTCAACCTGCGCCTTCATGCGTCGCGCCAAATCTACGTGATGGTACTGCACCATGTCCAGCACCTGCCCGATGCTGTTACCCGGCAGTGTTTCCTCAATGTACCACCCGCAATCTTCGTCCGGGTCCAGGAACACATGTGCCTCATTCACACGGCCAAACAGGTTGTGCAGGTCGCCCATGATATCCTGGTAGGCGCCCGTCATAAAGCATCCAATGTAGTAGGGCTGGTTCGGCTTAAGATCATGCAGCGGCAGGGCATGGCGAACGTCTCTTAGATCAATAAACTTGCTCACCTTGCCATCGCTGTCACAGGTGATATCCACCAGCGTGCCCTGGATCAGCGGCTCCTCGTTCAGGCGATGCAGCGGCATGATCGGGAACAACTGGCCAAGCGCCCAGTGATCGAGCAGGCTCTGGAACACCGAGAAGTTACACACGTACTGATCCGCAATGTGCGGCGTCAGGTCGGTCACGTCCTCCGGCACTTCTTCTTCGGCGATCTCGCCGGATTCAACACGATGCTTGAACAGGTCGATGATCTCTTCAATAATATGCCAGTAGAAGGTTTCAATCTTTGCTTTAGTACGAAGATCCATGATGCCCAGGTCAAAGGCGTTCTGCGTATCACCTTTTATCTGCTGCACGTCATGCAGTGCTTCCGTCGGGTTCTCAGACAGCCGCTCCGTTATCTCTGCAAGTTGGTGAACCCAGCGGTGATCATCCTCACGCACCGTCAGATCGTACTGGGCTTTTGTCTTCTCAATGGCACCAAACACCTCAACCACCAGCATGCTGTGGTGAGCGACGATGGCACGGCCGCTCTCGCTCACGACATGTGGATGAGGAATCTGCTCCTCGTCACACACTTCCATGATATTGTAAATGGCGTCGGCCGCATACTCCTCCACGGTGTAATTTGCCGAGGAGTGAAAACTCGTGCGGCTGCCATCATAGTCTACGCCCAGACCGCCGCCCATGTCGATAAACTCAAGGGCGTCGCATCCCATTTTTTTAAGCTTGGCGAAGTACCGCGCGCCTTCGCGGGTCGAGCGCTTGATAGCCATAATATCCGGGATCTGCGAACCAATGTGGAAATGCACCAGCCGGAAGGTGTGAAGCATCCCCTCTTCTTCAAGGAATCTCACCGCCTCCATCAGGTCGACCGTGCTCAGGCCAAACTTCGCATTCTCACCGCCTGAAGTCGCCCAGATGCCGCTGCTCTTGGCTGCCAGCCTTACACGAATGCCAATCATCGGCTCCGTCTTCATCTGCCGCGCCACTTCAATAATACTGTAAACTTCTTCCAGCTTTTCGGCCACCATGATGACCTGCTTGCCAAGGCGATTGCCCAGCAGGGCCGCGCGGATAAACTGCTCATCCTTATACCCGTTACACACGATGAGCGATTTCGGGTTATCATGGACGGCGAGGGCCGCGAACAGTTCGGGTTTGCTGCCAGCTTCCAACCCGTAATTGAACGGACGGCCGGCATCCGCAATTTCCTCAACCACCTCACGGAGCTGGTTGACCTTGATCGGGAATACGCCGCGGTACTCGCCCTTAAACTTCAGTTCTTCGATTGCCGTTCTAAACGCCGTGTTGAGGGTCACAACCCGGTCGCGCAGTAGATCCTGGAACCGGATCAGCATGGGGAAACGCAGACCCTCTTCTTTGCGCGCCTCTTCAAGCACATCCATTACGTCAATGGTGGCTCCCTGCTCGCGCACTGGCGCAACCGTTACGTTGCCCTTATCGTTGATGCCGAAATACCCAAGCCCCCACCGGTCAATATTATAGACGGTTGTAGAATCCTCGGTTGTCCACTCATGGGGACCGTTTTCCGTGGCAGCGGCCATACGTCGCGTTGGCGGATTGGCAGAAGCAAGCTTGGCACGAACAGACTGGGGCAATACAGGAGTCCTCCGAAGAGTAATGATGCGTCATAAGCGCAGAATATCAAATACAGTAATTGGCACATTAAATCGCGCGCACACAGCGATTTTTCCCGACGGCAGAAAAATCTGAGGATTGCCTCCGGCTGCAATGCTGCTTTAGACTATGAATGCGCGCTTGGATTATAGAAAAAATTTATTGCGCAGAGGCCGTGTATAGCTGAGCGATATGGAACTCACCCAACTGCGCTACCTGATCGCCATAGCCGACGAAGGCGGGTTTACCCAGGCAGCTCGTAAGCTCCGGCTTTCACAGCCCTCTCTCAGCCTGGCAATCAAGAAGCTTGAGGAAGAAGTAGGGCAGCCACTTTTTGACCGCCTCACTCGAAAAGTTGTGC
>JAKFFN010000088.1:0-39901 GCA_036675025.1 Candidatus Sumerlaeales bacterium | reverse complement strand
GCAATTTGAATACACTCTACTTTGCTTCATAAAGCAATCTGCAGCCTAGTCTCTCGAATTCCCACCCGGAGCGCTTCGCCCCATGCCCGATGTAAATCTTGCTGCGGCCCTTGAGCAGATCAATGAAATCCACGGGCACATGGCCCGCGGGCAGGTTTATCGCGGTTATCGTCCTTTGCCTGTTGTAGTTTCCGGGGCGGTGGGGCTTCTTGCTGCGTGGCTCCAACCTGCGTTCGTACCAACAGGTGACCCCCGTCAGTTCGTCTATTACTGGCTTGCCGTCGCCGGCATCTCTGCTCTCATTGCCGCTTCCGCTGTCGCTGTTCATTTCCTTCGCCAGAGCAGCTACGAACGCCGCCAGACTCTATTTGTGTGGGGCCAGTTCGTCCCCTGCGTTGCTGCCGGCGGCATGATCGGCGCTGGCGTAGCCACTGCCTTGCCCGCCGCTGTCGGCCTATTGCCGGGCCTGTGGGCCATCATCTTCAGCCTTGGCATTTTTTCTTCGCGTCCCTTTCTCCCGCGCGCCACGGGCTGGGTCGCCCTTTATTACCTCGCCGGCGGCGCCTGGCTCCTGCTGCACCCTCTCAACACCGCTGAACCTGCGTGGCCACTGGCTCTCCTGTTTTTCATCGGCCAGTGCGCTGGCGCTCTCATCCTCTACCTGAAACTCGAAAGGACCCCCTGCT
Organism: Candidatus Sumerlaeales bacterium; assembly: GCA_036675025.1. Classification (GTDB taxonomy): domain Bacteria; phylum Sumerlaeota; class Sumerlaeia; order Sumerlaeales; family Sumerlaeaceae; genus JAKFFN01. Next base: position 39,215 of record JAKFFN010000088.1, on the reverse strand, counting down.
TTGTCAAAGAAACCGACTTCTGAACCCGCCAGAACATCGCCCGTAGATGAAGGCCGCTTTGCCTATGAAGGCCTTGATCGTGCCATGCACGAAAAAGGGCGCCTTGCCATCATGACATCATTGATAACCCATCCGGACGGCTTACTCTTTGGGGATCTAAAGCGGCTCACCTCCATGACCGACGGCAATCTCAGCCGCCACCTCGAAGTTCTGCGCGAGGCTGAGCTCATCGAGATCTGGAAAGGCTACGAAAAGAAACGCCCGCAAACTCTCTGCCGTATCACGCGCCAGGGTCGCAAAAAATTTACCGAGTACCTGCAGGAGTTGGAACAGGTTATCCAGGACGCGCGCGAAAAGGAAGCCGAAGCCGGAAAGGTCAGCCGCACGCCTAACCTGCCCGGCGACTGGATCGCTACCTAGGCCAGGTATAACGGGTTTGTTTGTCATTTCTTTCAAAGAATCGGTCCGATCAGTCAGATTGGACCGATTTACTTTTAAAAAATAATCTTCGCGATTTTTTGCACCGAATAATACTTTGCATTGCAAAGTACACTGCGATGACGCACAAACTGCTGTTTCATGAAAGGCAAGTGCCATGAAAGTCATTCGCGCCCAGGCCATGGGCATGTGTTTCGGCGTACGCGATGCCATCGCCGTTACTGCCACTATTCCAGATCCCACCCGCGTCACCATCCACGGCGAGCTGGTCCACAACGAAAAGGTCAACGCCGCGCTGGCTGCCCGGGGCTTCTCAAGCACCTCAGAAGTCGGCCGCGCAATCCCCGCCACCCCGTCCGTTATGATCACTGCCCACGGCGTCAGCAACCGGGAGCGAACAGCCCTCGCCTCCGCAGGGAAGCAGATTATCGACACGACCTGCCCCCTCGTCCGACGCGCCCATGATACTGCGCTGAAGCTGGCCGCCGAGGGTTGGCATGTCATCGTTGCAGGTAAGCGCAATCATGTAGAAGTCATCGGCCTCACTGGTGACCTTGAGAACTATACCATCATAGAAACTCCCGCCGAAGCCGCCGCGTTTCCGCATCCGCGGCTAGGTATCATCTGCCAGACGACCCTGCAGCCGGCCATGGCCGACGCCATCACCGCGGCGGTTGTGGCCGCTAACCCCCGCAGCGAAGTCCGCCTCTTCAACACCATTTGCCGCCCTACCCGCGAACGCCAGCAGGCCATGCAGGATCTGCTGCCGCAGTGCGACGCAGTAGTTGTTGTTGGCGGGCCGCACTCAAACAATACCAGGCAGCTTGTGCGCCTGGCTCAGTCCACCGGCAAACCAGTTGTCCACGTCAATTCCGCGGATGACATCGATTCTGCCTGGGCCGCGCAGTATAATAACATCGGCCTTACCGCCGGCACCTCCACACCCGACTCAATTATTGACGCCGTAGAAGCAAAACTGTTATATGATCATTCAAGTACTGGGGAGAAGGCACTTTGACGAATCAAGTTACAGATCAGGCCGGCAGTCAGGCAGTCACAGAGCCTCCCAATAAAGTGCCTTACGCTACTGGCGCCGCCCAGGCGACCTATCCCGGCTACGTGCGCCCAACCTACACTCCCGGCCTGGAGCGTACACTTTCTGCAGATCAACGCCCAGACTGGCTTTATGTCGCCATTCTCATTGTTGCTCTAGTCACGGGCATTGCGGCAAATCTTCTCTTCAGCGAGGCCCGCGGAATCGGCTTCAATCTTCTTATAGCCTTCGTCCTGTTTTTCGCCGGCTGGTATGTTATCGCCGCGCGCCGCTCCTTGCCCTGGTGGCGCCTGGCTGCCGCCGTCGCAGCAATATTTTACAGCGCTGCCCTGGCCGTTCGTGCATCGGAGATCCTTGTTACACTGAATACTCTTCTCGTACTCGGCTTCACCACCCTCGCGTGCACCGCGTCTTATAGCCATCGACTCAAAAGCGGTTGGGCTACGGCTGTCGATGCCATGCAGGTACTCTTCAATGTTTGCCTCGGCTGGATCATCTTGCTGGCAGAAACACCCTGGCGCAGGCTTAATCCCAAGGCGAAATCCCTTGGCGCCGCCTCCGGCGTACTTACCGGCATACTCATCTCCGTGCCGTTTCTCCTGATCTTCGGTTTCCTGTTCACACGGGCAGAAATCCGCTTCCAGGAATTTTTCGGCAGCATTTTTAGCAACCTCGGCAGCCTGATCTTCGGCAACTTCTGGATAACCTTCTGGGTTGCTCTATTGTCCATCGGGCTTCTGCGCAATTCTTTCATTAGCGCTTCCATGACTGATGAGGCCGCCAATCCCATCGACAGGCCGGGGATGAAAATAGGTCACGTGGAATCCGCCACCGTGCTCAGCCTGCTCAACGCATTGTTCCTCATCTTCGTAATCACGCAGCTGCCCTACCTCTTCGGTGGTCAGGATCGGGTGGCGCAAACGCCTGACCTTCCATGGAGCGAATACGCCCGTCGTGGCTTCTTCGAGCTTGCCTGGGTAGCCGCTCTGCTCATTCCCACGCTCCTGCTTTTCTTCAACTGCACCCGTACCACCACGACGCGACAGGTCAGGCTCATCCGCGTTCTCGGCGCAGTTTTATCAGGTCTCACTGCTGTCGTTATTGCTTCCGCGCTGCAGCGGATGCTCCTCTACACCCAAACCTTCGGTCTTACAGAGCTGCGCATCTACGTGAGCGCTTTTATCGTGCTTCTTGCGCTTATAATCCTACTACTAAACGTCTTCAGCTTCACCGGCCGGCCGCATCTGTTCATTCCCAGCGTGCTTGCCCTGGGTATGGTTTTCAGCATTGGGATCCAGGTGCCAAACGTGCAGGCTGCCATTGCGCGAGATATCGTTGCGCGGCAGCTCTCCGGTAAAGAGGGCGACAAGGATTACCTGCGCCAGCTATCCACCGATGCGGTCCCCGCCATTCTTGCGTCCCGCCTGACCGCTGAAGAAAAGTCTGGCGCCGTTAAAGCTATAATCTCAAGGCACATCGGCAACAACAAGCCCAATCTGCTCGATTTCCCACTAAGCGCCACCCGCGCGTACAGCCTCGCACAGAAAGCGAAAGCTCTGCCAAACTGACCCTTTAGTCCTCGCACACATTGTTTCGATTATGCGCCTACACCTCCCCTAGGCCCGGTGTTTGCTTTATCAGGTTAAAACCCGCGGGAGCCGCTGATGACAAACTACTGGTACAAAGACGCCATCATCTACAGTATGGATGTGGAAAACTACCGCGACAACAACGGTGATGGCATTGGCGACTTCCAGGGCCTGAAGGAAAAGCTCTCTTATATCGCCGGCCTTGGGTTCAACTGCATCTGGCTCATGCCGTTTTTCCCGTCGCCTAATCTTGACGACGGCTACGACGTAAGCGATTATTACAACGTCGACCCCCGGTTTGGCACCCTCGGTGATTTTGTCGACTTCATGAAGGCCGCCGAAGAACTCGGCATTCGCATCATCACAGATCTCGTGATTAATCACACTTCCATTGAACATCCCTGGTTCCAGTCGGCCCGCAGCGATCCCAATTCATACTATAGAGATTTCTACAACTGGTCGACCAATAAACCCGATGGGGCCGACAAGGGCATGGTTTTCCCGGGTGTGCAGACGACCACGTGGACTTTTGATAAACAGGCGAAGGCATACTACTTCCACCGCTTTTACGAACATCAGCCTGATCTTAACATGGAAAACCCCAAGGTTCGCGAAGAGATCAAAAAGATCATGGGTTTCTGGCTCGAACTTGGGGTATCCGGCTTTCGCGTGGATGCTGCCCCATTTATTCTCGAGATGAAGACCATAGACGAAGGTGTCGCTGACCCATTCGCCTACTTCCGTGAGTTCCGGGAATTCCTTTCCTGGCGCAAAGGCGACGCCATACTTCTTGCCGAGGCTAACGTAACCATGGATCGCATCGGGGAGTACTTTGGCGATGGAACCCGCATGCACATGCTTTTCAACTTCATGCTTAACCAGCACGTTTTCCTTGCCCTGGTCCGGCAGAATGCGCAGCCGATAATGGAAGCCATTCATTTGCCGCCGCCGATTTACCCGACCTGCCAATGGGCGAATTTCCTACGCAATCATGACGAGATCGACCTTGGCCGCCTCAGCGATGGTCAAAGAAAAGAAGTTTATAAAGCGCTCGGCCCGCAGAAAACCATGCAGCTTTATGATCGCGGCATCCGCCGGCGTATGGCTCCCATGTTCAATGGTGACCAGGCAAGACTGCGCCTCGCCTACAGCCTCATGCTTTCCCTCCCCGGCACTCCCGTCATTTACTATGGCGACGAACTTGGTATGGGCGAAGATCTGAAACTCAAGGAACGCCTGGCCGTGCGCACTACCATGCAATGGAACTCCGAACGGCATGGAGGTTTTTCAGATGCCCATGAAAATAAGCTCACTGAGCCCACCGTCACAACCGGGCCGTTTGCCTACGATAAACTTAACGTAGAGCAAGCTCAGCGCGACCCGAACTCGCTTCTCAACTGGATGGAACACACCATTCGTCTTCGTCGCGAAACCCCGGAATTCGGCCGAGGCACCTGGAGCATGATCGAAACCCGCGACGAGGCGGTGTTTGCTCACTGCTGCTCTCACGAAGGTGGAACCGTCGTGGCTGTTCATAATCTCTCGGCAAAGCCTCGCAAGGTCACTCTTGATCTCACAGAACAGGTTCCAGACAAAGTCGTCGACGTACTGTCCGATGTGCCCTACCCCGCTCTTACCAAGGGGGCATTTAGATTTACCATAAACGGCTTCGGCTACCGCTGGATGCGGCTGCAGAAGAATACGAAACCGCCCGAAAGTCCCAAAAAGAAACGCGGCAAAAAAGTCTAAACGGACGCCGCACCCGGCGTAAACAGGATAAAAATGTCCAGAATTTACGGGAATCCTCCTTGCATATCCGACCGCACCTCAACACGTTCCTTAAAACTTGAAACCAAATCCTCACGATAAACCGCACCCTCCGACGGCGCCCAATGAGTCTCTCGCCGATCATATCCGCACGCTTTCTCCCGCTTACTTCGCCATGGTTATGGCTACCGGCACTGTATCCATAGCCGGGCACCTGCTCGATATGCAGTTGCTGGCCCACAGCCTGTACTATCTCAACATCATCGCCTATGTCGTTCTGCTGGTCCTCAACGCCGCCCGCGTCACGCTTTTTCCCCGCGAGTTCTTCCGTGACATGGTCGATCATCGTAAGGGACCCGGCTACTTCACCGCTGTCGCCAGTTCCTGCGTCCTCGGCGCCCAGTTCATATTCGTTGCTCAAAACTTCACCGCGGCCGCCGTGCTCTGGGTCTTCGCCATTCTTGTCTGGCTGGGTCTTACCTACACGATTTTTACGGCGTTTACCATAAAAGAAAACAAGCCCACTCTTGATGAAGGCCTTACCGGCGCATGGCTGCTTGCCGTCGTGGCCACCCAGGGCATAGCTGTTCTCAGTGCGCTCCTCGCCGCGCACTGGCCTCAGCCTTATCGCCTTGAGTTCAACTTCTTTGCCCTCTCCATGTGGCTGTGGGGTGGCATGCTTTATATCTGGATGATCTCGCTCATCTTCTACCGCTACACCTTTTTCCGCTTTGCCCCTGGAGACCTTGCCCCACCGTACTGGATCAATATGGGCGCCATGGCCATCTCCACTCTCGCCGGCACAAGGCTCATCCTCAACACTTCTGATGCTCCCTACCTTAACAGCCTGCTTCCGTTCCTGAAAGGTTTCACCGTCTTCTATTGGGCCACCGGCACCTGGTGGATACCTATGCTCCTTATTCTCGGCCTTTGGCGCCATGTTTACAAACGGTATCCGTTCGAATACGATCCCCTCTACTGGGGCGCTGTTTTCCCCCTCGCCATGTACACCGTCTGCACCTTCAGCCTTGCCCGAACCATGCAGCTTGATTTCCTTTACTTCATCCCCGAAGCCTTCGTCTGGGTAGCCCTCGCCGCCTGGCTGGCCGCCTTCATTGGTATGATGAAAAGCATCGTCCGCGCACTTCTCTCTATACAAAGAGCTGCGTAAACGCCCACGCAGCACCCGCTGGGAGTGCCGTCCATAGTCCACTCTCGAGCCAAATTTACTGGGAGCGCCGCCGGCCCGCCGGCAGAATTGTAAGCCTCTCATACCCAGTGTATCCCGCGAAGCACCTGCCCACCATCCCCTTTAACCACACCCGAAATCCCCGCCATTCCCACCCACCATTTTCCATTGATTATCATTCCCGAATCTCCAGCAATTGCCTATTACCTGACCATGAGCGAAATCCAACCCACTTCACGATCCGCACAATCTGTCGGCACCATCACTATACGCCCGTACCGCGGCTCCGACGCCGCGCCGCTGCTGGCCTGCTGGGAGCGCGCACTGCCGTTTGACGCCATTACCCGCCAGCAGCTCGAATCCCGCGTGCTTCTCGATGATAACTTCGAACGCGGCAGCCTCGCAGTGGCCATAGCCGACGGAACTCTTCTTGGTTTCGTGAGCTGCTTCGTACTAAACCGCCCTATAGAGAAGGTCGGCAATCGGCCCACTGACGGCTTTATCCAGGCCATGGGCGTCGATCCCGTTCACCGCGGCAGGGGAGTGGGAGAGGCGTTGCTTCAGTATGCAGAATCGTTTTTCCGCGACCGCGGCCGCAAACAGATTCTCCTGGCGCCCTACACGCCAAACTACTTCGTGCCCGGCGTCGACAAAGACCACTATGCCGGCGGCCTCGCCTGGCTCCAGCGGCACGGCTTCGTCGAATACAGCGAAGCTCTTGCTGCCGATGCTATTATCGGAACCTTTGAACTCTCCGCGGAAGTGATTAAACGCGAAAGCGCCCTGGCAGCCGATGGGATCATTGTCCGCGCTTTTCAGCGCGATGACATGGTTGCCTACATGGAATTTATGAGGGCGATAATGCCCGGACCGTGGGTAGAAGACGGCCGCCGGATTCTCCACGGCATGACCAGTGGCCACATCACCGAAGACGCGATCTGGCTGGCCATCGATGGTACTGCAACCGCTGCGTCCAGCGGCGAAGGGCACACAGGCGATGGCCGGATTATCGGTTTCTGCCAGCACGAGGGCGAACACTTTGGTCCCTTCGGCGTCAGTGATGACTTCCAGGGTCGCGGCATTGGCACCGTACTCCTCGCCCGCACCCTTCACCGCATGCGCATGAAAGGTTGCCACAGTGCCTGGGTGCTTTGGACCGGTCAGCGCGCTCTCGATGGCGTGTATGGTCGCCTCGGGTTCAAGCTCAGCCGGCGGTTTGCCATCTTAAAAAAGGAGATCGCAGGATGAAACTTGGACTGTTAATACACTACGACGATGATAACCTTGGGCTTCTCGAGCGCCTCGGGTGCGAAAGCTGCCAACTCATTGTCTGGCCGGATCATCCCCTCAGCCCCAGTCTCGGCCATGGCCGCGATGAATGGCAGCGGGCCCGCGAACGCTTCGACAGCCTCGGAATCGAAGTCAGCGCCCTGGGCAGCTACACCAATCATCTTGATCCCAACCGCGACGCAGCTGAGCGCGGAATCCGCCACCTCGAGATGCTTTTCGACATGGCTGAAATTATGGGCTGCAATACCATAGGCACTTTCGCCGGGCGAGACCCCGAGAAGGACATCCCCGACAACATTCCGGCGTTCAAAGAAGTCTTTGAGCCTCTGTGTCAAAAGGCCCTCGACCGCGGCATGCGCTTCGCCATCGAAGGCTGCCCCATGTTCCTCGGCTGGCCCTTCCGCGGGATCAATTTCGCGCACACACCCGAGGCCTGGGATTTGATGCTCGATGCTGTCACGTCCCCCGCCCTTGGTCTTGAGTATGATCCCAGCCACCTGATTTGCCAGGGCATTGATCCGGTCCCGGTCATTGAAAAATACGGCTCAAAAATCTTTCACGCCCATGCCAAAGACGCTGAGGTCGAACCAATGGCTCTGCAGCGTTATGGCATTCTCGACCGCCGTACTACGCGCCACCGCATGCCCGGGCTCGGCCAGGCAGACTGGCCCGTGATTGTTAAGGAACTCAAACGCGTTGGATACACCGGCAACCTGGACATCGAAGGGCGCCATGATCCCGAGTACAAAGGCGAAACCGAAGAAGAGGGTTTAAGGATTGCAGTTGAGCACTTACGCAAAGCTATTGCAGCGGCATAATGACGACGAAGGATAAAGGGAATGGCTGAAAACTTTCCGGTACTGCGCAGGCTGATGACAGAAGATGACCTGAAACGGGCACTGACACTGCTTGCGGCTCACCTGCATCATGATTTTCCCAACGATCCTAACCTGGTGCTGCTGGGCATTAAAACCCGCGGTACCTATCTGTCGCAGCGGCTGGCAGACCTGATGGCTGAAAAACACAACCAGCCGGTCGCATTGGGTGAAATCGACATCACCCTGTACCGCGACGATCTCAGCACCCTCGGCCCCCAGGCTGTAGTTGGCAGTACGGATATTGGCTTCGACGTCACCGACAAAAAGATCATCCTTGTAGACGACGTGCTGTTTACCGGCCGCACAGTCCGCGCTGCCCTAGACCAGATCGTAGATTTTGGCAGGCCCAGGCTCATCCGGTTGCTCGTGGTCGTCGACCGCGGAATGCACGAATATCCCATCCAGGCCGATTATGTGGCACAGCGAGTGGAAACCGATGAAACCCACGTAGTCCAGGTTCGCCTTAATGAAACCGATGGCGACGACGGGGTCGTTCTCTGTACTCTTCCCAACTGTGCCCCGTAACTGTGCGAACTTCCTGAAATGAAAGAAGTCGCACGTTCACATAAATATCTTTACTTGTAAGGTTGAACCATTCAGGGGTGACTCACCTTTTTTAATTTACAGCCCGCTACCGGGCACCTCTGAGGGGAATACGATGTTCAAAAAATTGGCTCTTTTACTTACAGGGCTTTTGTCTGCTTCAGCGCTTCAGGCCGCAACGCTTCAGGTTCCAGATTATGTGACCAGCCCACCTGTTACTGCTGGCGTGCTAACAATAACACCGCATACGCCCGACTTGAGCCGGAATCCGATAGTTATTGGGAAAATCATCTACGATCCTTATGACACGATTTTCACAACGTTGACGCTTCAGCTGGTGCAGGATGAGAAAGGCAAGGTTGTTGGATCGGCCAGATTCCAGACAAATCGTCCGTCAACAGGACGCCCCGAAGTAACGTTTCCCCTGGATATTCCGATCGTTGGAAAGATAAAAGGCGGCGAGATCAAACTAAAGGGCAAACAGCAGATTATAGCCGAAAGTGAAGGCGGTCGAAAGAAACGTAATGTCAGTCTCAACATCACCGGTAGCTTAATTGGATTCGCGCCCGGGGAAATCGACCTGGAAAATATCAAAACTTTCGACGACCTGCAATCTGAGGCTACATATAGATTTGCAGTGAGTGTCGGTGGCTTGGGCTACGATTACGACTATGTTCAAGATGCGGTAAACAAGGGTCGCTACCTATTCATCTATCAGGTGCTCCCTCCGGATGAGGCACTTGGACTGAAGTTCCCCAAAGGTGGTGATCTATACAAGGTGTGGACACCGTGGGGCACGACACTAGCCAAGGGTTATGTCGCAGTTGACGAACAGCTAAACACAGTATTAACACTGAAGGGCAAGAAGTTCCAGTACACAGGCATTCAGTTCGGTGGAAACGGCTCCGACCCATTTGAACCAAACAGCATGTTTCTCAAGACCAGCTACTCACAGGTTACAGTGGGTGAGCCGGATCTGTTAACGCTGCTGGGCTTCTTTGAAGTTTTCGATGGCGGCACTCGATAAGAGATTGATGTATTAGCTAGCCGGCATCCTTCAGGATGCCGGCTTTTTTATTTGGTTAAGTAAAGAAACTCCGACCGTACTTTTGTATCTAACCATCATCCCTCAACGTGGAGCGATTCTGTGATATCAAGTTTTATAAAATCAGGCATGTGTGTACTCGTCATATCTGTGGCAGCATTCGGTGCCGCTCAAACAACAGCAACCCAATCAATTTACAGCCTTCCCGTAGAGCCCATGAAGGCAGATGGCGGGACCAGCGCCACAACACTCGCCCCGTATAAGGGACAGGTACTGCTGATCGTCAACGTAGCCAGCAAATGCGGGTTTACCAAGCAGTACGAGGGCCTCCAGGAGCTCCATGAAAAATACAAAAACCGGGGTTTCACCGTGCTGGGTTTCCCCAGTAACGACTTCAAAGGGCAGGAACCCGGCACTGAAGAAGAGATCGTAGAATTCTGCCGCGGACGCTATGGCGTCAGCTTTCCATTGTTTGCAAAGATCAGTGTAACCGGCGATAAGAAAGCGCCCCTGTACAAGTTCCTTACCGAGGGTGATCACCCCGGCAAAGGCGAAGTTACCTGGAACTTCAACAAGTACCTTGTGGATAAAGACGGTAACGTCGTAGCCCACTACGTCAGCAAAGTTACTCCCGAAGATCCCGCACTCAACGCGCAGATTGAACTGTTACTGGCCAGGTAAATAAAGGTAATCCCCCATGTACGTGCACCTCTTAAGTGCACGTGCATGGTTTTCGTGAAGCAAACGCGAACCATTATGGTAACGTGTTCCTGCAGGAGGGCCTATAGCTCAGTTGGTTAGAGCGGCCGGCTCATAACCGGCTGGTCCCAGGTTCGAGTCCTGGTGGGCCCACCACCTCTTCTGGCAAAACGTCGCTCATGGAAACATTATTGCCTACGCGGTACCGCCTCTTCCACAACTCAACCCGGCTCGCTATAGGCGCCGTTCCCTGTCCGTAGACTGTTGCGTTCCAAGGGAAAATGTCCGTAATCACAACCTTGTGATCCGAAGTCACCGCCGCGGCGAAACGGCCACCTTTGGCAAAGTACAGCCCCACTGGAACTGCTCCTTCTGTCAGGCTGAACATAGTAACGAGTTCACGCCCGGTGGCCACATCCCAAAGCTTTATAGTTCCATCCCGTGACAAAGTAGCCAGTCTTTCATTTGTCGGCGCAAATTTAACTCCATGTACATATCTAACATGGCCTGTCATGGTGCTCACCTGGTCTCCAGATTCCATGTTATAAACTTCCGCGCGATCCACCTCAAATCCTGCTGCCAGCAGTTTCTCATCGCTGGAAAGATCCATAGACAGCACTCCGCCTGCTCTCCCCTCGCGTATCGACTTCAGCAGGCTGCCGTCTGTCGTTTGGTGGACGTTAATAGCTCCCGTTACATAGCCGGCGATAAGTTTTGAAGAGTCTTTCGTATAGAGCACCGACGTGGGTGAAAAACCGCCGGTCTCGATGGAGTAAAGCCGCTTCCACGATGCCGTTTCGAACACACCAATGCCGTTCTGTTCAAGCAGCACGGCGGCTTGCCGTCCATCCGGCGAATACGCAGCTCCAGTTATAATCTGCTTCCCAAACCCTTTCAGCCGCATTCCGCTTGTTGTGCTGATAACCGATGCGCTCAAGTTGTTCGGGTTTATCTTCAGATGCTGTAGTCCATCGCGAGAGTAAACGTCGTACGCAGATTTGACAAGAAACTTATGGTCATTAACCTTCACGAGTGACAATCCCGACGTCGTCCGCCACACCTCGTCAGCAGTCCACGTTTGATCGCGCAATGAGACAACTGTAGAAACATCTAGGGCCTCTGCATCACCAGGGGCAACAAGTGGATTGTCAATGTCATCAATCTCACACTCGCCGGCAAGGCGCTCCACATCGAGTAACCGGACACTCCACCGCGTGGTAGTCAGCAGACGCTTTCCGTCACCGCTGAGGCTGAGCTTCCATAACGGCTGATCAACCTGGAGATCCAGAACCTGCAGTCCAGTTTTGACATCAATCTTGGAAATGGATCCGTCATCGGCACCCACGAACACATAATTGCCATCGTGAGAAGTAAGAACCTGGGCAGGGTAGCTGTTTATGCTGCGGATCGACAGCGTCGGTTGCAGCACAGGAACACCGACCTCGGGCGGCCAGGCATACAGCCGTGTCATTCCATCTTTACAACCGGTTACCACGCCCTGGTTATTAGCCAGGAAATCCACTGACAGCACCCGGTCCTCATGCCCGGTTAACATCGCTGCCTGAGCGCCGGTGGAAACATCAAATACCCGCCCATGGGTTTCCAGGCTTCCCACTGCAACGTAACGCGAGTCAGGGCTAAAGGCGATTTCTGTAAAGCTGTCACCTGGTACTTTGATATCCTGTGTTACAGTAAAGTCCGACGTGTTCCACAACAGGATGCTGTCATCACGGCTGCATGTCGCCAGGAGTTTGCCGTCGGGGCTAAAGGCTACGTCCCGAATAATGCCTGTATGCTGCGTGAGCCGTGAAACAATCGAATTCGCTTCAAGGTCCACCACAGAAACCACGTTGTCACTAGAAGCCGTGGCGGCCAGTCGACCATCCGGGCTCAAACTCAGATTCCACACGAGGCGGTTATTTGTGAGCAGATCGCTCAGTCGTTTTCCACTTCGCGCGTTATAAACCGCAACATGCCCGCGGCCGGCACCGTCGCGGCTGCCGGCTATAAAAGTTTCTCCGTCAGGGCTGAACTTTGCATCGAAAATTTCAAACTTTTTGAGCGCAAAATTCTCCGGTGCTGTCTGGGCGAGAAGCCATCCCCATTCGCGCTGGCGATATTCCTCCGGCGTCTCGTTCAGCAGCACTTCCTGCGCTTTCTCAAAGCGATGCTCCCGCAGGCTTGCCTCAGCCAGCGCAATCGCCCCGAAATAGCGCGCCTGCTGAACTTCAGCCAGCGCGTTTTGTGTTTTCTGGGTCTGGCTAATGGCCTCAAGTTGAGCCTGCCTTGCAACAATCGCCTGCTTGTCGGCTTCTTTGCGCGCAGCTTCTGCCCGCATCCTCAGCTGTTCCTGCGCCGTTGCTTTCTGGTGCTGCATCAGCGCAAAAAATCCAACAAATACCATGAGCAGGCAGAGTACACCGGCGCCAATATAGAACAGGTGCCGGCGTTTTTTCGATGTTTCAATCCGCCTGAGTTCGTGCTGATGCTCTTCTTTTGCCGCACGCCTTGCAGGCAGCTTCCGAAGCCGAAGGGCCAGTTCCTCCGCCGATCCCAGGCGATTCTCCGGCCTGCCGTCTACGCACGCTTCGATGTCCTGACGCAGCAGTTCATCCGGAACATCCCTTTCCCACCCGAAAGAAAGAGTCTGGCCAAGCTTGCCGCTCACCATCTGGTACAGAAGAACGCCGAGCGAGTAAATATCCGACTTTGTAGTGGCCGCCTTACCCTCAATTAATTCCGGGGCCATGTAAAGCCGGGTGCCTGTCATCGAAGATGCGTAGTCTCCACGGGATTCCGCTTCTGTCAGACCAGTGGCTGTTATGCCCTTAATATCCAGCAGGTGCCGGTCCGCCACAGTGCCGATTCCGAAATCGATCATGCGAATCCGCGGCTTGGCCGTACCCGATTCCGTCACCATAATGTTGGTCGGCTTTACATCTTTATGCAATATGCCCACACTGTGCGCCGCGGCGATGGCATCTGCTACCTGCGCTACCAGTTCAATCCGTGTATCCATGGGGATGGCGGCCACGCCGCCTTTTTTCTGAAGCCACGTGGTAAGGTTGTAACGCCCCGCAAACTCCATCTCCAGGAAATACGGTGGCGCATCAAACTGGTAATCGAGCACGCGTGCGATATCCGGACGATCGCCCAGGGTTTCCTTCAGCAGCCGGAATAGCGTCACCTCGCGCTTCAGTGCGCGCAGCCGGTCTGTGCTATAGCAGAACTTAATAACGTGGCGGTCCCTCGTCTTGCGGTGTTCCGCCAGCCACACGTCGCCGAAGCCACCTTCACCCAGCTTCTCGGTTAAAACATAGTTAGGTCGCCCCGGCAACTCAAGCCCCTGGGCCGGCCGCCATCCCAGCGTACTTTCATCCTCACCGTCCACATCGCGCTGGGCCTTAGTGCTGCCGCTCGGAGGCGCAAAAGCAGCAATGCCCTTTTGCCCGACCTCGTAAATCTCCAGCGCCATGTCAGAACCCTGGAACACGTATCGGCCATGGGCGCGCCATTCCACAGGGAATTGCAGAAATGAAGTATCCAGGCGCTGACGCGCATTATCAAATACCGGGTATGACAGGAGAATCTGGTGCGGGCGTGCGAGACTCTGGATGCGGGAGGCTATGTCAACTGCCAGCCCTTCAATATCAATCGGGCGATTTGAATCCGGCGTATTCTGCTTCTCAGTCACCTCACCCATATGGATGCCAATACGAACTTCCGGCAGCTTCGGATTCTCCCGGTGGAAGTTCTGGAGGCGGAGGGCAAATTCTACCGCGCGACTGGGCGTTTCAAAGGTCAGGAAACTGCCGTCGCCAGCCGCCAGGATCTCGCGTCCGCCGCTCAGCCCGCATAACTCGCGAAGCCCTTCATGATGTGCCGCTATGATCCGGCCCGCATCCGTATCGCCAAGCCTCGTCTTCAGCCCCACGCTATTTACAAGGTCAGTAAATACCAGGGTTAGAAGCCGTGATCGTTCCCCCACATTCGCATCAGAATGCGAAACAGGGTCAACTATTTGCGGCGTGGGATTCATGGCCGACAAGCGCCTTCTAATGCCCCTTTATTGTCTGTCATACTGCCTGAGCTAAATAACGTAGCATATACGCCGTGTTCAAGTCCCTGGAAAAATTGGTAGAGCTAAATCCTTCCATTAACATGCTAACTCGCACAACTATAGGTCGCTTCCCGCAAACCGACCATACAAACGTTTGCCTTGCACACAAAAAGCACCGACTGGGCATGGAATTCAAGCCCTAAAACCCCTTCTCGCTCGCAGCTAACAGCTCCAGGTCAGTCCGGTGCCACGACGTGCTTTGTGGATGATTCAACAACAAATGCTCCCAGCAACTGCAAAAGTCCCAACACCACTTGGCTAACTCATCCTCAGACTTCAGCCGGACCGGTGCCGCCATCTGCACCCTGATCCGGCCAGCATCTACAAAACTGAAAGCATATAAGACGGGACTATTACTGCGCATCGCCAGCTCCACCAATGCCGTCCGTACTTGAACCTGGTGCCCGAACAGCTTACCCTCCTGAAATCGCGAACCGTGGCGGCCATCAACGGTGTACGCAATAATCGCACCTTCGCGAAGTGCTCGGGCGCAGCGCAGCAGCGCCTTGTTTACAGACTCAGGATTGTTCATATCAAGAAACAGCGGCTCTGCCCCGAGGAAGAATTGTTTGGCGTAGCGCGTATTTAGGAGCCGCTCAAACTGCTGATCCCGAAGGACAAGAACACGATACCCTTTGCGCACAAGCAACGCAGGCGTAATTCCCAATGAACCAAAGTGGGTGCCTGCAATCACCAGACCGCGCCCTTCAGCAGCTGCCGCTTGCACTGCGTCGAAACCATCAACGCTTACAACCTTACCCATGAAGGACGGGGACGCGGCTACTGCAAGCGCCGGTGCAGCACCCAGGATTGCGCGGTGCTTATAGTACATACGCGTGAGTGCACCTGGTGCTGCTTCTGTTAGCGTCCCTGCAAGCCCGGCTTCCGTCGCCATCCGGGCGAGCCTGGTAAAGTTGTTCTTCACCTGTCGCCGCTCGGCGTGGCTTGTTATCCATCTCAGCATTCCCAAGGCGGCCAGCAGCGCCCACGCCACCCGTGCACGGCGGCACGAAACGAGCAGGCGAATCCATAACCAGTGAAGCGTTGGCAGACTGATGAGCGGCAACTATGTCTATTACCTGAAAGGGGAATTGTTATGTCAAGCGTACGGCAGCCCTAATAAGACAGAGCCCGTTTATTTGTACCGCACTTGGAGAAAGTAACTCTATCCGCCTTACTTCCCAACCGGGGCAGTATCATGCAGTTCCTCAATACTCGCCTGGTTTCCAAATGCCTTGCCGAATTTTGAACTGATCCACTTCCACAGCCGGCTGTTTACAGCGTCATCAAACAAGGCGTACGCCACAGGAATGGCCAGCAGGGTCAGCAGCAGCGAAAGCGTCTGTCCGCCAATAACCACTGTGGCAATGGTATGATTGGTAGCCGAGCCCACGCCGCTGGAGATTGCCAGCGGCACCATGCCCGCCACAAACGCGATAGTCGTCATCAGGATCGGGCGCAATCGATCCCGGTTTGCCTGCAGGATAGCCTGGTTACGGGGCATTCCCCGCTCCCTTAGCTGGTTTGTGTGGTCGATCTGCAGAATGCTGTTCTTTTTAACAACGGCAAACAGCACCAGCACGCCCAGCATCGAGAAGATGTTCAGCGACTCGCCAGTTACCCACACAGCAAACAGTGCAAAGGGCACAGTCAGCGGTAGCGAAAGCAGAATAATGAACGGGTTCAGCCAGCTTTCAAACTGCGCCGCGATAACCAGGTACATGAAAATTAAAGACATCAGAAAAACCACGAAGAAAGCCTGGGTTGATTCATCCAGATCTTTGGAAGAACCCGACAGGGTCGTCGCATAGCCGGGATCAAGGGCAAGACCATCCGCCGCCGCATTGGCCGCATCAATCACCACCTGTTGTGAAAAGCCCGGTTCTACGCCAGCGCTCACGGTAATCTGCCGCCGACGGTTCAGACGCTCGATTTCCGTGGGACCGGTACCCGGCTCAAAATCGATCACGTCGGTAATCGGCACAGTGCCCAGCCGGCTACTAGGTACAGTCACCTGCGACAGCAAATCGGGATTGTTACGCATGGACACGTCACCACGCAGGTTGATGTCATACCGTTCTCCGCCCTCATTGTAACTGCTCACCTCATCGCCAGCCACAATCACGCGCATGGTACGTGCAATGTCAGCTACGCTAACACCAAGCTCAGCAGCCTTCGGCCGGTTAATGGTTATGCCATACTGTGGCTTGCCAATAACGAGGGACGAATCAATATCAACTGCTCCGGGCACCTCGCGCAGCTTCGCCATAATCTGTTCAGAGTACTCTTCCAGCTTGTCGAACTCCGGGCCGGTCACCACATATTCCAGTTCACTGCCGCCGCCGCCGCCACCGCCGCCGCCACCGCGAACGCTCGTGCGCAGGTCGTGCTGCTTGTCATACTTGGGCATAATTTTTTCACGCACATGCTTCATCAGCTCAAACTGGGTATAGCTGCGGTCTTCCACGTCAACCAGGCCCACATCCACTTCACCCTCGTTAGAAGCATCACGTCCGCCAGCGCTTGATTCCGTATACTCAACGCCCTGCAGTGCCTGAACCTCTTTCGCTACCCGGTGGACGATCAGCTGTGTAGCTTCAAGGCTGGTGCCCTCTGGTGCACGAATACTGATTTCAAATTCCGACTGGTCATCCTGCGGCATAAAGTTCTTGTTAACGTTCTCGGTAAACCAGGGGATAGACGCAAGCGCTGCAGCCGACAACAAAACCATGATCCAGCGATGGCGCAGAGTGAGGCGAAGCATCCACATATAGGAGGCCTCGATGTAATGATAAGGCGCAAGGTGATGCCACCAGCGCTTTGCCTTCTCTACACGTTTATGGTTATGCTCTGGTTCCGTTGTGGTTCCATCGGCCGACCGCGTTTCGGTTTCAGCGTGGTGCGGCTTGCGCAGCATGCGCGCGCTCAGCATCGGCGTAAGCGTAAAGCTCACCAGCATGCTTACCGCGATGGCAAAACTCATCGTAATACCGAACGATTCCATGTAAATACCCACGATGCCATCCATGAAAGCGATCGGCAGGAAAACGGCAATCAGGCTGAGGGTAATTGCCAGCACAGCAAGTCCAATCTCTCTCGTAGCGTGTATGGCCGCATCAAAAGGCCCATAGCCCTTTTCCTCAATAAACCGATAGATGTTCTCCAGCACCACGATAGCGTCATCCACCACAATACCCACCGATAGCGTAAGCGCCAGCATCGTAACCACGTTGAGAGTAAGCCCCATCGCCCACATAAGACCAAACGTGCTGACCACGCTGATGGGAATAGCAACCGCAGCAATGAGTGTGGAACGCCAGCTCGCCAGGAAGAACAGCACAACCAGTGCTGCCAGGATGCTTCCGACGATAAGGTGCTCCTGCACGTTATGAAGCGACGCATTAATAAACACCGAGTCATCGCCGAGAACCTGGAAACCATAGCCCTTCGGCAGATCAGGCTTCATCTCTTCCAGCCGCTCTTTCACGGCATCAACTACGGCAACCGTGTTCGTTTTCGACTGCTTACGGATGCGCATCAGAACTGTGGGTTCGCCATTCAGTTCCGCTACGCTATCCTTTTCAATAATGCCATCATCTACCGTAGCCACGTCGGCAATGGTAACCGTCCGGTTACCCTTTCTGCCCACAGGAAGCCTCTTCAGATGATCAACGTCATCCACCCGGCCAAGCGTGCGGATGGTAAACTCTTCAGGTCCGCGCTTAATCGTACCGCCGGGCAGCTGCGCATTTTCCGATTGGAGAGCATTAACCACATCCGTGATGTTCAGCCCTTCAGAACGCAAGCGATCAGGTTTAACAAAGATATTAATCTGCCGTTCTTCACCGCCAACAATCTGCACTTCGCCCACGCCGTACGCGCCTTCCAGGCGGCGGCGCAAAATCTTATCCGCATACTCCGTAATCTCACGCAACGGCCGATCAGCGCTGATGGCAACCGTCAGTACCGGTCGCGAGTCGGGATCGACTTTCTGTATAACCGGATCGTCCACATCCTCAGGTAACTGCGTCAATATCCGGCTGATGCGGTCGCGCACCTCCTGCGTCGCCACATCCGGATCCTTCTCCAGTTCAAACTCGATAAAGATCCGGCTGTTACCTTCCATGCTGGTGGACCGGATTTCCTTGATCCCGGAAACGGTGTTTACCGCCTCCTCAATGGGATCAGTAACCTCCGTTTCCATCTCCTCCACAGCAGCGCCAGGCAACGACGCACTTACGGTTACAAACGGCAGTTCAATGTCGGGATAGCGGTCAATGCCCAGCTTGGTATAGCCAAACAGGCCCGTTACGCACAGTATCAGAACCAGCACCGAAGCGAACACCGGCCGTCGAATACAAATCTCTGCGAGTTTCTGCATCTAAAAAATCCCTTCCCGCATAAGAATGCGGCCCGGCGCACTGCTACTGAATGCGCACTCCGTCTTCCACTTCGGCAGCATTGCTTACCACCGTCTCTCCACCCTTCAGGCCATTAACAATTTCCACCAGGCCCTTGCGGTTCTCGCCAGCCACAACCATCACCGCTCGCGTAACCCCTTCATCCACCACGTACACCATGGATGCATCACCCTTACTTCTCACGGCCGTAGCAGGCACAATCACGCCCTTACGGTCAGCCTCAAGCTGCACCTGTGCGGTCGCAAACAGGCCGGGCTTCAGAATGCGGTCTTTGTTCGGAACCTCTGCTTCAACAACCAGCGTCCGGGTTTCAGGGTCCAGTGCCGGGCTGATTCTCGAGACGGTGCCTTTAAAAACCTCACCGGGAAAAGCATCTACCTGGAAACGAACGCTCTGCCCTTCACGGATCAACCCCACATCCTGTTCCGGCACATTCAGCAGGAGACGTAATGGATTAATCCTCACCATGGAAACGACCCGCGCTCCTTCACTTAATGATTCGCCCGGTGCGGTCATCTTTTCTACAATGGCCCCATCAAACGGCGCCTTAACATTCATGTCTATTAGCAGCTGCCGGCTCGTTTTTACCTGCGTAAGCGCCGTCTGAAACTGCCGGTACAGCTGGTTGGCACTGGCCACCGCCAGGTCATAGTTCTGTCGCGCCGTGTTATACTCGCTGCGGGTTTTATCAAACTCCCCGGGCGCAATAACCTTGGATTCAATAAGTGCCTTGTCCCGCTCAAAGTTTTGCGTGGCAAGGTCCAGCGCCGCCTTCGCGGCTTTCACGTCCGGCTGATTCGCCGGGTTAAACTTTTCCTCAGTCGACGACAGTCCAAGGCGCACAAGCAACTCTGTCGCCTTCGCCTCGCTCTGTTCCAGGGTGTTTACGGCATCCGTCGTATCGAGGCGAACCAGTACGTCCGCTTCTTTCACAATGCTCCCGCGATCGACCAATACTTCTCGAACAATTCCACCACGTTTTGCAGCCACGTCACTTTGCTCATCGGCAGCCAGCGAGCCAGTCAACCAGACCGTCTCCGCCAGTTCCACTGTCTCGGCAGTAGTGGTGGCAATGTCTTCCTTCACGGTTTCCTGCACGCTGACCTTTGGCTGCCCGAGCTGCGCTGTAGCCTGGCTCTGTTCGTTACACCCCGTCAGCCCCACTGCAAGGAGCGCCGCCAGTAGAAGCGCCGGGTATCTTAACTTTAGCTTATCCATAAATCCTCTTCCCCAAATACAAGCGTACCAGGTTGCCAGCCTCAGGCTCCGGCGCGTTCCCGTTCGGCAGCAACCAGTTCTTCGTGCTCTTCGCAGACTTCAATCTCGCGAAGCAGGTCGTGGATCCGTTCAAAGCTGCTGAGCAATTCTGCGCGCTTGTCCGGCGTTAGACGATCAAGAACGTTTTCAAAACACCGCTCCTGCAGCCGGACACAGTCATGCATTACCCGCAGCCCCTTATCACTCAACGCAATCAGGACTACGCGTCGATCATGTGGATCAAATTCGCGGGTAACGAGGCCACACTTTACCATTTTATCAACAACGGCAGTGGCGCCAGACATGGTCACACAAATCTGGCGGGCGATCTCGGACATTTTCTGCGGTCCGGCAGACTCTATCATAAGCAGGATTTTACGCTGCGCCCATGTTACATCGTTTTGGTCTTCGTCACTGCTCACAGGCGTGAGAAATATCTGCTTCATAACGTTACTGAAAACATCGTTGAGCGAGCGGAGTTGTTTAATGTCGACTTCCATGCATCAAATCCCCTGGATTAACAGTTTCACAACCGGCAAATATCAGCTGGGTGAACTATTTAACGGAACAGTTGCATGACCTGAACTATTCAGGCTGTGAAGAATCGCATGAAAAACTGGGATTCTTCAGTCGTTGGACAGAAGCGCAGCCAGGTTAGAAAGCTTCTTTATATGACTACGCGAAACGCGAACCGTATTTCCCGTCCAGTTGGGGGAGTTGGCGAGGTCTCGCTTGGCCTCCTCAACGAGTTCCTGCATAAGGTCAATGATTTCAGGAATCTGCAGCACCTGATCTATTTCTGCCGCAGCTTCTTCTGGCGAGAACGCATAGCTGGAAGATTTTATATGGTTCTGGCAGGCCTTTGCAGCGCGCAAGGCTCCGGTTGTAAATGTAGTAGGCATGGCTTTAGGTTAGCTCCCGCATAATGTTTGAGGTTTAGGCAATTGCCATACCCAAACTAAGTGGGGGTTAATTCGTTTGTTGAAGAAATAGCCCCGCCAGAAACCGGAAATCCAGTATCACAATAGCCCGGGTTTAAAAGCATGCGGCTTATTCAGCTGGGACGGCTTACCTCTTATCGTCGCCAGCCGCTGTCTCTTTACTCTCTTGGCTGTCTACTTGCTCATCGCCAGTGTCAGCGTTTCCCGGTATAGCACTTCCATCAGCAACGTTTTCACTTTTTGGCGCGGCCTCGTTGCCTTGCGTGTTACCGCCGCCGGCCATGGCCATAAACTTCTGGAAATCGTCGGTCATGTCGTCAACTGCAGGCTCAGCGGTTGGAGCCTCTGTTTCAGTAGCCACAACTTCATCCACGTCTACCGGTTGCTTATCACCCGCGGCAGCATTTTCCACGTCAGCCGCAATGGCTTCATTAGCCTCATCCGCCGCCGCCTCACCCTCGCCGGCTGCTACTGCCATTTCAGATTCTTCCGGCGAGACTTCATCTTCCTCAGGTGTAATCGGATGCAGCACATAGTCGCGCGGTTTCGTTGCCAGCCGCGCGCGGCATTCATCGCAGATTCCCCCCGGCAGCTTAACTACAAAAGCCATTTTGCACTCATTGCAAATATACCGCGTCTGCTCTTCCGCCGGCTTGTGGAGGTTATTGAATTCTTTATAAAGAACCTGGAGATTTTCTTTAAGGTTCTCTTCCACCATCTTCATCAGGTTAGGCATCACCATGTAAGGGCGAGCTTTACGGAATGCTGTCAGGCGATCCAGCGCTTCATTATGAAGACGAATTACGTCACCCAGTTCGGCGACAGCCTGTAATTTTTCAAGATCGAAGCTCACGTTACGTAGTCCTTGGTAAGGCGTCTTGCGCCTCATGATGATTATCGGTCACAAACCCGGAGATAAACCCTGCGCCGATCCACAGGTTATTTAACACTTCTACAAGGATTAAATGTTTTTGCTCTGAAGTTGGTGGCGATGTACTCGCCTTTCACTTTCAGCGACCAGGGAAGCATACCGTCAGCGCATCCAGGATGTCTGAATGGAAAATGGCAGAAAAACAGCCACGAGAAAACTTTGGCGCCTGTCATTTCTTTTCCAACCGTCCGCAAAAATGCATTCGTTCTTGACAGACAAAATCATGTTTCTTCGAAAGAGTCTCGGCTAATCTTACAATGGATCGCGCATTATGGTGTATTAGCGCGCGGGCGTGATACGTGTAACATCATATTACCGCCTGACTTAGCATGATGAAGTGTTAAAATACTAACTGCATGATCAGCCGGAGGCTTGCGAGTCGCTCGGTTGACGGAGGATACTTAGAATGGCAAAGAAGTTCGTTTACTTCTTTGGAGACGGCAAGAGCGAAGGCCGCGGCGATCAGAAAGAACTGCTCGGCGGCAAAGGCGCAAACCTCTGCGAAATGGCTCGTCTCGGCATACCTGTTCCAGCAGGTTTTGTCATCACAACGGAAGTCTGCACGGAATATTACAAGAACGGACGGAAGCTTCCGTCTGCGATTGATAAAGAAGTGCGAGCAGCAATGACCCGCTGTGAAAAAGTGATGGGCGGCAAGTTTGGCGATGCACGTAATCCGCTGTTGGTCTCGGTCCGCTCCGGCGCTCGCATTTCGATGCCCGGCATGATGGAAACTGTTCTTAACCTCGGCCTTAACGAGAAGACTTTGCAGGGCATTATCGCCCGCACGAACAACGAGCGCTTCGGATGGGATCTTTACCGCCGTTTCGTGCACATGTACAGCGCCGTGGTTATGGAGATCGACAACGAACTTTTCGGCCACCGCATGGACGAGATGAAGCATGAGCGCGGCGTAAAGAACGACATGGATCTGACTGCTGAAGACTTCAAGCAGCTCACCCATGATTATAAAGAAATTTACCGCAAGAACGTTGGCAGCGAATTCCCGGAAGATCCCTGGACGCAGCTCCGAGCAGCAGTCGGCGCAGTGTTCAATTCCTGGATGAAGAAAAAGGCCATCGACTACCGCAAGATTTACAATGTGCCGGAATCCTGGGGCACGGCCGTTAACATCTGCTCAATGGTGTACGGTAACATGGGCGACGACTGCGCCACCGGCGTAGCCTTTACCCGCAACCCTGCCAACGGCGAGCACATCTTCTACGGCGAATGGCTGAAGAATGCCCAGGGCGAAGATGTGGTGGCCGGTATCCGCACCCCGCAGCCTATCAATGAAGACAGCCGCAACCCCGATGACGCCGGCGCCACGCTGCAGGAAGAAATGCCGCGCGCTTATGCTGACCTCGTACGCATCTACAAGAAGCTCGAGAATCACTACCGCGACATGCAGGACATTGAATTCACAATCCAGAACAATAAGCTCTGGATGCTCCAGACCCGTAACGGCAAGCGTACTGCCCCTGCAGCTATCAAGATCGCTGTAGACCTTGTGAAGGAACGCCTGATCGACAAGAAGACCGCTGTTAAGCGCGTTGACCCGGATCAGCTCGACGAACTCCTTCACCCGATGTTTGACCCCACTGCCAAGAAGACCCGCATTGCAAAAGGCATCAGCGCCAGCCCCGGTGCTGCCGTAGGTAAGGCAGTGTTCACGGCTGAACATGCCGTTGAAGCCAAGGCCAAAGGCGAAAAGGTAATCCTCGTCCGTCTCGAAACCAGCCCGGAAGACGTAGCCGGCATGCATGCGGCACAGGGCATCCTCACCGCTCGCGGTGGTAAGACCAGCCACGCTGCAGTAGTTGCGCGCGGCATGGGCAAGAGCTGCGTTTGCGGCGCTGGCGACCTCCACATCAGCGAGAAGAACCGCAAATTCACCGTGCAGGTTGGCGAAGAAACCGTAACCGTAAACGAAGGCGACTTTATCTCCATCGACGGCAGCAAAGGTGAAGTATACCTCGGCCAGGTAACCCTGATGGACAGCGAAATCCTCCAGGTGCTCAAGGGTGAACTCAAGCCCGCTCAGAGCCAGATCTTCGGATACTACGAACAGTTCATGAAGTGGGCCAATGATCTCCGCCGTCTTCGCGTTCGCACGAATGCCGATACACCGGAAGACAGCC
The DNA here is from genome assembly GCA_036675025.1 of Candidatus Sumerlaeales bacterium. GTDB lineage: Bacteria > Sumerlaeota > Sumerlaeia > Sumerlaeales > Sumerlaeaceae > JAKFFN01. The sequence goes on along the minus strand of JAKFFN010000088.1, from coordinate 14,912 downwards.
GCGTTGCACGCCAGTTCGGCGCTGAAGGTATCGGTCTCTGCCGTACCGAGCACATGTTCTTCGACGCTGAGCGTATCCTGTACGTTCGCCAGATGATCGTTGCAGAAAACGAAGCTGCCCGCCGCAAGTCACTCTCCAAGCTGATCAAGTACCAGCGCGATGACTTCGCCGGAATCTTCAAGGAAATGAACGGGCTGCCCGTTACCATCCGTCTGCTTGATCCGCCGCTGCACGAGTTCCTTCCGCACGGTGAAAAAGAAATCAACCAGCTTGCAAAAGATCTCGGCGTAGAAGCTGAAGTTCTCCATCGCAAGATTGAGCAGCTGCACGAGCTTAACCCGATGCTCGGCCACCGCGGTTGCCGTCTCGGCATTGTGTTCCCCGAGATCACCGAGATGCAGTCACGCGCCATCTTCGAAGCTGCCGCTGACCTCACCAAAAAGGGTGTGAAGGTATTGCCCGAAGTCATGGTTCCGCTCATCGGCACGGTTGAAGAGCTCAAGAACCAGCGTACTCTTATCGACCGCGTTGCTGCAGAAGTGATGAGCGAAAAAGGCCAGAAGTTCAAGTACATGGTCGGTACGATGATCGAAGTGCCGCGCGCTGCGCTTACGGCTGATGACATTGCTGAAGAAGCTGAGTTCTTCAGCTTCGGCACAAACGACCTTACCCAGATGACGTACGGCTACAGCCGCGACGACGCCGGTAAGTTCCTTCCGTTCTACGTAGAAAACAAAATCCTGCCTGGCGATCCTTTCCAGAGCCTGGATACAACAGGCGTTGGCCGCTTGATGGAAATTGCAGTTGAAGCCGGCCGCAGCACTCGCAATGGACTTAAATGCGGCATCTGTGGTGAGCATGGTGGCGATCCAAAATCAGTTCGCTTCTGCCATAAAACAAATCTGGACTATGTCTCTTGCAGCCCCTACAGAGTGCCAATAGCTATACTTGCAGCAGCGCAAGCGAGTGTAGATGATAGTGGTAGTGGAAAGGCCGCAGCACCCCGCAAAGGGTCTGCGAGCAAAACGAAGGAGGTAGTCGTGAAAACAGCGGCATCGAAGTCTTCCTCGAAGGCTTCAGCTCCGAAAAAGGCGGCTCCTGCCAAGAAAGCTGCGACGGCTAAAAAAGCCGCTCCGGCCAAAAAGGCAGCAACCACCAAAAAAGCAGCTCCGGCCAAAAAGGCGGCTCCTGCTAAGAAAGCTGCGACGGCGAAAAAAGCCGCTCCGGCTAAGAAGGCAGCTCCGGCCAAAAAGGCTACTGCTGCTAAGAAGCCTGCTGCAGCTAAAAAAGCTGCTCCGGCAAAAAAAGCAGCTCCGGCCAAAAAAGCAGCTCCTGCTAAGAAAGCAGCTCCTGCCAGAAAAGCCGCTCCTGCTAAAAAAGCCGCACCGGCCAAAAAAGCCGCTGCTCCAAAGGCCGCTGCTAAAAAGCCGGCCGCTAAAAAGAAGTAATTTCAGGACCGGCGTAGTGATACGTCAGTCCCTTCGGGTGCCATTTACCGCCGGCCTGGTCTCCAGGCCGGCGGTATGTATTTTGAGGGTGAAAATAATTACTAATTACTAATTACTAATTACCAATTACGAATTATGGAGTGCCTCCGGCACGAATGATTAGAAACCAAGGTGCGCACTCAGTACTGCTACTAGAAAAGGTTCACACTCAGCACTGCTGCCTGATCTTCGCGCCGCAGGCGCACCTCAATTAGTAATTAGTAATTAGTAATTAAAAACCCCGCTTTCGAAAAAATTGCGCCCCTGTGTCTCTTTGCGTTTGCAACCCCGCTCTCTTCAATCGCCAATACCTCGCAAGTGGCTGCAATTAGAAGTTCATACGGGGTTGACGCCATTGCCAGCCCTGCCATATACATGATCAGGCTAACTATAGACCTTTGAATTTCATGCGGATCAGGATAAATCGACATAGAGGCTTTTCGCTCGCAGAGCTGATGGCCGTGGTGCTGATCGCTATGATTCTCACCTTGGTTGCTGTGAATTCCTACAGCGCCATGAAGCAGCGGCGCAGTCTCCGCAGCGGTGCAGAATCAGTGCGAGACGTGCTGATGAATGCCCGCAGCCTTGCTGTCAGCCGGAATGCGTGGCACCGCGTTGTCATTCAGCTGAAAGAGCCTGCAACCGGCCTGTCAAAAGTCGGATTCTGGATCGATGAGATTCCCCCTTCCACTTCCAATAACCCGAACCCCGCTACCCTCGATGCCCACACCCGCGCACTCGTGCAGCCCTGGCAGGCTCTGCCTGAAACGGTTGAACTTGTTGATGCCAACATCCGCGGTACAACCTACACGGCAACAACGGCAAATAACTTCCTGGTCATCCGCTTTATGCCCAACGGCGTTTCCGATGACGCCAATATCCGCCTTCGTGAAACAACACAAACGCCGCCAACGGGCCCCATCATTAGCGAGATCCGGCTCTACTCGGCAACCGCCAAACCTAAAATTTACGCGGCGAGGCCCTAATTGATGACTCGTCCGTTTAGCATTATTTCCAGGCACTCAAACCAGCGAGCTGTTTCTCTACTGGAAGCCATCGTTGCGCTCACCATTCTTCTCGTTGGTATTGTTCTCATCCTGATGCTGTTTCCCCGGTTCCTGATTTCCGCCCGTGAAGCCGAACTGGAAACAAAGGCCGTTCTCCTTGCGCAGATGAAAGCCGAAGAGATCCGCCGCGATGACGACACCAGCAACACCCTCGTCATGGCTATTCGTAATCTCAACACGCCTACTGCGCCTGTAACTTTCACGCAGGAGCCCGACCTCGCCTACCAGTTCAGCGGCACCACGCTCCTTTACGGCGGCGAAACTCCCGAGGGCGACGCCGGCGTAGCCCGGGTGATTATCCGCTACTCGCCAACTTTCCGGACCAGCACAAGCCCGAATAAAGATGTTCTCTATGAACTGAGGTTTGGCCCATGACGAAAACCCTTCGCCACTTACGGCCATCGACCGCCCGTTCCACCGCACGCGGTATGACAATTATTGAAGTGGTGGTAGCCATCACCATTATCCTGGTCATCATGTCAGGCGTGGTATGGGCGTTTGTAGAACTGCTTCAGAGCCACGACAAGGCCCGTGCCCGCATGGACGCCACGGCGAATGCCCGCGCCGCCATGGAAGTTCTTTCCGTCGAAATTAAACGCGCCCGCAATACCACCGGCACGCTTACAGTTTTCCAGGGCACTACGACCTCTTCAGCCGGCGGCGGTGATCGGGTAAACCAGGACCAGGACACTGCTACCGACGAAGAAGCATTAGACGGAACCGATGACGATGGCGATTACGCTGTTGCCGGCAGTGACCTGCATGCAATCATCCCCGCAAGCTCCGTCAATTACGCGGAACGCCCGGTATTCTTCCAGCAGCCCGATCTCGACGACCGCGACATAGATGAAGACCTGGGTGCCATCTCCTCAATACTGGAATTTGATACGTTCGATGCCCCCGGCGAACCTCTGAACCGCCGCGTGCGTTTCTACATCGGCAACGACCCCAACGGCGAGCCCAACACCCTCATGCGTGAAGTTACGGGTGTTGACCCCATCTCCAGCACAACCGTCGCAACCAGCGGACCCATCTGTCATAACGTCGTTTCCTTCGGCGCTCTTTTCTGGGATCACTCTGTAGCCAAAACCCCAAGTGCAAACCCCTGGCTGCAGTCGTGGCCTCCCGCCGCGCCTCTTACATCTTCGCCCAGCACGGTTTACCTGACCATCACCGTATACGCCGGCACGCCGTATCCGTTTGACGAACTCCCTGCCAATTTGCAGGTTGAAACCGTGAACCTCACAACAGTCGTCAACGTTGAGGCCGTGCTCGCTGATCCCACGTATGTTGCGCAGCGGCTCCCCGTCACACCCGTCCCATAACTGGATTAAAGTCTATAGAACAATAAAAGAACCCCCGCAGATTTCCTGCGGGGGTTTCAATGTTTTATTATATCGCTATGTTCACGCGGGATTAAGCAGAGTTACAGCACCAAGCACAAACAGCACGAACCCGATTGCGCGGGTCAGCCAGGTAATCATAGCTGGCTCAATCTGCTCAATGGCAGGTACATGCCACCGGTGAGCCTGCCGGGGTATCGGGCCGGCAAGTGCTACGATAACAATTCCCAACATAGAGATCAGGATTCCAGCCATTTCGTGTGTTACTACCATAGGAGTGCCTCCGACCGGATTTCACACAAACAAAAGTACCGCACCATTAAATTAAAATCCGGGAAGTATAATGTTCACATTTAAGGCAGCTATATCTTAAGCCACGCCCGTATAGCGAAAAGCTATGCCTGTCCCCACCCATCCTAGGTCCCTATAGTAAAAAACCCCGCCTCAGTTGAGGCGGGGTTTAGAAACTCCCATCAGTTGCTACCAGCTACTCCTCGCCCGGCGCGCCATACTCTTTCCGCGGATCCTCAAAACCTGCGTCTGCGTCGTTATCCAGCAGCAGCACGGCTTTCAGTTCCAGCAGCCGATCGCTCAGCGCTTCGTGATCCACATCCTGCACCGCCGTCTGTTTCTCTACGGCCATCCTGGCAGCCACACCAGCCGCCTGGCCAATGATCATATACTGCGGCTCCATGCGCAACGTGCTATACGCCACGTGTGTTGCAGAGAACGTCACCGGACAGAGCAGGTTCTGCACTTCATTCTTCCTGGGTACGATCATACGGTAAGGGATCTGGTACGGGCGAACCGAAACCTGCATGTCGCCCTCGTTCTCCGCAAATCCCTCTTCGTTTACAATCCGCTGCACGTTGTGGCTGTCGCTGTTATAGCTGCCCATGCCTATTACGTCATACTTGCTTCGCGTCGTCTGGATGTCGCGCTGGCTCATCACATACTCGCCACGCATACGCCGACCCTCGCGCACATAGAGCTGCCGCGGCCAGTTGTTTGTATCCTTAAACTCATCGCCAGCCAGTCCCCACGTGTTCATTTCCTCGCGAACCTCCGGCGCCACACTCGGGTCGTTCGCCAGGAAGTAGAGGAATCCCGCCACATAATCATAGTGGTCCGCCACGATCTTATCGCGCTCAGCGTAGGTAGCGTCCGGGTAGTTCCAGTTGCCGCCAAGGTAATCCGTAGAAAATGCGCCGTTGTTGTTCGTGTCCGTCTTCTCATTCTGAATCGGACCGGGATCCATCAGGCGGTTAACCTTCGGCGCAGAACCCGTCTGCCGCTTCGTCTCGTCAATCAGCCGCGCCAGCAGTTTATAGCGATCAGCGTTGTAATTCGGCGGCTTCGGAAATGGCACCTTGATATCTTCCCGCTGCGTCATGCAGATGCGATAGTTATAAGCCTGCACCTTCTTATCAGCAGCGCCGGCCTCACCCTTGCCTTCAGGTCCCGACTGAATCTCCGGCAGCATCTTGCCGTTTTCGTCCGTGCCCTTAACGTCTACCATAAACTGGTGCTTGGGCGTACGCTCGCGTACCCCCGCCAGGTTCTCTTCAAATTCATCTTCACCTTCGCGGCCGTAGGTGTAAGTCACCCCCGCCTTCGCCATAAGGTCGCCTTCGTAGCTGCAGTCTGCAAACACCTTTGCGCTGAACACACTGCTGTTTTCCATCTTGATACTTTTGATGCGGCCACTTTCCGTAGTCACACCATCGTGTTCCTGCAGGCGGTGGTCAAACAGCACGGGCACGTTGGCCTCTTTTAACATAGCTGTAAGAGTGTCTTCCGCCACATGCGGTTCAGGGTACCACTCAATCGGCTTATCGTAATGTTTGCCCAGGCGCTCATAAAACTCCAGCGCAAGTCCGCCAATGCAGTTCTTGTTACCGAAGTCAGTACGGCCCAGACCCCCCGTAACCATTCCGCCGATGTGTTTTGTCGGTTCCAGCAACACAACCTTCAGGCCTTCACGAGCGCCGGAAATGGCTGTCGCCACTCCACTCGCCGTGCCGCCATACACCACCAGGTCATAATTCCCGCCCGTTGCCGTGGCCGATGTTTCGGCCGCCGCACCAATCGTTGGAAACAGAAGTACTGGTATCATTGTTAAGCCTTTTCGCATGTTAATTTTCTGAGCTCCCATTCTCCATTGTCGTTAAGAGGCTGCTCCTGCCCGGCAACGTGCCCTGAATCCGCAGATCCTCCGCCATGCCATCCCTGGATGCAGTTGTGGATGAAAAAGCTTTGGAAATCCGTAACTCGCAAGCAGCAATGCACCGGACGTTTTGTCGGTAAATCAGGCGGTGAAACGCATTGCACGGAAAAAAGAGATAATAGTTACGAGTTTTCCAATGAGTACACGGAAAGCCTGAAATGGCAGCGGCTTAATCCCCACCGTCGTCAACATCAACCAGCAGTTGCGGCGGAGTTACCAGTAGCTTGTCGATCCGCTTACCGTCCATGTCCACAATTTCGAACCGGGCTTTGCCCCATTCAAAAACGTCTCCTGCCGAAGGAATCCGCTGAAGCTGCAGCAGCGCAAACCCCGCCACCGTATCGTAATGGTTACGGTTTGGCAACGCCGGCAGTTTCAGCTTTTCCTGCAGGTCGTCCGCGGGCATGGTACCGTCCACCAGGTAAGTGCCGTCTTCGCGGAGCACCAGGTCCGGTTCACGCAAATCTTCCAATGTCGGCATTTCCCCAACGATGGCCTCTACCACGGCGTTTTGCGTTACGATGCCGACGATAGATCCATACTCGTCCGTAATAAAAGCGATCTGTGCCGGATTCTGCCGGAAGCTGTCGAGCATCTGTAATACACTGATGCTTTCCGGCACCACCAGCGGCCGGTGCATCAACACGCGAATATCAATATCTTCGCCCGCCAGCACTCTTGTCAGGATGTCTTTTGCGCTCAACACACCCAGCACATGGTCCATGTGCCCTTCGGCTACCGGGTAAAACGCGTGCGGCTCTTCCAGTATCTTGGCCCGAACAGATTCCGGCGATTCATTAAGATCCAGGTACACCACTTCCGTGCGCGGCGTCATGATTGCGCCAGCCCGTCGCTCGGCCAGCCGGAATACGTTTGTTACAATGTCTTGCTCGGTCTGGTCGAAAATGCCCGCGCTGGCGCCCTCTTCAATCATCACCTTCAGTTCTTCAGGCGTCACTGGCTCTTCCGCGGGCTGCTTTATCTGCATCACCCGGAGAATGATATCTGTAGAAATACTGAACAGCTTTACGATAGGGCTCGCGAAGCGGCTCAGCCATCGCATCGGCACCGCAATGCTTGTGGCAATGGTTTCCGGGTACATCAAGGCAATCCGCTTTGGCACCAGTTCGCCGAAAACCAGGGCGAAGTACGTCAGCGTACCCACCAGGATTACCGTCGATACCAAATCCCGGTATCTCGAAATGTAAGGAACTTCCGCCAGCCAGCCCTGCAGCGTCAGCGAAAGTTTTTCCTCGGCAAACGCACCAGACAGGATGCCGATAACCGTAATGCCGATCTGTATCGTCGCCAGGAATCGCGTAGGCTGCTTGGCCAGCTTGTAAGCAACACGAGAAGCCCTGCTGCCTTCCTGCGCCCGCTGCTTCAGCCGCGCCTTGCGTGATGAAACCACGGCGGTTTCTGCCATGGCGAAAAGGCCATTGAGCAGAATCAGCACTGCCAGTATAATCAGAGCGGTCATTGCGGTCATAGGGTTGTCAGGGCAGTCGGTGCAATTAGCATACCGGAAGCTCTGCTAAAAATGGATCGCCCGTCCGTGCACAGCCATGGCAGCTTCCTTCAGTGCCTCGCCCAGCGTCGGGTGCGAGTGACAAGTGCGGAAGATATCCTCGGCGGTGCCGTTAAACTCCATAACTGTCGCAGCCTCTGCAATGAGATCAGAAGCACGCGGCCCGAAAATGTGAACACCAAGCACCCGGTCATACGGGCCCGAAATCACTTTGCAGAAACCTTCACGCTCGTTCATGGCCTTCGCGCGGCCATTGGCAGCGAAGGGGAACTTGCCCACCTTTACATCATCGCCATGTTTCTCGCGTGCCTGCTCTTCCGTCATACCGACACTCGATGCCTCCGGCCACGTATAAACCACCGACGGAATTACGTCATAATTCACATGGCCATCTTTGCCCGCCAGGTTTTCCGCCCAGGCAATGCCTTCTTCCTCAGCCTTGTGAGCCAGCATGGGACCGCGTACAACGTCGCCGATAGCCGCAACGCCCGCCGCCGTCGTATTAAAGTGGTCATCAATCTTGATCTTGCCGCGCTCTTCCATCTCAACACCGGCCGCTTCAAGCCCTAGCCCGTCGGTAAAGGGGCGCCGGCCGATCGAAACCAGCACCTTGTCGCATTCCAGCGTCTCGTCCTTGCCATCCGGCCCGGTCACGCTGATCTTTGCCACCTTGCCCTTGGTATCAATGCCATTAACCTTGGTGCCCATCATAAACTTCATGCCCTGCTTCTGCAGAGACTTGTGCAGCGCCGTCGCGCACTCGCGGTCCATAAACGGCACCAGTTCCGGCAGCATCTCCACCACCGTTACTTCCGCGCCAAGCCGCAGCCATACGGATCCCAGTTCCAGGCCAATGTAGCCACCCCCGATAACAACCAGGTGCTTTGGCACTTCCTGCAGCTCCAGTGCCTCGGTCGAGCTGACAAGTAGTTTGCCATCAACCTTGGCAAAAGGCAGTTCCGCAACCGTGGAACCCGTCGCGATCAGGATGCTCTTGGCCGAAGTCAGCGTCTGCTCACTTCCGTCGTTGCCCGTCACCTTCACCTTGCTGTCGCCCAGCAGCTCGCCCTTGCCTTCAAACACAGTAACTTTATTCTTTTTCATGAGCCCTGCGATGCCGCGCGTCAACTCATCCACAACCTTGTCTTTACGGGCGATCATGGCAGCAACGTCGATTTTTACCCCATCAGCCGAGATGCCATGGGCTTTAAACGAATGGTTAGCCATGTGATAAAGCTCGCTGCTATCCAGCAGAGCCTTGCTGGGGATGCATCCGATGTTCAGGCATGTGCCACCAAGGCGACCTCTTTTGTCGATAATGGCGGTTTTAAACCCTAACTGAGCCGCCCTGATGGCAGCCACATAGCCGCCGGGTCCTGCGCCAATAACAATGCAATCAAAAGAAGTGTCGCTCATTTGTCCGCTCAAATCCCATCGTTTTTCTTACTGTCTGCATACAACACGGTATGTCCCTACAGCGTCTGCGCCAACTCATGCAGGCAAGGAAAAATGCGTTTCAATTTGAAGCTGAAACGAATGCATACGCGGAAAATTGCATAAGCTTTAGGGGGCGGAAGGTCACGGGTGTCCATTCTGGTGCCATGTATGTCTTCGCTTCTGCGGTTCTTTCTTAGCGGACAGGTCTTCTCCCTTTATTAATTTTAGGAGATTTACCACGTGAGAGAAGGCGACAGTACCGCAATTACGGAAGCCATTAAAGAGACCCCGGCCTCTGGTTTCAGGCTATTCTACGTTTCAGGGCTGGCCGCTCTCATTGGCGTCGTAACCGGTTTTATTGCTTTCCTGCTCTATAACCTGATCGCCCTGTTTACCAACGTCTTCTTCTATCAGAAGTTCAGTTTCCTTATGACAGAGCCTGCCCACCATAAGATGGGCGCTATCGTCATCCTGTTGCCTGTTATTGGTGGGTTAATCATTGGCCTGATGGCGCGCTTCGGCACATCAAAAATCCGCGGCCATGGCATCCCCGAGGCCATGGAAGCTGTTATCGTCAATAGAAGCCGCATCAGCCCAAAAGTCGCTTTCTTCAAGCCGCTCTCGGCCGCCATCGCCATCGGAACCGGCGGGCCCTTCGGTGCGGAAGGTCCCATCATCCAGACCGGTGGCGCCTTTGGTTCCGCCATAGGCCAGATGATTAAGGTCACCGCTGCCGAGCGAAAAGTGCTTCTCGCGTGCGGCGCGGCTGCCGGTATGGCCGCCACCTTCAGTGCGCCCATTGCAGCTGTCGTACTCGCAATCGAACTGCTGCTGTTCGAGTTTAAACCGCGCTCCTTCATCCCCCTGGTTGTCGCCAGCACCCTTGCAACCAGTGTGCACATGTCCATCACCGGCAGCCATGGCCCGATGTTTGATGTTGGTAATCCCGATTTTGGTCTCCCCGGCGCTCTCCCGTGGTATATATTGCTGGGCGGCCTTTGCGGCCTGACAGCCATTTTGCTGCAGAAGCTCCTTTACCTTATTGAGGATGGATTCGAATTGTTGCCCCTCGATCCGTTGTGGTGGCCCGCCATCGGTGGTCTCGCTCTTGGCCTCATCGGCTTCTTCCACCCTGTTGTTTTTGGTGTAGGCTACGAAGCCATTTCCAATATTCTCACCGACCAGCTCACCCTCTCCGCTCTTGGCGCAATCGTTATATTCAAAGCGGCAGCCCTTCTCATTTCCCTTGGGTCCGGAACCTCCGGCGGGTTGCTCGCGCCTACCTTTATGATCAGCGCAGCCCTTGGCGCTCTGTTTGCCCACGCTGTTAACCACTATTTCCCGGGAGCAGAACTCTCGCCAGGCGGTTTTGCCCTTGTCGCCATGGGCGCAGTCTTTGCCGCAGCCTCCCGCGCAACGTTCGCGTTTATCATTTTTGCTTTCGAGATCACCCGCGACTATAACGCCGTGCTCCCCCTCATGCTAGTCGGCGTTATTGCCACTGCCATCACGATGCTCGTACTGCCAAATTCCATCATGACAGAAAAGCTCGCCCGCCGCGGCCTGCGAATTCGCGCCGAGTATGAACCCGACATTCTGACCCAGTCAACCGTTGGGGCCGTTATGGATCCCTACGTGCAGACTGTGCCTCTTACCATGACCGTCCGCGAACTTGCTGATGCCATGGCTCGTCATCATCCCGATTACACCCGCCACCATGCGCTCCCAATCCTGAACGAAACCGGAGAACTTGCGGGCATTGTCACCCGCGGCGACGTCATTCGTGCCCTTGAAGAAAGCAATCCCCACATCACAGTTCTCGCGGCTGGTTCCAGACATCTCATTGTAGGATTCGATGATGAGAACCTGCATGACGCCGTCGTTCGCATGCTGCAGCGCGGCGTTGGCAGGCTACCCGTGGTTTGCCGCTCAGAGCCTGGCAAGGTAATTGGGTACCTCGGCCGCGAAGAAGTGATGTCGGCGCGGCTGCGCAGGATTGAAGACGAACACCAGCGCGAACCGGGCTGGCTCGCCGGAGGCCTGGCCGTCAGTCTTTTTGCATCCGCCAAAAAATAAACAGCATAGCCGGCAAGCAATTGCTGGCTAGTCTGCTTCTCTTGTGGTGCCGATAAGGCGGGCAGTTCCCTGCGTAACATTGTAACTGTCCGTTCCCGCCGGGTTCGTTACTGATACGTGCCATCCATCTTCCATTGCAGTGCAGGAGTAACCAACTGCGCTGTCGTCATACGGGCTTATCACTGTAATCCAGGTGGCAGAAGTGTCTTCTTTGCGTGTCAGCACTACGGGGCACGTCGTCACCTCTCTATCAGTAATGCCATCCGCAACAATTACCCGGGCAGCACCTGTATTCGCCTGGTTCAGATGCAGGGTTTTCCCTTCCCCGCTTTTAAACGTAACATGAAACCCGGCATCAGCATCCGCCGCCCGCACATTCTTCAGCACCTGGTAGCCGTCAGATTTTTGCGGCAAATTTGCCGGCTGAAGATCCAGGTTGCACTCAGCACTACCGCGGCCATGACAAGCCAGATCCCAGGTTCGCTTCCGGCTGCTCTCGCCCGATACCACATCCAGCAGGTATTCCGGCGCCAGAGCCACACTGCGCGTGAGAACCGCATCATTATAAACAGTGTCGCACACCGCCGTAGCCATTTGAACCAGACCGTCAAACGATGAAGTAACCAGTCGCCCCTCCGCCCCCTTCTGGTTCTTCCCATCAACAATCACCGTATTATGAGCCAGCGTAGTCTTGTACCATTTGCCGTGCAGCGGTGCCCCGTAATTAAGGCGCCCTGCATCCGGCAGCGCGTCAGTACCGTTAGCGTACAGAATGATCCCCAGCTTATCCGGGTGGCCATGCGCCCCGCCGTGAGGGCCAAAGTCCAGATGCAACGCCAATGGATTCGACGTATCCAGCTGCCGTAGCATTGCTGCTCCCAGTTCCGGGAAAATGCTGCTTTCACCGGCAGGCTCTTCATTCTCCGGCAGTTGCTCCGCTCCGTATAAAAAAGCATCACGACTGTTCCGGCCCCCTTCCCTGGCAATCGTACCAAACTTCTCATCCCCGTACCAGGCGTAAGCGACTTCATAATGGGCATCTTCATCAGTGATAAATGAAGGATCGCTGTCATTTACGGCCGGAAATCTACCGTCCGGAAACACATAATCCAGCGGAGCCTCATACAGTTTACGAAACTTCGGCTCCAGGTACGCATCCATGCCGGCAGCCTTCATTGCAAGCGCCTGGCTCTGGAGCGCTTTAAGCGCATAAAAGTGATAGGAGGTTGCGCCCTCGTACCAGAATCCATCTGACAGGATGCTCTTCTCCAGTTGGAAGCGCAGTCCGCTCACGCCGGAGATGGAGTGCGCCACCATGGCCGGATCTTCAATAGCAAATCCAACGGCAGCAATGGCGGCGTTATGCCACGACTGCCAGTTGCTGACGCTCATGTCATTACGCCGGATAATCAGCGCCGCCGGACGCAGCAGACCGTTTACGATTCTCTCGCGGTGCTGCGCTGTAGTGCCAGGCGCATCGTAAATGAGATCGTAAGTCCATGCCATGGGAATAATCCCGATAGCTTCATTAAGGGTCTGTGCAAACAACCGCGCTCCCCGTGTCATCTGCGTGCCCTGGTAGTCATGTATAGGAAAGCTGGTATAGCGGTCTGCATAGGCAAGAAGGGTATCCCGCGCCCGCAGTGCATACTCCACTTTACCCGTCAGTTGAAATGCCAGACCCAGCGCCAGGCCGTTATCGATATTCTTCATGTGATCCATGCCCGCGATTACCCCATCATAGGGCCAGCCCGAGTATTTTTTCCCGCACCTCGGGCAGTCATGCGACTTCCCCTGCGGCGTCAGCTTTACCCCGCACCGCTCACACACATAATGATGGCTCCACTCGCCGGGTAGATCCGGGATTTTCAGCGGACGCTCCAATGTAGCATCTGCTTCCTTTAATACTTGTGCATACTGCTTTTGCGCCCAGGGCAAATCCGGATCAGTGCCTCGCCTGAAAAGCGCCTGCAACTCCTCTTTGTCCAGGAACAGGTAGGGGTGCTGTCGCTCTGGCAGCTTGAAATCAGCCGGCGCAGGATTCCACGGCTCCGACATGGATATGAACCGCCGTTTAAGCCCATCATCTTCCGCGGCAAATCCATTAAACAGTATTAAAAGAAACAGAGCAATGTGAAGCGGCCTATACGTCATACTCTGAAGAACAGCCCGTAAATTTTACAATGCAACAACCGTCGGTTGGCCAGCGGTTGTGGTCGAAAACAATAGGACAATCCTGTGCAGGCAAAGTTGTAAGTTCTAAAAATCCAATGCCTCACTCCCAATATGGAAAGTATATCTTTTGGTGGCACAGGTCTGGCTGATATAACAGTGATCGTTTAATAACGTTAACAAATTACCACCTTTAGAAGGGGATTGGTTATGAAGTTCACAACAATGCTTGCAATGATCGCGGCTACTGCGGCTCTGACACTGACAGGCTGCCGTGTAGAGAAGACAGACGAAGGCAACGTTCCAGATGTCGACGTAACCACAAAGGGAGAACTTGATGCTCCTAACTTTGATGTTGATGCAGCCGATGTTGATGTCGGTACTACCCAGGCAGACGTAACGGTTCCTACCGTTGACGTAAATATGCCGCCCGAGAACCAGGCCACACCAGTACCTGCTCCTCAATAACAGACTTCAGACTACCAGTTAGTGGGTTACTCCGAAACGGGTAGACCCACAAAGTGCAGACCACATCCAACGACTCAAACCCGTGGATGTGGTCTCTTTTATTCAGAGCAACTTCACGGTGCCATGCCCATATTTTTTGCAGTACGCTTCTTTTTCCTTGCCGATACTGATGCCCACTCTCACCATGGCTGAAGGTGAATTGATCACGCGCACGCTTCACGAATGACTTTTGTTAATGCATCACGATCATGGGGGCATCAGGGACGTATGGAAAAGGTGTATATCGGCAAGGGGTCGCTATGCAGTAAACTGGCCGCTCTAGCCATAATGGTAGCAGGCGCCACAGCACAGCCCGTGCAGGCGCAGGATATTATGTGGGCCCCGATTCAGCAGATTGAACCGGGCCTGCCTACAGAGTCCGTCATTGCTTTGCGACCACGCATTGCCAGCGATGCACGCGGCAACGTCGTAGCGGTCTACACGGCAAAAGATAACGCCCTCGGAACGCCCGAAGCCTCACAGCTTGGCGTTCAGGTTCTTCGCTCCAACAGTAACGGCACATCATGGCTGGTGCCAGCGGAGCAACTGTCAATTGCTGCAGCAGGCGTACGGCCTGACATCGCAACTGACGGCCTTGGAAACTGGCTTGTCGTTTATGCCTCTGACCCGGCCTCGGCCATATCGAGCGCCCGCTCTACAGATAATGGAAGCACCTGGGCAGGCGCAGGAACAGTCTCGGCCGCCTTCGCTCAATTCTCCAATAACCAGAACATCGCCCTTGCCACCAACCACGGCGGCACATGGATGGCAGCCTGGCTTGCCGATGATACGGCTAACGCCACCAGCACCATTGCGCTTGCCCGCTCCATAGACAATGGCAGCACCTGGCAACCCATCGGCAATCTGCCGGCTCCCGAAACCAACGCCGCGCCTTCCATTGCCGGTGATCCAACCGACGGCTTCGTAGTCGCCTATGAAAAAGAAGCCGCTGAGGGCCAGACCGACGACTCGGAAATCGCCTTTGCGCCGGGGTTGGCCTGCAGTCGGTGACGTGTCAAGTTGTTCAGACCACACCGACTTGACGGGGCTGGATCGCCGGCACCGTGA
>JAKFFN010000027.1:0-8562 GCA_036675025.1 Candidatus Sumerlaeales bacterium | reverse complement strand
TCCCTTCGCCGCCGCCAGGCATTCCGGATTCATCCCCAGCGTCTCCAGCGACAATTCCTCATCACGATCTTCCCGAGGAAACCGGATCACCACATTCTCACCATGAATCGTCGGCAGAAAAGAAGCCCGCAACAACCGCGCCGCCCCACCAGCGATACCTCCGCCCCCAGCGCCAACCCCACCACCAGCGCTGCTCGCACCACCATCTTTCTGGAGTGCGGTGACCTGGCACCGCTCTGCCTGTGCGCGGAGCGCACCTACCCCAGACGTCTCCGCCGCCCCACCGGCGACACCCCCACCCCCACCCCCACTGACACTCCCACCACCAGCGCCACCAGCAACACCCTCCGAAGCGCCAAGCGCCCACTCAATCCGCCCATCCTGCGGTTCCATTTTTTTAAACGTCGGCAGCCGCGCCAGCACCTTCAGACGCGCAATCATAAGGTCCCGCTGGTCACCCTCCACCCGCGCCATCAAAAACAGCGCTCCATGCACCCGCCCCCGCACCACCAGCGCACCCTTCACCGAAGCAATGTGCACATCACTGCAACCCAGCGCATCCGCCAGCCGCAGCGTCGCCTCCACCGCAAGCACCCCCCACTCCGGCCCGCGCGCTATCCCGGCCAAAGCAACCTGCAGCGGCAAATCACCGCCAGTATGGGAAGCCGACAATGTCATAAAAATCTACCAAGCCCAAAGAAAGCTTCTAAGCCCAAAGAAAGCTTCTAAGCCAAAAGAAAGCTACCAAGCCCGTAAAAATCTACTAAGCCAGAATTAGACGACCCCGCACACCCACAAGTTGACAACCAACCGATAAAAAACAACTCCCCACGCGGCCTTGCCTTTGCAATTATGCTTCTCCCCAAATCATCCGCGGCGAAGCCGCTCCACAATTAGTAATTAGTAATTAGTAATTAGTAATTAGTAATTGATAATTGTTAATTACCGCCGCCCCACCGGCCTGCCGCCGCTTCCCTTCACCCCCGTCAGCGTATCCCCCGTGTCCTTCCGCGCCGCATCCAGGTAGCCCTGCAGACGCTTCACCACTGCCTCGTTATGCTTCGATACATCCTTCTGCTCACCCGGGTCCGTCTCCAGGTTATACAGTGCCATCGGGATCGTCACGGTCGTCTCCCGCCACTCCCGCATATACACGTTCTCATTCTTCATGTTGTTCTCAGCGCGCAGCTTCCACTTGCCACTCCGTACCCCATGCAGTTCATCGCCGAAATAATAGAAAATCCGCTCATGGGGAGATTTCGCACCGGCTTCGCCCTTAATCAGCCCGGCGATGTCCTTGCCATCAAGCACCCGATCCGTCGGCACCTTATCCGCCGCTCCCGCCAGCCCCGCAAACGTCGGCAGGAAATCCATCACCGTCGCCACTTCACCCGTTACCGTGCCCGGCTCAATCACTCCCGGCCACTGCATCACACACGGCACCTTCACGCCGCCATCATACGTCGAGCCCTTCGCCCCACGCAGCGGCGTCGCGTTGCCGCCGTTCTCTCCGCGGGCATGCCACGGGCCATTATCTGAAAGGAACACCACCAGCGTGTTATCCACCACGCCCTTCTTCTCCAGCGCATCCATCACCTGGCCCACGCTCCAGTCCAGTTCCTGCACCGCATCGCCAAACTCGCCCCGGGGCGACTTCCCCTTGAATTCCGGCGACGCTCCCAGTGGCGTATGCGGCATCACATGCGCCAGGTACAGGAAGAAAGGCTTATCCCCCTGCTTCTCGATAAACCCCACAGCCTCCTTCGTAAACCGTTTCGTGAGCAGGTCATTGTTCGGCTTTTCGTCCAGCCTCTTCGCTCCCTGCAGGTAGTAGAAAGGCTTCATGTCATTACTGTAGGGCACGCCAAAATAGTAATCAAAACCGTGATGCACCGGGTTAAACTTCTCCGCGTCGCCCAGGTGCCACTTGCCCACCATACCCGTCGAGTATCCCGCCGATTTCAGTATCTCAGGCAGCGTCACCTCGTCCGGGTTCAGCCCATACGGCGAATCCGGGTGCACCACCTGGCTCGGCGAAAACCGTCCGTTCACGTGCTGCAGGTTATCACCAAAACCCACCCGCGTAGGCAGCGATGCCGTCATCAGCGCAGCCCGGCTCGGCGTGCAGCTTGGCATCACATAAAAATCCGTAAACTTTGCGCCCTTGGCCGCAATCGCGTCAATGTTAGGCGTCTTTATCAGCGGCGATCCGAAGCACGAGAGATCGTTATAGCCCAGGTCGTCAGCCAGGATGATGACGAAATTGGGTTGGCCCGTAGCCGGCGCAGTCGTCTGCCCCAGCGCCGAATTACCGCCGACAACCATAGTCAAAATACTCGAAGCGACAGCCGCCGTAAACTTAAACATCCCAGGCATAATACAACCACTCTCTCTCGTTAAAATCTGCATCAAAACCAGTTCACTAACTACTAACTGTCGAGCACTTTTTACGCGCGTAATGCAGTAAGCAAAGAAAAGGCGAACCCGAAGGTTCGCCCTGGAAAATCAAGAAAATCCAAATTCAACGGTCCACTAACCACTAGCCACTAGCCACTAATCACTAACTAGTTATACTGGTTCTGAACCATCCTGTAAAAAGCGGCGTCCGTCTTTTTTGCTCCCGGGTTACCACCGCACCTCCACATGCTTCCGCGGCTCACGGTTCCGTTGGTCGAATCATAAATGGCCGAAAACAAGTGCGGATCCGTGGGCGGACGCAGGTTCAAGGCGTCGAGCATATTGTGGCGGTATCCATCCGGACCGCTGGATTCCAGCAGGTACCATAGCGGCTTGGCCTCGCCGGTTTTCTCCAGCTCATCCCAGCGGGCATTGGCGTCGCCGTTGCCATTGCGCGCTGTGTAGAAATAATAGACAGAACTGGGAATGTCTCGCGCTGGAAAATTACCCGTCGCCTGCCACGGACGATCCCACATGCCTTTCGGCTTGAACGGATCAATGAAACCCGCCGCACTGGAAATATAAGCAATCGGGGTCGACAACCGCTCAAACGTTTCCCGCGAGTTCGGCCTGCCCTTCGTCCTGAAGCCAGAAGAGTTGCCGTTGCAGTAAAGGTAGGTGTTATAATCCACCAGGTAAGTCTCGATGGCAGTGGTCATGCTGCGCATGTCAGCTTTAGCGCGCGAAACCTTCGCCCGCGTCTGCGCCTCCAGGAAATTCGGCACCGCTATCGCTGCCAATATGGCGATAATCGCTACCACAATTAACAGCTCAATCAGGGTAAAAGCCTTCATATTGCGCATAACGTCATCCCCATGTCAGCATTTTTACACGTGCCTAGCTCCAGAGTTGCCCCGTGTCAAACAAAACCGTACCAATTGGTACACCGCCACGAGAATGGACAATGGACAGTGGACGATTGAGAGTTGAGAGTTGAACACTACTTCAACTGTCCAGCGTCAGTTCCCGCCTCCGGCCTGCCCTGCGCCCCTTGCGCGTCATTTGCTTCTACCCAATCCTCGCGGCAAAGCCGCCCCCACAGCTGTCAACTGTCCACTGTCAACTATCCACTCCCCCGCCCAGCCTGAGCACCATTCTCCCCCTAACTCTCAACTCCGCCCGTCTTCTACATTCTACATTCTACGTTCTACTTTCTACGCTTCTAAAACCACCACGGCGCCCGCCGTCTCCCGTGTGTGCGTCAAGCTCAAATGAATCGTCTGCACCGCCATGCTCGCCGCCAGCTCCCGCGCATAACCCGAAAGCTCCAGCGTCGGACGACCCGCCGCATCCCGCACCACCTCGATATCGGAAAACCGCATCCCGCCAGAAACCCCTGTGCCCACCGCCTTCGCAAAAGCCTCCTTGGCCGCAAACCGCGCCGCCAGGTGCAACGCCGGATCCGCCTTTGCCAGGCAATACTCCCGCTCCCCCTCAGAAAACACCCGCGCCAGGAAACGATCACCCCGCCGCGCAAGCACCTCCCGAATCCGTCCCACCTCAGCCAGGTCAATCCCAACGCCAATAATCATAACCAGAACCCAAGCCCCCACAACCACCCCCTGTCAACCTTTGACCCCGCTGATCATTACTGTTGGCCCAGCCTACCTTAGCGTACGCCAGTTGCTCCCTTGTTTTTATCCATTAAGCCTCTTTCCTTACTCTCTGCGCTCTTTGCGCCTCTGTGTTATGCATTTTCCTCTTTCCTTACTCTCCGCGCTCTTTGCGCCTCTGTGTTACTGCGTAGCAGCAAGCTCTGCTTATGCATTTGCCTCTATCCAATCCTCCGCGGCGCAGCCGCACCTCAATTCATAATTCATAACTCATAATTCATAATTAGCAAGAACGCCACGCCGCCACCTTCCCCCTTTCTCGGCTAAAATGAACCATATCACCGATGCTCGGTATACCCACGTGTAACCCACAAACCGTAAGGTGCAGATTTACAAAATGAGCAGCCTGGACACATCGCTGGAAAACAGCTTGAAAGAAGCCGAACGCAACGGCCTTGCGGCCATCGACGCCGCCGTCGACATTAAGGCGTTGGATACCCTTAAGCCCGAAATTCTCGGCAAAAAGAGCCCCATCCGCGCCCTGATGAAACGCCTTGGTGAGTTCCCCGCTGAGCAGCGACCGGCCGCCGGCCAGGCCATTAATGGTTCCGCTATCCGCGTTGAGCAGGCTTATGCCGCCCGCCACGCTGCCCTTTCCGATGAAGCCATGCAGCGTAAGCTCGAAAGCGAAACCGTCGACGTTACCCTTCCCGGCACCTCGGCTCTCCCCCGCGGTTCCGTCCACCCCCTCGTCCGCACCATGGATGAGATGGTCCGCGTGCTCGTCAGCATGGGTTACGAAGTCGCCACCGGCCCCGAGGTCGAGAGCGAGTACAACAACTTCGACGCCCTCAACATCGCCGCAAACCACCCCGCCCGCGATATGCACGATACGTTTTATCTGCCCGGTGGGCTCATCCTGCGCACCCATACTTCACCGGTGCAGGTGCGCCACATGCTTTCCCATAAACCGCCCGTGGCCATCATCAGCCCCGGCCGCGTTTACCGTGTGGACGACGTCGACGCCACCCACTCGCCGGTGTTCCATCAGCTTGAGGGTCTCTATGTCGACCGCGAGGTGAGTCTTGCCCATCTCAAGGGCACCCTGCGCGAGTTCCTGCAGTCCATGTTTGGCGCCGGCCTTAACACCCGCTTCCGCCCCAGCTACTTCCCCTTCACCGAACCCAGTGCAGAGGTCGACGTACAATGCTTCGTCTGCCGCGGCGCCAGCAAAACCTGCCGCGTCTGCAAAGGCACCGGCTGGATCGAAGTCGGCGGCGCCGGCATGGTTCACCCGAAGGTTCTCGAAAACGTCGGCTACGATAGCAGCGAAGTCAGCGGCTTCGCCTTCGGCCTCGGCGTAGAGCGCTTCACCATGCTGAAATACGGCCTCAGCAGCATGCGCCCGCTGTACGAAAACGACGTAAGGTTCCTGCGTCAGTTTGCATAACTCGCATATTTGACACAAAGACACGAAGGCACAAAGAAGGACAAAAAAGAAAACTCAACTCTCAGTCTTATTCCACCCAGGTTCCTGATTCGATATCTAACCGGCTTTTGAAGTCTCAACTTTATAAAATTACTGGATATAACCACCACATGATTTTTCGAAAAGCATATACAGGCTTTCCTTTCTTTTGCTTTTCTTCGCGCCTTTGTGCCTTTGTGTCAAAATTCGCTTACCTCTCTTCCGTCGTATATTAGTGATGAGTACTTCTCTCGAGTCCCTCCTGCGGCGCCACGGCCTGTGGGCCAACCGCGGTCTTGGCCAGCACTTCCTTCGCGATGAATTCGTTCTTCAGGATGTCGCCCGCGCCATTCAGCCCGACGCCAACTCCGACGTCGTCGAGATCGGCAGCGGCCCCGCAAACCTTACCGTCATGCTCACCCTCTCCGGCGCCCGCGTCACCGGCATCGAGATGGATCGCCGTTTCGTGCCCCTGCACAACGAGATCCTGCTAACCCACCTCGACTTCCAGGACCGCCTCCAGTTTCACTACGGCGACGCTCTCGATTTTGATTACGCCGCCGCAGCCAAAGCCGCCCACGATGAAGGCCGGCGCTTCCTTATCGCCGGAAATATCCCCTACCAGATTACCTCGCCCCTCATCATGATGCTACTCGAAAACGAAGTACCCTTCGAGGCCATGGCTTTAATGATGCAGCGCGAAGTCGCAGTGCGCCTGCGCTCAGGCCCCGGCAGCAAACAAAACGGCAGCATTACGATCAAGGTACAGTTTTACGCAGACGTCGAACACGTCGTCGATGTCCCCGCCCGCAGCTTTCTCCCCCCGCCCAAAGTGGAAAGCGAAGTCGTGCTGTTTAAGCGCAAGCCGATCCCCGCAGACATCCGCCGCGACAAAAACGGCCGCCCTGCCTTCTTTCGAGTAGTAGACGCCGCCTTCATGCACCGCCGCAAAACGCTTCCCAACAGCCTCGTAGCAGCCGGCTTCGGCCTCACAAGAGAACAGGTAGAAACCGCCCTGGGCAAAATGGACCTCTCCCCCACCACAAGAGCCGAACAACTAGGCTTGGAAGACTACCTCCGCCTCGACGCAGAGCTGCAGGCAATTCAGCAGCAGTAGCAATCCCCCGCGCACGAAGCGCCCACCCCGGGAGCGCCAACCCCGGGAGCGCCAACCCTAAGAGCGCCCAACCCTGGGAGCGCCAACCCTGGGAGCGCGGGCATCCTGCCCGCCGGTGCGAAGCACCGGATAAACCCACCAACCCCGATCCGCGAAGCGCACTTTATCGTACTAACGCACCTTCTAGGAGTGCGCCCGCTTGCTGGCGCTCTTAGAAATCGCACCACCAACCCAAACCCGCGAAGCGCTCGCCATCTTTCTGGAGTGCGGCGACCTGGCGCCGCTCAGGCTGTGCGCGGAGCGCACCGTTGCCAATGCAGCGTTCGAATCCAGCTTACCAGTCGTTGGTAGAGTAACGTCCACTGAGACCGGCAGGAGTGCCCGTCCTACCCGGTGCTTGCCCGTCCTACCCGGCGCTTACCCGTCCAAACCCGCGAAGCGCTCGCAGCCCCACAATTCATAACTCATAATTCATAATTCATAATTAGACTAAGGGTCTCTAAGGGTCCCTCAGGGTCCGTGCGGGAATTCCGCATCCAGTTTTTGCCCACTATAAACTGCTCCACTATGCATACACACACCTCACTCGACCCGACTCCCGCAGCGTCAAAACCGGCCGCTGCCATCTGTGCAACCTGCACGTCCGGCGCCACCCGGCCTGCGCATTCACCCACGCCCGCCCGCGCGCCCCGGCCGCCGCGTGCCCGGAAGCCCGACGCCGTTCCCGCGCCCACCGCGCCCGTCATATCCGATCACGAAGCCCGGGCTCTCACTGCCGACCCGGAAACCTTCGCGCGCCGGTTTCTACCCTACTACTGCCGCCACGAGTTCAACGAGATGCACCGTTTCTCCTTCGAAGAATACAAACGTCAGCAAGAGCAGCCGCTGCCCAATCGCGAAGGACGCCGCCTTGCCATTGCCGCACCCCGCGGCGCCGCCAAGTCCACTATCCACACCCTGCTGTTTGTTCTCATGGATGTCCTCTCCCGCCGCGACCGCCACATCGTCATCATCAGTGCCACCATGCAGCAAAGCCAGGGCCGCATTGCCACCATCCTGCGCGAGCTCCGCACAAACCCCGTGATTCGCGATGCATTCTTCGGCGGCCGTGCACCCCGCATCAAAAGCAACAAGCGGTCCTTCGAGTTCAACGGCGTCATGGTAGAAGCCCTAAGCGCCGGCAGCGAAATGCGAGGCATCAGCCACGGCGAGTATCGTCCCACACGCATCATACTCGACGACGTCGAGCAATCGCGCATGGTTCTCACCTCCAGCGGCCGCACAAAACTCCAGGCGAAGTACGATGAGATCATCGAACACCTCGGCGATAACTACACCCACATCACCATCGTGGGCACCATCCTTCATTCCAGTTCCCTGCTCAGCACGCTGCTGCAGCGCCCCGGCTATAAGGGCAAGCTCTACAAAAGCGTTATGAATTGGGCCGAACGCCAGGATCTGTGGTCGGAATGGCAGCGCCTGTTTACCGACCGCACCGATCCTGACTCCGCCGACACCGCCCGCGCATTC
The DNA here is from genome assembly GCA_036675025.1 of Candidatus Sumerlaeales bacterium. Taxonomy (GTDB): domain Bacteria; phylum Sumerlaeota; class Sumerlaeia; order Sumerlaeales; family Sumerlaeaceae; genus JAKFFN01. Next base: position 437 of record JAKFFN010000027.1, on the reverse strand, counting down.
TACGCTTCCAACGAAGAAGCCATGAAGGAGGGAACCGCGGTCTTCTGGGAATCGAAAGAGGATTACCTCAAGCTCATGCAGCTGCGCGCAGCCAACGGCAATGCGTCGTTCATGAAGGAGAAACAGAACAGTCCGCTTAACGATGACGACCGCATTTTCGACAGCGCCCAGTGGAGCCGTTTCAAATCACCCGCCGGCATCATCGAACCGGTTGCCAGTGGGCTGACCCTTGAGCAGGAAGAAGCCTCTCGCAAAACTATGGAACGAGAAGGCGACACAGCCCTGGTGAAGCGTCCCTATCCGCACACGAATGATCTGAAATATTACGGTTTTCTTGATCCGGCTCTTGGCAAATCCACCACCCGCGACGGCGACTACGCCGCCATTGTCACCGTCGGCCGCGACAGCCATGATACGCTGTACGTTATGGATGTATG